>JAFZQE010000061.1 GCA_017552325.1 Oscillospiraceae bacterium
GCTGCGGCTCGTCGGTCGGCTGCGGCTCGTCAGTGGGCTGCGGCTCGTCGGTCGGCTGCGGCTCGTCGGTCGGCTGCGGCTCGTCGGTCGGCTGCGGCTCGTCAGTGGGCTGCGGCTCGTCGGTCGGCTGCGGCTCATCGGTGGGCTGCGGCTCGTCGGTCGGCTGCGGCTCGTCGGTCGGCTGCGGCTCATCGGTGGGCTCGGGCTCCTTCTCGATCGTCAGGGTCGCGGAGGAGGAAGCGCCTTCCATGTAATCCTGGAAGCCGGTGTCATAAGCCTCGTCGATGCTGCAGGTGAAGGTGTAATCGCCCTCCTCGAGAGCATCCGCGCCGGTGAAGACGATGGTGCAGATAACGTCCCCGCTGTTGAGCTCAAAGCCGTAAGCGTTATCGCCCGAGAACAGGAGCTTGTCGGGGTTGGAGGTCTCATCCAGGTCGCCGTTCATCGAGTGCGAGGAATAAGTAAGGCCATCGGGCGCAGTGACAGTGAAGCGGATGCCGGCGAAATCACTGATGCTCTCCGCTGCGGTGATCGTAAAGGTGACGGTGTCGCCGTCCCGGACGACCGAAGTGCCGATGCCGGCGGCGGATGCGGTAACGCCGGAGAAGAACACAGCGACAAGGGCCACAGCCAGGAAAACGGCAATGAATTTACTACGTTTCATATCGATACTCCTTTTTTTGTTTTACTGCGTCAGACGCAGCAGAAACAAATGATTCCGGATCACTTACTTGAAGAACGGCTTATGCCATTCTTCAAGTAAGTGTATCACAGTTATGTTACCTTTGTCAACTGTTTACCAGGGAATTTCGGCAGATCCGACCACCTGCTGGGCGATCGCCGTGCCGTCCTTGGACTCGATCTTGCCGTTGCCGTTCACGTCGGCCACGAGTCTCTCAAGCGGATCGGTCAGGTCGTAGAGCTCGACCGCGTAGCGCTTGACCATCGTGCCGTCCTTGGTCTCGACCTTGCCGTTGAGGTTCACGTCGCCCTTGTAGACGAGGCAGATCGTGGTGTCCTCTTCGACCAGGATCGTAAAGGTGTGGTTGCCGTCCTCGTCGTCCACGCAGTCGACCGTGGTGTAACGGTAGAAGTCTTCGTCCCAGTCAACAGCCTTCGTCGGCGGGAACGGGCCGTCCTTCACGATGACCGCGACCGCAATTTCGGCGTCGACCGTGAAGGTGACCTCGCCGAGGTAGAGGCTGTCGGCCTCGATGCTGGTCGTCGCGCCGCCGTTGGTGTAGTCCTCAATGGTGATCGAGTAGCCGACCACGAACGGGATCACGGTGACGTCGTCTACGTCAAGATACTCGTTGGCTTCACTCGTGGTCACGGTGACCTCGGTATTCTCCTCGGGCACAGTGAAGTACATAACGGCATAAATGCCTTCCCCGATCGGCTCGAGGCTTGCGTAAGCGATATTGATGATACCGTTCTCTTCATCAACGTAGACGGAGGTGAGCTGCAGGCCGGGATTGACCTCGTAATCGACAAAGGTCATCGCATCGGGATCGTACTCGATGGTCGCAAAGCCGTTGTAGTAGGCCTCAGGACCAGGGAATTCCAGCCCCGGGGTGGTGACGCCGATCTCAACAATGCCGTCTTCGCTGTAGGTATCCGGGTTGAGCAGTTCAGCGGAATCCAGTTCAACATCGGGCCTGCGGATCACGGATCTGACAGAATCCAGGCCGCCGATGATCTCAACGATCTCGGTATCCTCGGGATCTTCGATCGAGACAATCTCAACGTCCTCGATGTCAACCGGCTCGCCGGCGATCTCCGTATCGTAGGGATTGATCTTCTCGAGGTGCATGACCTCAGACTCGGCGAAGATGACGCTCTTCTCTCTCAGGAACTCGCTGCCGATCAGGCTGCCGCTGTCGTCGCCGCCGACTTCGAAGGAACCGATGTAGCCGGCCGCGTCGAAGTAGTTGTCGTACAGCGTGGACAGGTTGGTCGCGCCGTCGATCTTGCCGACGAACTGAGCCACCAGCTCATCAGCCATCATGTCAACGTAGTAGATGCCGCCGACGGTGTTGTCCGCGATGAAGACGCCGTCTTCAGTCTCACTGTCGATCACACCGGCAGAGTACATCATGGAGTAAGCGGTCGGGTCGTCGCTCATGGTAAGTCCTTCGACAACGCCGAGATTCATGTATCTCAGGCCGAAGGTGGGCTCGCCCTCCTCGATCTCCGGCTCGATCAGGAGGAGATAAATCTCTCCATTCGCCGTCAGGGCGTAGTAGTAGAGGCCGAGGCCGTCGTTCATGGTCAGGCCGGCGAAGGTGATCGCGACCATATTCCAGCTGGCAACGCCGCTGAAGCCGGTCATAGTATCCAAGCCGCCTTCATCGTAGAAGAGGAGGTAGCCGGCATTGCTGACGCCGATCACATTCGTCAGGAAGTCCACTTCGGCGGGATCGCCGGTCTCTTCGTCTACATTGTCGTAATCCAGGAAGGTGAAGTTCGGGATGGAAGCGCCGTCAATGAGGGCAAACGGGTTGTCGATCACTTCCCAGATGTCGTGCCAGAAGGAATCGTAAGTATAATCCTCGGCATTGTAGCTGTGGAAGTCGTTGTCGGTGTCATTGCCGTAGATGTAACCGCCGCTCTGGGCGCCGCCGTAGAAGTAGCTGAACACTTCGTCGCCGGAGAGGTTCACGGTGCTCATGTCGTTCAGATCGATCGACACGAATTCGACGTCATCGTCACCGAAGGCCACCTGGCCGTAGATCGTGGCGTCGATGGGAACGGGTGCCAGGACCTTGACGTGCGCGGAGCCGGAAACCGTGGGCGTCAAGTTGGAGGTCGCAATGATCTCCGTTTCGCCGGCGCCGACCGCGGTAACCACGCCGTTGGCGTCGACGGTGGCGACGTTCTCATCCAGAGAACTCCAGGTCACGCTCTTGTCGCTCAGGACCAGCGGGGACACCGTCGCGCGCAGGGTCTCGGTATCGCCGACCATCATCAGCAGATCGTCGGGACTCACAACGACCTCGGAAGCATTGTCAGGATCGATCTCAACGGTCTCCTCGGTGTAGTACTCGTCTCTGACGAAGAGGTAGCAATTGGTCGTGGGCTGGCTGGTGTAGCACCAGAAGTAATTGCGGCTGCTGTTCCAGGCAATCCAGAAGTTGACAGTGAAGTAATCAACGCAGGTCAGCCTGTTGCCGTCATAGTTCCAGGGTGCTTCGTTGTATGCGGCGGGTCTGTTGCCGCTCTGCGGGTAGATATAAGTGCCGTCGGCCACGCACTGCAGCGAGAAGCCGTTGCCGCTCGGATTCGCCACCCAGCGGATTCCGTCGATGACATCATCCACTTCGATGTAGCGGCCGGTGTAATCGCCGATCGTGCCGTCCTGAACAGTCACTGCGCTGTTCACGACAAGGTAGCCGGAGCCGTATCTGCTCTCCAGAGCCTGCACGCTGCCTGCCGTATTGGCGGAGACGATGATGTAGTCTCTGCCGCTCTCAAGCGTCGTGGCGGGGATGTAGACCTCGTGCTTCGTCGTGATCACGACGGGCACGGTGCCGGAACCGCTCAGGCGGATCAGGGAGGCGTCTTCGTTGGCGGCATAGTCGCCGGCGAAGGCGGCCACAGCGCCCTCCAGGCCGAGGCCGGAGATGTCGAAGGTCACGGTGACTTCTTCACCCGGCTCGCTCTGCTCGGGAACGGTGCCGACAAAGACCTCGTTGCCCAGGATGTCAACGATCGCGATGAAGGCCAGATAGTTGTCATCCTTCGCGGTGACGGCGATCTGGGTCTTGTCGTCGTTGACCTCGACCTTGGTGATCTGCGGAGCAATGCTGTCGACCAGGAAGGTGTAGTCGATGGAAGCGCCGTCGCCGATCTCGCCGTCTTCAAGCAGGCCGGCGATTTCACCGGCGGTCACAGCGGTCCTGTTCTCGCCCGGGTGGAGCATCATGCCGTAGTACTCGGGGACAGCATACAGGCCGATCGTGAAGGTGTCGCCGTCCTTCAGGCCGAGCTTGGCAGCGCTGGTGTTGAGGGACATGGTCTTCGTGCCGGTATCGCGCCACTGCTGACCGTTCACGTAGTACCAGGCGCCGGTAACGTTGTTGTTGAAGGTGCCGTTGGTGATCAGGCCGCCATCATCGTCAAGCGCCATCCAGCCGACGCTCGCGGCGTTGCGGATCAGGTTGTACTTGAAGTTGACAAGAGCCGTGTCGGCATTCACCGCCAGGCGGTCGGCCGGGAACTCGTCCTCAACCGCGTAGGGGTTGCCCATGTAGATGCTCTCTTCAGCACCGTAATTGACCGTCAGGTAGTTGGTAACGGCATTGCCGGTGTAGCTGATCTTGGTGCTGCCGTAGGCCTTGTCGATCGCGCTGACGCAGTCGAACATGGAGGCGTCGGTCCAGCTGCCGTAGTAGCCCAGAATTGGGATGGTGTGGATCGCGCCGACCATCTCGCCGTCATCGGTCTCGGTGAGAGGATAGACGTAGGTAAAGCCCTCGACGTAGAAGCCATTCTCGAAATAGTAATCGAGAACCATCATGGTGTACTCGTCAAGAGTGAGATTCACCGTGACAGTAACGCTCTCGCCAGCGGGAACGAGCAGGGTGTCGGTGCCGCCCTGGGCTTCCAGCCACTCGAGCAGGAGCTGCGCGTCGTAGGAGCTGATGCCGTCCTCGCCGTCCATTTCGCCGGCGTCGAGATCGAGGTCCTCATAATAAGGGCTTTCGGCCTGGCCGGCCTCGTAAGCGCCGGTGATGTAGTCGAGCAGAGCCTGCGCGTCGTCCTCGTCGGTGTCACCGTCCTTGTCGACGTCGTGGAGGTTCGGGATGAGGGTCGGGAAGCTGTAGCTCTCGTAGAAGTCTTCGCCAGCGAGGAGGAGGATCGTGGCGTCATCCAGGAACAGGTTGCCGTCTGCGTCAGCGCCGGCGATCCACTGGGTGAACAGATCCGTCGCAAGGAAGTACTCCATGTCGATATCGCTGAAGTTGTTGACGGTAAAGCTGAAGGTGTACTCGCCGGTGCGGGCGGCGTCCTGGCCGAGCTCGACCTTGACCTTGCCGTCCTTCCAGGAGGCGGTGGCGTCCTCGCCCATCAGGATGTAAGACTTGGCCTGCGTGGCAGCAAAGGTGTCGCCCAGACCGGAGTCCTGCTGCAGGATGGAAACATAGTCGCCGTCGTTGATCATCGGGGTGGCCGTGCTCATCAGCAGGGAGTTGATGAGGGTGCGGCGGTTCTGGCCGGTGACCTCTTCAAGGTTGTTCTCGCGGATGTACTGGCCGAGCAGGGCAGCCATGCCGGTGACGTGAGGCGCCGCCATGGAGGTGCCGCTCATGTACTCGTACTCGGTATCGGTCATGCCGTTAACGGAGTAGATGTCACCGCCGGGGGCCGTGATCTCAGGCTTCATGATCAGGCTGCCGGGAACGCCCCAGGAGCTGAACACGGTGACGGTGGCGTCCTCGCGTTCGGTGTTGATAATGGGCATCGCATCCGCGGTGATCTCCACCGTGCCGGTGTAGTAGCCGTCCGCAGCCGTGGAGTTTTTGCGGATCTCATCGCCGTCGGCCTTCAGGATGGAGACGACGGGAGCCCTGTATTTGTAGCCGGACAGGTTCATGTTGATGGTGCCGGCCTGGTTGTTGATGATGATTACCGCAACAGCGCCCTGCGCGACGGCAGCGTTGGCCTTCACGTAGAACGAGGAGGAGCCGCGGTAGCAGATGGCGACCTTGCCGGACAGAACCTCGCTGCCCAGAACGGCAAAGGCGTCATTTTCGGTTCCGATCGCAGTCTCGCCGTTGTCATCGTCTTCATCCGTCAGCGGAGTAACGCCGGGGCCGTTGACCAGCACGTATTCATAAGTACCGGCGATGGTGCTGATCGGCCTGTTGCCGTACGCAGAGCCGTCGTTGCCGGTGGTGATCTCCGTAAAGCCGATCAGCTGATCGTCGTTAAAGATCAGCGGAGCGGCGATAGTGCCGACGTTCTCAGCCGCAGCAACACAGAGGCTGTTGACGAAGGAGCCGGGGGAGCCGCCGGTGTGCAGGCCCACGTCCTCCAGGTAGAGGTAGGGGATGCCGGAGGGTGCGAAGTAGCCCCACTTGTATGCGTTGCCCGCGGAGATGGACACCACGGTGCCGCACTCGACCAGGCTGTCCAGGATCGCCTGGTAGCCGTTGGAGAAGGTAAAGCCGGGAGAGCCGGAGCCCAGCGACAGGTTGACGGAGTCGGCGCCGAGAACGATGGCGTCCTCGATGGCGACCATGTAGTCGGAGTCGTAAGCGCCGCCGCCTCTGCCGAAGACCTTCATTGTGAGAATCTGCGCGTCAGGCGCAACGCCGACGGCGAATTTGCTGGTCGCAGACTCGACGAACTTGCCGTCGACCTTCACATAGCGGTTGGCCGCCGCGATGCCGGACACGTGCGAGCCGTGCTCGCCCTGCGTATCGCTGTCGTGGTCGGTGGTGTAGCCGCCGTCAACATAGTTGTAGGCGTAGGGGATCTTGGTGTTCTTGTAGACATTCTGGTTGACCGTGACGTTCAGCTGGCCGGCTTCTGCAAGCGCGCTGATATCGGCCCAGGTCAGCAGATCATAGTCGCCGCCGTCTTCCTCAAGGGCGTACTCCAGAGCCTCAGGATCGAAGGAGATATGATCCTGGTTCGTGCCGGTGTCGATGATGGCAACCTTGGAGCCGGCGCCGGTGTAGCCGTTCGCCCAGACCGCAGTCGCGCCGACCATCTGGTCGGTGGTGATGGCCGTATTGACCTCGTCGACCTGGGGCTCGTATTTGGTCTCAAGCCACACGTCGCTGACGCCGGCAACAGCCTTGATGGTCTCGATGTCGCCGTAGCGGACCTCGGCCGAAATGGCGTTGACCAGCAGCGTCATATTCCACTTGACGTTCATCGAAACGCCCTCGGACACGATCGCCGCCTCCACAGCAGCCTGCTGCTGCTTCAGCGAGTCACGATAGGAGATCGCGCTTCTGTTCACGCCGACGCCCTGGGTGTCATAGCCGGCCGGAATGGTGGCCAGAGCATCCAGAACGATAGAGACACGGACGATCTCATCGGGATCGAACGGGTCCTCTTCCTCAAGCGGAATCTCTTCTTCCTCGATCTTGCCGAGCTTGGGCACGTTCAGTGTGCTCGGGTCGATCTCTTCCTGTTCCAGCTCCGTGCCGCCTTCAAAGCCGGCGGTCACGCGCTCGTCCGTCTCCTTCACGGGCTTTTCCGGTTCGACGATGGTGATGTCGTCGATGGCCCAGCCCGCAATACCCAGGGACAGGACCATGGCAGCCGTGAGCAGAATGGACAGGAACCGCTTGAATGTCCTACTCATACTCTTTTCCTCCTTGATGGAAAGATAACTATATAAAGTGTTTCCACATTATATACATATAAGGGGTCAGCGAGAAATCGGGGAAAAAACGGGACTTTTCCGGGAAACGCCGATAAGGCCGGCGCATTTTCCCGGCATGTTAATTTTATCTCAAATTGTATTATACTATATCAACCCCGGATCTGGCAAGTAAAATCTTTATTATCTTCAGATTTTTCCGCTTGCGGGACCTGTCGCGGGCTGCGCGGAGCGAAAACGGGTCGGATCCAACTTATACGTTTAAGTAAATTTACCACACTGATTCGATAAAGTCAACCGGAAATTTATATGCTCCCGGTGAAACGAAGACCGGGAGCATATAAGCGGCAGCGCGGAACGGGCGCGGATCAGAAGTCCAGCTTTTCCAGCTCGATCAGCGCGAGGATATAGACCTTCAGCGCCTCCAGCAGCCAGTCCTTGCTGGCGGCCTCGTCCACGCCGTGGATCGGCCCGGCGAAATCGGGCGCGGGGCGCTCCGGGTGCTCGGGGCCGAAGGAGACGGCGTTCGGGAAGTCGCGGGCGTAGGTGCCGCCGCCGATCGTGTAGGGCTCGGCGTTCTCGCCGGTCACGTCGTTGTAGGCCCGGATGCAGACCTGCACCTCGGGCTTGTCGAGGCTCATGTAGAAGGGCGGGGCTTCGGTGTCGGTTTCCACGTCCAGCACGTCGGCAAAGCGCTCGCCGATGACGGCGGCGATCTTCGCGCCGCTGGTATTCGTGGGGTAGCGGCTGTCGTAGGTCTGCACCATGCGGCCGTCCTTCACGCCGATCATGCTGCCGACGATGGTGAGAGGCCGGAAGAGCCCGTCGTCCGCCTGTACGCCGACGCCGCTGCCGTCGGGCTTCGTGCAGAGCTCATACACGGCCCGCAGGAAGGCCGCCTCCCCTTCTCCGGCAAGGCCCTGGTTGAGGATCGCGCCGGCCAGCACGCCGATCGCGTTGACCGTCCCCTCCGGGAGGGAGGCGTGGCCGCCGATGCCGGCCGCCGTCAGATGCCAGAGGCCGTCTTCCTCACGCTCGACCGTCAGACCCGGGGCGGGCTCGACCTTGTCGGCGCGGATCCTGGCCTCGGCCTTGTCGGGGATCGCGTTGGAGACGAAGCCGCCCTTGATGTCGACGATCTTCTCCAGCGGCGCCTTCGCGGTCATGAAGCCGCGGGTGATGCCCTTTTCGCCGTTGCAGAGCGGGAAGTTCGCGTCCGGGCTGAAGCAGAAGACCGGCGCCTTGTAGTTGGCGAGATAATAGATCACGTCGCCCATGCCGCTCTCCTCGTTCGCGCCGAGCAGCGCGCGCACGGGATACCGCAGGGGGATGTTCTTCTCTTTCAGATATTTCAGCGCGTAGAGGCACAGCACGCTCGGCCCCTTGTCGTCCATGACGCCGCGGCCGATGATCCAGCCCTCGCGCTCGCGCATCGTGAAGGGATCCTCTTTCCAGCCCTCGCCGACGGGGACGACGTCGAGGTGGGTGATCGTGGCGAGGTAGTCCTCCCCTTCCCCGATCTGCGCGTAGCCGATGTAGTTTTCGCAGTTGACGGTCTCGAGGCCGAGCTCCTCCGCGATCTTCAGGCCCTCCGTCAGCACGCGGGCCGGGCCCTCGCCGAAGGGCATGCCGGGCTTCGCCTCGCCCTGGACGCTGTTGATCGCAACGAGGCGGGCGATGTCCTCGAAAATGCGCGTTTCGTTCTCTGCGACGAAACGGTCGATGTCCTGTCTGAGCTGAATGTCCATGCCTGGCGCTCCTTTCCGATTCTATGGTCTTACTATACACCCGCGCACCCGCCCGGGTCAAGCAGCGGTTTCCGGCGCGGCGCGCAGAAAATATGGAATGCGCTCTTCCGCCCGCGTCCGCAGAGGCACGGCCACGGGCTCCTCGGAGGGTCGAAGTAATACCCGCCCGGGAGAAATCTCCCGGGCGGGTTCGTCGTTCTTCTAAAAACTAAAAACTACAAACTAAAACTAATTCACCGTGAGCGTCGCGGCGGAGCTGTAGACGTAGCCCTTGTCGTTGGTGACCTTGCAGCGGTACTGATAGCCGTTCCGGAAGGACTTCGCCTCGATCGTCAGCGTCGCGGTGGCCGCGCCGGTGCCGCTGCACTCCTGCCAGCTGCCGGAGCTGCTCGTCCGATAGTACCACTGGTAGCTCGCCGCGCCTTCGGCCGTGACGGTGAATTTGACCGTCGCACCCTCAGAGGCTGATTTGCTCGCCGGCTGGGCCGTGATCACGGGCTTCTCGGTCACGGTCAGCTTGACCGCACTCGTGTAGACGTAGCCCATGGCGTTCGAGACCTTGCAGCGGAACTGCCAGCCGTCGCGCGTGCTCTTGGCCGTGACCTTCAGCGTGGCTGTCGTGCAGCCGCTCAGAGCGGTCTCCGCCCAGCTGTCGCTGCTCGACTTGCGGTAATACCACTGGTAGCTCGCCGCCCCGGTCGCCGTGACGGTAAACTGCGCGACGGAGTCCAGGCGTGCGGTCGCGCTCTTCGGCTGGGTGACGATGACGGGCTTCTCGGTGACGGGATCCTTTTTGAGCGTCAGCGTTGCGGCGTTGGAGTAGGCGTAGCCCTTCGCGTTGCTGACCTTGCAGCGGAACTGCCAGCCGTCGCGCGTGCTCTTGGCCGTGACCTTCAGCGTGGCTGTCGTGCAGCCGCTCAGGCCGGTTTCGAGCCATTCGCCGGTCTCCGACTTGCGGTAATACCACTGGTAGCTCGAAGCTCCGTTCGCCGTGACCGTGAAATACACCGTCTTATCGAGGTCAACGGTCTGGCTCTTCGGCTGGGTCGTGATCACGGGCTTGTCGGTAACGGTCAGGGTCGCCGCGTTCGTATAGACATAGCCCGCCTCATTCGAGACCTTGCAGCGGTACTGATAGCCGTTTCTCGCCGTGGTGCCCTTGATTTTCAGGGTCTTCGTCGTATTGCCGTCCGTCGTGCTCTTGGCCCAGCTGCCGCTGCTGCTCGTGCGATAGTACCACTGGTAGCTCGCCGCGCCGTCGGCCGCGACGGTGAAGCTCGCGGTCGTGTTCACATAGACCTTCGCGGACTTCGGCTGAGTCGTAATGGTCGGCTTGACGGTCGTGCTTTTTACGGTCAGCGTGACCGTGCTCGAGGTGACGCTTGCCGCGGCGTTCGATACCTTGCAGCGGTACTGGTAGCCGTTGCGGGCCTTGGTCGCGCTCACCTGCAGCGTCGCCTTGTTGTAGCCGGCGGTCGCGGACGTGCAGTTGTTCCAGCTGCCCGTGCTGCTCGTCCGGTACTGCCAGCGGTAGCCCGTTGCGCCGGTGGCCTTGACGGTAAACTTCGCCGTGCTGCCCTCGCTCACCGTCTGGCTCTTGGGCTGCGTCGTGATCGTCGGCTTGTATATCAGCGTGGTGCCCCAGTCGAACCAGAGTTTATGCGATTTCGTACCTTCATCGCCTTCATCAAACATATATTCATAAGAAATGCTCCACGGGCCCTCGCCTTTGTGTTCGAGCCTTTCTCCGTATGTAATGAGGAAAAGCAGCCCCGGGCAGTTGCTGACGTCGAGGACTTCGAACTCGGTATATTGGCTATAAAAGTCCCGAAGCGCCGTGTTCTTGGAAATATCCAGCGAAGTCAGGGGGGTATTGCCGACCCCCAGATATTCCAGCTTTGTATTCTGCGACACGTCGAGAGAAGACAAGGACGTATTGCTGGCGTCCAGGTGAACCAGTTCCTTATTGTTCGATAGATCCACCGAGTACACCGAATTATATTCGAAACACAGATAATTCAGCGCAGTTAAGTACTCAATGCCCTCAAGTGAGTGGATGCCCTCAAAAACGCACTCTATATAAGTAGCGTTGGCGATCTCGGAAGCGCTGAGAACGCCGTCGCCGTTGGCGTCGAAATGATCGGACACGTAGCTGCGGAAGTTGTCGTCCGGGAAGTTGGCCGCATTGATCGTGACGCTGCCGTTGACCGCGGCGGTCTCGGCGGCTTCGGCCTCCGGGTCAATGACGGCGATGGGTTCTTCTTCGATCTCCACGATCTCGATGTCCTCGGCGGCGGCCGCAGGGATCAGCGACAGCGCCATCACGAGGCAGAGCAGCAGGGCAAGCAGGCGTTTCATGTGAGATTCCTCCTTCAGATTGATTATTCAGCCGGGTTATTGAGCTTCCATATCATAAATATACCGCGTTTTCCCCGCAGGGTCAAGAGAATTCGGAGTTCGGCATTTCAGAAAAGAACGGATTGCCACACCGGTGACGTCGGTCACCGGTTCGCAATGACAGGATTGAGGGTTTGCCCGCGTTTCCCGTAGGGGCCGGCGTCCCCGACGGCCCGCAAAAAAGCCTCCCTTCCGCAGAAGGGAGGTGGCGTCCGGCATCTCCCGCACGCCGGACGACGGAGGGTTTCCTTTGGTTTTTAGGGAAACCCCCAGTCGCCTGCGGCGACAGCCCCCTTTTGCGAAAGGGAGCCTTGAGGACACGCCGCCCCCTTTCACAAGGGGGCCATGAGAGCGGGCGGGGCAAGCCCCGCCCCTGCGGAGGGGACGCGGGCCGCCGAGGCATCGGCCCCTACGAAAGGGAACCCCTCAAGTCGCCTGCGGCGACAGCCCCCTTTTGCGAAAGGGGGCCTTGAGGACACGCCGCCCCCTTTCACAAGGGGGCCTTCCATAAGGAAGCCGCCCGGGTTTTTCCCCGGGCGGCCGTTGTTCTAAAAACTAAAAACTACAAACAAAAAACTATTCCTTCGTCTTGGCGTGGAAATCCGGCTCGGTGCCCTTGAGCAGGCGCTTGATGTTCTCGCGGTGCTGGATGATGACGACGCACATCGCGAAGATCGAAAGAAGCAGGCGCGGCGTGTTCACATGCACGAGGATCGCCGCGACCGTGATCGCCAGCGCCCCGCAGATCGAACCGACCGAGACCTTTTTGCTCAGCAGCGCGAAGACGATGAAGGAGCCGAAGACCGCCGCGCCGACGATCGGGTGCACCATCAGCGAGATGATCCCGCCGGTCGCGACGCCCTTGCCGCCGCGGAAATCGTAGGTGAAGGGGAAGCAGTGGCCCAGGATCACGGCCATGCCGCCGGCCATCAGGCCCCAGTCGCCCAGCGCGCCCGGGTCGCCGAATTCGCCGCCGAACATGAAGTAGCCCAGCAGCATGCCCGTCAGCGCCTTGACCATGTCGCCCGCCAGGGTCAGCAGCCCGGGGCCCCAGCCGAAGGTGCGCGTCATGTTGGTCGCGCCGGCGTTGCCGCTGCCGTGCTCGCGGATGTCGTTGCCCATCAGGCGGGAGATCCAGATGGAGAAGCTGACGGAGCCGATCAGATAGGCCGCCAGCACCACCAGGACAAATTTCAATACTGTCATCGTTATCGCCTCACAGCGTTTTCATCGGGTCGTTTTCGTCAGGTCGTTTTCGTCGGGTATTATTATACACGCGGCCGGGGCGCTTTTCAATGCTCCGGCCCGATTGTTAATATCTTATTTTATTCCCGTTCCGCGCTCTGGAAGACGGTCCAGGGCCACTGCGCCGGGGGCGGCGCCTCGAAGCGCAGCGCTTCCCCGCTCGCCGGGTGCCGGAAGGAGAGGCTCTGCGACCAGAGGGCGATGTCGCAGCCGTCCTCGAGGAGGCTGTATTTCCGGTCTCCGACCAGGGGCCAGCCACGTGAGGAAAACTGGCAGCGGATCTGGTGCGTGCGCCCGGTGACGAGCTCGATGCGCACGAGCGACAGCCCTTCGGCCCGCGCCGGGGTCTCGTAACGCAGCACCGCCTCCTGCACGCCTTTCGCTGGAGCCTGCACAACGTAGGTCTTGCGCTCGGACCTGTCGCGCAGCAGCAGGTCGCGCAGCTCGCCGCGGTCGGGCGTCCGGCCGTGCACGACGGCGAGGTAGCGCTTGTCGAAGGCGCCGTCGCGGATCTGCCGGCTGAGTTCGGAGGCCGCCTCCGCCGAGCGCGCGAGCAGCATCAGCCCGCCGACCACCCGGTCGAGCCGGTGCACGGTGCGGATCTCGTCGGTATGCAGTTGTTCTCGCAGCAGCTCCGGCACGCCGCCCGGCTCGTCCGTGGACAGCAGGCCCGCCGGCTTGAGGACGACGACGATCTGCCTGTCAAGATATACGATCTCCATGTTCTCCCCCGCTCTCGCCCGATTGCGTCCATTTTATCACGCCGCCCCGCCCTTCTCAAGCGAAATTGCGCGAAAAGAGTAGTCAGCGGCGCAATTTTGTGCTATCCTTAATTTGGGTGATTGTTTATGCCTGAAAGCAAGATCTGTCCGCACGCGGCGCGCTGCGGCGGCTGTCAATACCAGGGCCTGCCCTACGCCGAACAGCTGGCGAAAAAGCAGGCGCTCGCGGAGGAGCTGCTCGGCTCCTTCGGCCCCGTGCTGCCGATCCTCGGCGCGGACGAGCCGACGCACTACCGCAACAAGGTGCACGCCGCCTTCGGCTACGACCGGCAGCGGCGCGTCGTCTCCGGCGTCTATCAGCCGGGCAGCCACGTCATCGTACCGGTGGAGGACTGCATGATCGAGGACGAAACCGCCGACCGCGTGATCGCCGCCGTGAGGGAGCTGCTGCCGAAGCTGAAGCTGTCGGTCTACGACGAGCGGCGCGGCGGCGGCTGGCTGCGGCACGTGCTGGTGCGGCGCGGCCTCGCCACCGGGCAGCTGATGGTGGTGCTCGTCGCCGTGTCGCCGGTGTTCCGGAACCAGAAGGCCTTCCTCGCGGAGCTGCTCGGGCGCTTCCCCGAGATCCGCACGGTGGTGTTGAACGTCAACGACCGCTTCGGCCCCGTCGTGCTCGGGCCGAAGAGCAAGGCGCTGTACGGCGACGGCTACATCGAGGACGAGCTCTGCTCTCTTCGCTTTCGCGTCTCTCCCTCGGCCTTCTACCAGATCAACAGCGCCCAGTGCGAGAAGCTCTACGCGGCGGCCATCGACTTTGCCGGTCTTACCGGGACGGAGACGGTGCTGGACGCCTACTGCGGCGTCGGGACGATCGGGCTCTGCGCCGCGGCGAAGGCGAAGCAGGTCGTCGGCGTCGAGCTCAACCGCGAGGCCGTGCGCGACGCGATCGCCAACGCCCGCCTCAATGGGATCAAAAACGCCTTTTTCGCCGCCGGAGACGCCGGGGCTTATATGGAGGACATGCTGCGCGAGGGCGGGCGGCCCGACGTCGTGCTGATGGATCCGCCGCGCGCCGGCAGCGACCGCCGCTTTCTCGAGGCGCTGATCCGCTGCGCGCCGAAGCGCGTGGTCTACGTCTCCTGCGCGCCGGACACGCTGCGCCGGGATCTGGAGATCCTGACCCGCGGCGGCTACCGCGCCGAGGCGATCCGGCCGGTGGACATGTTCCCGTACACGGAGCATGTGGAGTCAGTCGTATTGATCACTCGAGTCGGGTTGTGACTACAGATTGAATGTTACTAAAAATGAAAAGGAAACATGATGGAAACAAAAAACAGATGCTATACGTATTTCAGAATTGTCGGAGATTTTGACCCCGATATTGCGACTGCTCGTTTAGGTCTTATGCCAACAGAAAGTTGGAAAATCGGAGATACTCGGAGAAACGGCACAAAGTTTGATTTCGCTTTGTGGGAATATGGTAGATGTTCGGAATACGATGTTCTTGTTGAAAACCAAATGCGAAAAACCATATCCGACCTACTCGACAAAACTGATATTTTGAATCAAATTAGAAGTGAATATGATGTAAGTTTTTGCCTTGAGATTGTTCCGACGATCTATGTAGGAGATACAAATCCTTGTCTTGCTCCGCCTTTGGATATTATTGATTTTTGTCACGCAACCAGAACAGAAATTGATATAGACATGTATATCTACTCACAGGAAGATGAGACTGATAAAATACTCGGATGAAACAAGTGACCAACGACATAGACTTTACGTCGAGGGTCGTGGCAACAGCGTAGATAATGGTCTTTTTATTCACGCTATTGTCCCAAGGCATGTGGAATCAGTCGTATTGATTACACGAGCCGAGTAGAGGCTACAACATAGATATGACAAGGATGAAAAAAGGAGAATGTATCAATGGGATTGTTTGATGCTTTTATGAAGAAAAAAACTGAGCTTTCCGACCAGCAAAAGAGATGGAATAAGATGTGGGATCTGTGGGCATCGGGACAAGTTGATTCACCCTATGCAGAATTGATGACCTATCAAAGCGAGATAAACAACGGAGGACACGATCAATACTTTGTAAATGTTGAAAACATATCTGATTTACAAAAAGAAGTGTCAGTTTTAGCGACGATTTTGCCAGAAACGCTTCAACACAATTTGCAGGTTGCGTATCAAGCATATCTGGAGTCAAGTGAAAAAGATCTTGACCAATCGGCGGATGAGATTTTTGAAAAATGTGACAACGTTTTTTTTGAGAACGAGGAGCAGATTGATTGCCTATTAAAAGCTTATGCTGAAAGGATCGTCCTTTAAGTTTGCTTGTTGAGCATGACCAGAGATTAACTTAGTATCTATATTGTTGTCTCAACCGTTTCAGAAAGCGGGAACTAAGCCACGAGGGCGTGCGAGTAATCAGTGTAGATAATGCCCGTTTTATTCACGCTATTGTCCCGGCGCACGTGGAGACGGTGGTATTGATGGAGCGATTAAAATGAAAAAATACACAGTATTGTTTTTAAAAAACAGGTTGTTGATTACATCGTTATTCGGATCATTCTTTTTTCTTCTGTTCTTTTTTGTCTTACTGTTTATTCCAGATGCTGCTTATCCCCCGATTTTTGCGCTTTTAGCTTATGTTCCTTTCGTAATATGGTATGGTATTGATATTATTATGACGATTCGTTTTCGAAAACTGATTCGCTTTCAGGAAAACCTCTTAAATGTTGTTTTCAATGATGATAATGCCATACCTCTGTTTCCAAAATCCTTGACATACATATCAGATAGTTGGTTGATTTTTTCCGGAAAAGAGGCTTTTCACAAGCTATTTATTGAGAGAATCTCAATTAAAACAATTCACACCAATATGGGAAATGACTATAATCTGAAGATAATGACCCGTAAAGGGAAAACTTACACAAAGGTAATTGATTCCTATACAAGTGCGAAAAAGATTCAAAATTGGCTAAAAAACACAAAATGCTCGATATAAGTATTGTTTGATAAATGATAAAATGTTCAACGGCATATTCCATACGAGGACGACCGTGGCAACAGCGTAGATAACGCCATTTTTATTCACGCTGTTGTCCCGAGGCACGTGGAGACTATAGTCCTTCTGTCACGGGACATGCCGCAGCGGCAGGATCGCAGACCGGGACATGCCGCGGCGGGGATCGGGAGAGATGAGATATGATCAGAAGAGCGGATAAAAAAGACGCGGCGCTCCTTGCCTCGCTGGCCGTGCAGATGTGGACGGAGCATGATCCCGCCGAGCTGGCGGAGGAGTTCCGCGCATCGATCGGGGACGAGGACGCGGCCTGCTTTCTCAAAACCGCCGCCGGCAGAGCGGTCGCCTTCGCGCAGTGTCAGCTGCGGCATGATTTTGTGGAGGGCACGGAGACCTCGCCGGTCGGATATCTGGAGGGCGTCTTCGTCGCGGAAGGATATCGCCGGAGAGGCGTTGCCGCGGAGCTGCTGGCCGCCTGCGAGAACTGGGCGAGAGAGAAAGGCTGCGCGGAGTTTGCCAGCGACTGCGAGCCGGACAACCTCGACAGCCTGCGCTTCCATCTGGCGACGGGCTTTGAGGAAGCCAACCGGATCATCTGCTTTAAGAAAAACCTGTAGACTTTTGGTCGGAGCCCCGGAATACGGGCCGCCAGCGGCGATCCGGCTGGACTGCTGCGGGCTTCGTGTAAAGACAGTAATTTTTCCGTGTTTTCCGCCGGTGACGGCCGGAGGGAGAGGCACGGCTGAGGAGGACTCCCCCCGGAGGGGACGCAGCGCATGGAACAGACAAAACCCCTATTCATCATTCGACGGTACCGATCGATCCTCACGGCGGCGATCATCGTGGAGGCCGTCAACTATATCGTGTCGCTGACCGACAGCATCGTCGCCGGAAACCTGGTCAACAGCTCGGCGCTGGCGGCCATCGGACTTTTCGCGCCCTTTCTGTCCTTCATCACCTTCCTGTCGTCGATCATCATCTCCGGCACGACCCTGAACTACTCCTTCGAGATCGGCCGCTTTGACAAACGGCGCGCGCTGGAGTTCTTCAGCCATGGCGTTTACATGGCTCTGCTCACCGGCGCCCTTTTCTCTGCCGCCCTCTTCGCTTTCCGGGGGCTGATCATTCCGGGTCTCACCTCTTCCGCCGTGATGCAGCAGTACCTGAGAGAGTACTGCAGCGTCATCCTGCTGTTCTATCTGATATTTCCGGTCTCGCACTACCTGGACAACATGACGGTCGCGGACGGCGGCGAAAAGCTCTCGGCCGCGGCGAACATCGTGTTCATCCTCAGCAATGTGCTGCTGTCGATCCTTTTCGCCCGACTTTGGAGCGTGAAGGGCATCGCCTTCGCCTCGGTCGTCAGCAGGCTGCTGTTCATTCTGATCCTCAGCGCCCACTTCTTCGGCAATAAGGGCACGCTGCGGCTGCTCCGGCACTGGAAGCTCCGGGACTTCCTGACGATCGTCCGCAGCGGCGGCGTCAAAGCCTCCATCTATGCGCTGGAGGGACTGACCCTGCTGGCCGTCAACCTGTTCGCCGTCCGCTTTTTTGACAGCGACACGCTGGTCCTGCTCGTCATGGCGGAAAAGTACCTCGGGCTGCTGACCCTGTTCATCGGCCTGGCCATGGCCGCGCAGCCGCTGATCAGCACCCTGAGCGGAGAGAAAAACAACAAGGCCCTGCGCCTGATGATGCGGACGGTCAGCTTCGACATGCTGGCCGCCGGGCTGATCCTCTCCCTGCTTACCCTGCTGTTCACGCCCTATCTGGTGGGCGCCTTCGGCATCAGCGCCGAGCCGCTGCGCGGGCAGGGCGTCGTCGCGCTGCGGATCGTCGCGGCCACCCTTCCCCTGCACGCGCTTCTGCTTCTGTATTTCATCTATTATAATCTGATCGGGCGGCAGTCGGCTGCCCTCACCCTCAGCGTATTCAAGAATCTGATCAGCCCGCTCGTGCTGGTGGCGCTGTTCTCTCTCATCTTCAAAACCGGCCTGGGGATCTGGCTCGGCTTTTCCCTCGCGCCTCTCGTCTCTCTGATCGTCTGCTCCCTGCTCATCTTCCTGCGCTGCACGAAAAAGCGCGGGGAGCCCTTCCCTCTGCTGATCCCCCGGGACAACGAGGACAGGACCTTCATCTACGACTTCGCCGTCAATGCGGAGAACGCCGTGGCTGTTTCGCGGACGGCGGACGCCGTGCTCCGGGGCTTTCCGGTCTCCGAGCAGACGCGGACCTTCCTTTGCCTGACGCTGGAGGAGATGCTGATGCTGATCCGGGAGAAAAACGGGGAGAAAAAAGTCTTCGCCGAGTGCACGATCCTGGTCGAGCCGGAGGGCGTGCGCATGATCCTGCGCGATTCCGGCCGCCTGTTCGACATCACGGAGGCGGACGCGCGCGCCGATTCTTTCCGACAGTATGTGGTCGCGGCGCTGATGCTCGCCCACGAGTACAAGGCCTACCTGATCACGACCGGCTACAACCGCAACGAGCTGTTCTTTCCGTCGGGCGCGGCGGAAGGCTCGTGAAGCGCCGAAAGGAGGAAACGCATGGACAAATGGGATTATCTGCGGGAGCTGCAGCGCTCCTTCGCCTTCGATCTGAGCATCGGCGACGACGGGGCGGCGCTGACGAACCGCGGCACGGGCGGTCGGATCGAGATCTTCGAGGATTCGTTCGGCGACGGGGAGTCCCTCTACACGGAGTACATCGTCAGTTTTTCCACCCAGCACCGCCATTTTGAGGATCCGGACGACGTGGAGGACTATGTCCGCCGGATCCTGAACGACGAGGTGCTGCCGATCGAGTTTTATTATCACGGGGAGCGGCGCTTCGGCAGCGAGATCGGGAAAGACGATTACAGGCGCCTGTCTCCGGAGTTTCCGGCCGGGTTTTTCGGCTATCCCGCCGAGTATCTGTCGCAGTTTGAATACGAGATCCACAGCTGGTCCGGGAAGTACGACACGGATCGCCGCAGCCCGGAGGAATAAAGAAACGCGCAGAAGCAGCCGGATCGGCTGCCGCGCAGGCTCACGGAAGACGGAGGTTTTGAGACATGAAGAAAGTTCGCATCACGGTCAAGCGGATCGCCCGCTATGACGATCTGATCGCGCAGTATGAAAACCCGATCGAGCACGCCTGCGCGATGGAGCCCGGGCAGAGCTTCGTCGCAAACGGCTGGGAGCGGCCGGAGGGCTTCTGCCTCAGCGCCTGGGAGACGCTGTCCCCCTTCGTGCTGGCGCTCTCGCACGGCGGCGAAAACTTCTACGACGGCTGGATGAAGGACCCGAAGTCCGCGATGCTGTCCTGCAACGACGGCTTCCGGCCGGTGAGCTTCCTGCTGGAGGCGCTTGACGAGGACGCGCAGGCAGACTGAGCCGCCGGGCAAAGGAGACGGGAAAGAAATGAGTAAGGACATTCTGATCACCGGCGCGGGCGGCGGCATGGGGCAGGCGGCCGTGGAGCTCTTCACGGGCCGCGGATATCGCGTTTTCGCCCTGGATCTCGCGCCCTGTCCCGCGCGGGAAAACATCGTCCCCCTGCAGGCCGACGTCACCGACGAGGCGAGCGTCGCGGCAGCCTTTGAGGCCGTGCGCGCCGAGAGCGAGGGGCTTTACGCGATCGTCCACTTTGCGGGGATCTACACGCTCGATTCGCTGGTCGAGATTTCGCCGGAGCGCTTCGAGCGCGCCTTCCGCATCAATCTCGGCGGCCCCTATCTGATCAACCGGACATTTCTGCCGCTGCTGAGCGCCGGTTCGCGCGTGATCATAGTGACGAGCGAGCTCGCCGTGCGCGATCCCCTGCCCTTCACGGGGCTCTACGGGATCACGAAGACCGCGCTGGACAAGTACGCCTATTCGCTGCGCATGGAGCTGCAGCTCAAAGGAATTTTCGTGTCGGTGCTGCGCACGGGCGCGGTGGACACCGGGATGCTCGGGGATTCCACGCGCCAGCTCGACGCCTTCTGCCGCGGCACCAGGCTTTACGCCTTCAGCGCCAATCGCTTCCGGGACATCGTCGACCGGGTCGAGGCGCGCCGCATCCCGCCCGCCGCGATCGCGGAGAAGATCTTCCGCATCGCGGAGGCAAGGCGGCCGGGCTTCGCCTACTCGATCAACCGCAACCCGCTGCTGATCCTGCTCGACCTGCTGCCGAAGCGGGCAAGGTTTGCCGTCATCCGGAAGATCCTCGAGAGCCCGAAAGACGGAAAAGGAGAAAACAAACATGTTTGAACGGATCGAAACCGAACGGCTGATCCTGCGGAAGGCCGAGGCGCGGGACCTGGAGCTGATCTGGCGGCGGGTTTGGAGCGACGAGAGGCTGGCCGCGACGATGCTGTGGACGCCGACGAAGACCCGGGAGGAGGCGGCCTCCCGGCACGAGCGGACGGTCGCCTATCAGGCCGACAACTGCGCCTGGTTCGTCTGTCTGAGGGAGACGGACGAGCCGATCGGCTTCGGCGGCATGCGGGAGATCGAGCCCGGCGTCTGGGACGAGACCGGGCTGTGCATCGCGAAGGACTGGCAGGGGCGCGGCTACGGAAAGGAGATGCTGCGCGCGCTGCTTGATCTCGCTTTCCGCAAGCTGGGCGGGCAGCGCTTCCTCTACAGCTGCTTCCACGGCAACGAGGCCTCTGCCGCACTGTGCAAGAGCTGCGGCTTCGTCTACACGCACAGCAGCGAGGACGTCCGCCAGCGCGACGGCTACGTTTATCTCTGCGACCACTACGAGCTGAAGAGGGAGGCCTGTTGTGATCCTGACGATCCGACGCTTTGAGGAGCTCGACGGCCGGCGTCTGATGGCGCTCTACCGCGAGAGCAACGAGGAGAACATCGATTACTTTTTCCCCGGCGCCGAAGACCGCGCGCAGGCGCTGCGGCAGGTCGAGCAGGGCTTTCTGGACTACCTGCGCGGGGACTTCTTTGCCAAAGAGGGCAACGAGTACCGGGTGCTGGAGGAGGACGGCGAATGGCTGAGCGCCCTGCGGCTATATCCGGTGCGCGAGGGGCTGTATTACATCGAGGCGCTGGAGACCGATCCGGCGCGCCGCCGCGAGGGCTGCGCCGCGCGGCTGCTGGAGGGCGTGATCGCCGGGCTGAAGGCGCGCGGGCCCTTCCGGCTCTGCGACTGCGTCGGCGTCAAAAACCTCCCCTCCCTGCGCACGCACGAGCGCTGCGGCTTCCGCATCGTCGGCGAGCCGGGGCGCGACTGGCTGCGGGACGCGCCGGACGAGGGGACTTACGGCATGGAATACCGATATCAGGAGGTGGAAACATGAAGATCCGAACGCTCGATCCGGCGGATTACGACCGGGTTTACCGGCTGTGGCTGTCCTGCCCGGGCCTCGCGCTGAACGACCGGGACGACTCGCGGGAGGGGCTTGCCCGCTTCCTGCGGCGAAACCCCGACACCTGCTTCGCCGCCGAGGAGGACGGCGAGCTCGTCGGCGTGATCATGACCGGCTACGACGGGCGGCGCGGCTATATCTACCACACCGCCGTCCGGCCCGACCGGCAGGGGCGCGGCATCGGCGCGGCGCTGGTGCGCGCGACGACGGAGGCGCTGCGGGCCATGGGCGTGAGCAAATGCGCGCTGATCGCCTTCGCGGACAACGAGGGCGGCAACGCCTTCTGGGAAAAGCAGGGCTTTCGGCTGCGGACGGACATCGTCTACCGCGACCTCCTGCTCAACGCCTTCGAGAAGATCATCACCTGAGGCGCGAAATACTTGCCAAAGCGGAAAAATAAGATTATAGTAGGAACAGCGGAAAACGAGGAGGGACGAGGATGAAAACGATCTATCTGGCCGGCGGCTGCTTCTGGGGAACGCAGAAGTTCTTCGATCAGTTCGACGGCGTAACGGAAACCGAGGTGGGCTATGCCAACGGCCCCACCGAAACCCCCAGCTACCAGCAGGTCTGCGCGAGCAGCGGCCATGCCGAGACCGTCCGCATCGTCTACGACGAGGCGCGCATCAGCCTGACCGAGCTGCTGGACATGTTCTTCCTCGCCGTCGATCCGCTGTCGGTCAACCGCCAGGGGCCGGACGCCGGCGTCCAGTACCGCAGCGGGATCTACTACACCGAGCCCTCCCAGCTGCCGGAGATCGAGGCACGCATGCGCCGGGAGGAGGAAGCGCGCGGGCAGAAGCTCGCCGTTGAGTTGCTGCCGCTGCAGAACTTCTATCCGGCGGAGGAATACCATCAGAAATACCTGGACAAGAACCCGACGGGCTACTGTCACCTGCCGCGGCATCTTCTCCATCTGAAAAAGTAAGGAAAAGGAGCGATCATCATGCCTGACAACAGACCGAAAGGCAGAGAAAGAAATGTCACCGGCCAGAGCGCCGGGGTCCATCGCCGCGGCGAGGGGCTGGGCACCGGCCCGGTCGGCAGCGGAAGCAGCCCGACGGGGCAGAGCTCCGGCGGCGGTCCGCGCGGCTATTCCTCCGGCGGCGGCACCCGCGCTTCCGGCGGCCGCAGCCCGCTTCTGATCATCATTATCATCGTCGCCGTGCTCGTCTTCGGCGGGGGCGGCGGGCTCCTGAACATCCTCGGCGGCGGCAGCGGCGACACGGGCACGCAGAGCGGCTCGACCGGCTCCTACGATTCCCTGCTCCCCGGCACGGGCAGCCAAACCGGCACCGGAACGCAGAGCGGCTCGACCGGCCAGAACATGCAGACCGGCACCGGCACCGGTTCCATCGCCGATCTCCTGTTCGGCGGCGGCAGCAGCTGGAGCGGCGGCGGAAGCAGCAGCACCTGGACGAGCACGGCCAACACCGGCAAGCTCGACCGCAGCGTCTCGCCCGACGCGCGCGAAAAGTACACCCAGATCCGCGGCGACGGCAAGGACCAGGTGACCGTGCTGGTATACATGTGCGGCACCGACCTCGAGTCGCGCAGCGCCATGGCTTCCCGCGACATGGCCGAGATGGCGGCGGCCAAGTTCAGCAGCAACCTGAACCTGGTGATCTGCACCGGCGGCTGCCGCCAGTGGCAGACGCCAAACATCAGCACAAGGGTCAACCAGATCTTCGAGCTGCGCGACGGCTATCTGAAGGATACCGGTACGAACGCCGGCAGCGGCTCGATGACCGACCCGAACACGCTTCTGAGCTTCCTGCGCTACGGCACCGCCAACTATCCCGCCAACCGCTACATTCTGATCCTCTGGGACCACGGCGGCGGCTCGATCTCCGGCTACGGCTACGACGAGAGGTATCAGAACAGCGGCTCGATGTCGCTCGCCTCTCTCTCCCAGGCGCTGAAGGCCAGCGGCGTGAAGTACGACTTCATCGGCTTTGACGCCTGCCTGATGGCCACCGTTGAGAACGCCTCGATGCTCGCCGAGTACGCCGACTACATGATCGCCTCCGAGGAGACCGAGCCCGGCGTCGGCTGGTACTACACCAACTGGCTGACCGCGCTTTCGTCGAATCCCGGCATGCCCACGCTCGACGTCGGCAAGCAGATCGTGGACGATTTCATCTCCTACTGCAACCAGAAGTGCCCCGGACAGGCCACGACCCTCTCCGTCGTCGACCTGGCCGAGCTGGGCGAGACCCTGCCCGCGGACATGAAGGCCTTCTCCGAGGATCTGACGGGCATGATCACCGGCGGCGAGTACAAGACCGTCTCCACCGCCCGCGGCAACACGAAGGAATTCGCAAGCTCCACCAAGATCGACCAGATCGACTTCGTGGACTTTGCACAGCGCGTCGGCAGCAACGAGGGCGAGGTCCTGGCCGATACCCTGCGCAGCGCGGTCAAGTACAACCGCACCGGCTCGAGCGTCACCAACGCTTACGGCCTGTCGGTCTACTTCCCGCTCAAGAAGCTGTCCACCGTCGATCAGGCCGTGAAGGCCTACGACGCGATGGGCATGGACGAGAGCTATTCGGACTGCATCCGCGCCTTCGCCAGCATGGAGGCCGGCGGCCAGGTCAGCACCGGCGGCACCGGCAACAACCCCTACGCCTCGCTGATCGGCAACTACAGCGCCGGCAGCTCCTCGAGCAGCACCGGGCTCGGCGATATCAGCAGCCTGCTCAATGCTGCGATGTCCGGCGACATGAGCAGCCTGCTCGGCCTCGGCAGCAGCGG
This sequence comes from Oscillospiraceae bacterium, assembly GCA_017552325.1. GTDB lineage: Bacteria > Bacillota > Clostridia > Oscillospirales > Oscillospiraceae > Limivicinus. The sequence goes on from JAFZQE010000061.1 coordinate 24,587, forward strand.
CTTCTTCAGCGGCCGCTCGATGCCGGATATCGACAGCGCGGCCGCGTATCTGGCCGAAAACCGCCTGAACCCCGACCTGCTCTTCTGGCAGCGCAACGCCGACGGCGACTGGGTCATCTCCCTGGATGAGACACAGTGGAGCTATGTGCAGGACGTCGCGCTCAACGTCTTCTACGACGACGGCGAGGGCTATGTCGACCTGGGCCTGGACAACGTGTTCGGCTTTGACGATTACGGCAACCTCCTGCCCGACCGCAGCGGCGCCTGGCTCGGCATCAACGGCCAGACCGTGGCCTACTACTACATGGGCTCCGCTGAAAGCGACGAAGGCAGCTATATGATGGGCTATGTCCCCGCCCTGCTCAACGGCGAGCAGGTGCGCCTGATCCTGATCTTCGACGACGAGCATCCCTCCGGCTTCGTGGCCGGCGCGCAGCCCGCCTATGCCGAAGGCGAGACCGAGACCCTTGCCCGCGGCCTGATCGAGCTGCAGGACGGCGACGTGCTCGACTTCCTGTGCGACTTCTACTCCTACGACGGCGTCTATCAGGACAGCTACATGCTCGGCGAGGCGCTGACGGTCAGCGGCGGGCTTGTCGTCAGCGACCTGAGGCTGGACGGCAATCTCCGCATCCTCTACCGCTTCACCGACATCTATCAGCAGCACTACTGGTCGGAGGTCCTGCCGGACTGAGGCCGGATCGCAACAATAAAATGATCGCGGGAACCATCGGTTCCCGCGATCATTTTTATCTTTTCGCAGACATATTAAAAGATATAGTTCACGCCGTAGGTCACGCCGATGACGATGGCCGCCGCGATCAGCACGCCGAGGCCGATGGGGATGATAGCCTCTCTTGTCCGCAGTCCCAGTACCGCCGCTACCAGCGCGCCGGTCCATGCGCCGGTGCCCGGCAGCGGGATCGCCACCAGGAGGATCAGGCCGATCGCGCCGTAGCGGCGGACTTTTTCGCCCTTGCTCTCCGCCTTGTTCTCCATGCCGCTGATCCAGGCGTCCAGCTTTGCGCTTTTTCGCCGCAGCCATGCGAAGACCCGCCGCACATAGGCGATGATGATCGGCACCGGGAAGAGATTGCCGAGGACGGCGGCCAGGGCCGAGGCCTTGTAGCCCAGGCCGAGAGACACGCCGTAGGGAATCCCCACGCGCAGCTCCGCCACCGGCACCATCGATATCATAAAGGTCTGCAGCATCCTGCCGACCGTGCTGTTCATCAACCAGTCAAGCATTCGTCTTCTCCTGTCAAAAGCTGTTTGTTAAAACCGCGCGCGGCACAGCCTAAGGAAGCGCGGATGAAATAATCCCTAGGTACGGAAACGGAGGCGGCGCATGAGCGGGATCGAAGCGCTTGTTGAAAACCTTCGCACGCTCGTCTGGGGGCCCGGCATGCTGGCGCTGCTCTTCGGGACGGGCGTTTTTCTCTCGCTGCGCTGCGGCTTCCCGCAGCTTCTGCAGCTGCGTACCGTCCTGCGCGACAGCTTCGGAAAGCTGCGGCGCGGCGGGCCGGACGACGGCGGGATCCCGCCCTATCAGGCGCTGACCACGGCCCTGGCCGGGACCGTCGGCACCGGGAACATCGCCGGGGTGACCGGCGCGGTCCTGCTCGGCGGGCCGGGCGCGGTGTTCTGGATGTGGGTCGCGGCCTTTTTCGGCATGGGCACCAAATACGCGGAGATTGCGCTGGCCGTCCGTTACCGGGCGGACGGGGATCCGCCGCGCGGCGGACCGATGTACACGATCGAGCGCGGGCTCGGCGCGGCATACAGGCCGCTGGCCGCGGCTTTCGCCCTCTGCGGCGGGCTCGCCTGCTTCGGGATCGGGAACATCGCGCAGAGCAGCGAGATCGCCGCAGCGGCCGGATCGCTCTTCGGCGCTCCTCCCCTGCTGGCGGGGCTGCTCCTCTGCGTGACCGTCGCGGCCGTCCTTTGGGGCGGCGGGCGGCGGATCGGAAGCTTCACGGGCCTCGCGGTGCCGCTGATGGCGGGGCTGTATCTGGCGGCGGTGCTGCCGGTGCTGATCCTGCACGCGCGGGAGCTGCCCGCGCTCTTCCGGCTGATCGTCCGAAGCGCCTTCTGCCCGCGCGCGGCGGGCGGCGGGATCTGCTTCGGCGCGCTGCGCCAGGGCTTCTCCCGCGGGATCTTTTCCAACGAGGCCGGGCTCGGCTCCGCGCCGATGGCCCACGCCGCCTCCTCCTGCCGCGAGCCCTGCGGGCAGGCGGCCTGGGGCGTGGTCGAGGTCTTTCTGGACACCTTTGTGATCTGCACGCTGACGGCGCTGGTCGTTCTGCTGTCCGGCCTCGGCCTGGGGCCGGAGGACGCGGCGGCCTATGGCAGCTACAGCGAGGCTGCCTCCGCCGCGCTCGGCCGGATGCTGCCCGGCCGGGCGGGCGGCCGCGTCGTCCCCTTCTGTCTGCTGTTTTTCGCCCTGTCGAGCATTATCGGCTGGGGCTATTACGGCGAGCTCTGCTGGGGCTGGCTGCTGGGCGGTCGGGCGGCTGCGGCATTCCGCGCGGTATTTGCGGCGGTCTGCCTGGTCGGCGCGCTCGGCTCCGGGCGGCTGATGTGGGCGCTTTCGGACGCGCTCAACGGCCTGATGGCGCTCCCGAACCTGATCTCGCTCCTGCTGCTGTCGGGCCGGGCGGCTGCGATGAACCGCGCCTACCGTCTGCGCGGCGGGCCGTAAGGGCGCTCAGTCGTGAAGGATCTTGCAGGCGGGCAGCGTCCGCTCCAGACGCTCGATCATCTCCGGCGTCAGTTCTTCGTTGCCGCGGATGTCCAGCTCCTTCAGCCCGCTCAGATTGAGCAGGGCGGTGACGGAGGTGAGGCGGTTGTTCGAAAGGTCCAGCTTCTCCAGATTGGACATATAGGCCAGCGGCGTCACGTCGAAGATCAGATTGTCCGACAGATCCAGCTCGCGCAGTTTTTCGAGAGACTGGAGGTCGTAGATTGACTCCAGGTTGTTGCCGCTCAGATCGAGCTTTTCCAGCGCCGGGATCCGGACGATCTCGGACAAATCGAAGGCCTCGCCGAAGCCGCTCAGATCGAGCACCGTCAGGTCCATCCGGTAGCGCTCCCCGTGGAGCTCCACCGTATACACCAGGCGGGAGGTTTCAAAGTAGCAGTCGGGCAGGCTGCGCTTGAGCTCTTCCACCGCCTCGCCCGTCAGCTCCGGGTTTTCCTTGATATTCAGCTCCCTGAGCGAATAGAGCGCGCTCAGCGCCTGCAGATCCTCGTTGTGCAGCCAGGCGTTCTCCAGATCCAGCTTTTCCAGCAGATAGAGAGGGGCGAGCCCGCTGAGATCGTGCAGCTCGTTGCCGGAGAGCCTGAGCTCCCGCAGCTCAGTCAGATTGCTGAGCGCGGCCGTCGTGCCTATCTCGTTGCCGCTCAGATCCAGAAGCTGCAGCGACTTCATCGCCATCAGCGGGCGCAGGTCCGCGACCCGGTTGCCGGCGATATTGAGCTCGGTCAGATAGGGCAGATCCATCAGCGGGGTCAGATCGACGATCTCGTTGCCGCTCAGATCCAGCTTCGTCAGCTGACGGCAGACGGACAGCGCGGAGATATCGCTCAGCTGCCGCCCGCTCAGATCAAGCTCGGTCACTTCCTCGCTGAAGGTCACGCCGCCCAGCGTCAGCTCCTTCGCCTCCGCCACCGCGGTCTCGCTGTGGATCGCGCAGTTCGGCAGGGCCTCCGAGAGCTCCTTCAGCTGCGCCTCGGAGATCTCGATGTCGCGGATGCTCAGCATTTTAAGCTCGGTCAGCGCATAGAGCGGCGTAAAGTCGCGGATCGGGTTTTTGTCCAGATACAGGGTCCGCAGTCCGCTCAGCGAGGCCAGCGGCGCGACGTCGTCGATCTCGTTGCCGCTCAGATCCAGCATCGTCAGGCCGCCGAGCCCGGAGAGCGCGGAGAGATCGCGCAGACCGTCCTCCGTAAGGCTCAGGCTGCTGAGTCCGTACAAGGCCGCCACGCTTTTCAGATCCTGCTCGTTCAGCGTCGTGCGCCGGATGATCAGCGAGCTAACGCTGCGGTCGTACTCCATGCCGGCGATCGTGATCTTGCCCGCCTGGCGCTCCAGCTCCTTGGCGTCTTCCAGCAGACCGATCCGCATGCGGATCGACTCGTCGCGCAGATCCATGGCGCGCAGCAGCTCCAGCGCCTTGTCGTAGTTGCCCAGCGCCTCGTAGCAGTCGACCATCCGCAGCCGGATCTCCTGGCTGTCCTGGATCGCTGCCGCCTGGCGCAGATGGCCGAGCGCGCTGTCATATTCCCCGGCGCGATAGCTCTCCTCCGCGGCGCGCAGGTGCTCCTCGTAGTGCCGCTCCGCCGTCGCGCCGCGCAGGGACAGGCCCATGATCAGCAGCAGGGCGAAAACGATGACGAGGCCGATGAGAACGCTCCGCCTCCTGAGTCGGGACGGGCGGTCCTCCATCAGCTCCTGCTTCAGCTCCTCGAGCGATTTCCTCTCCGGGGCAGGCTTTTTATTTTTCACCGGCTTTTTGTCTCTGGCCGGCTTCTTTTCCCGGACCGGAGGCTGCTCCGCTGGCGCGGCATGCCGCCCGGTCACGCTTTTTTCATTCATGGCAGACACTTCTTTTCGCCCGGCCGCGCATGCGGATCCGCACCGGCAGCGACACATCTTGTCCCTCAGGGCATACTTCTCTACTATATTTGGTATTATATCACGTCCGCCGCCAAGAATCAAGCCCGGGAGCTCCGCTCCCGGGCTTGCGTCGTTTGATTCGGTTTTCCTTACCGGATGTCCAGCCGTTCGAAGCGGCGCTGAGAAATGCGCAGTGCGAGCAGCGTGCCCGCCGCATAGACCAGCACCGACACGGCCAGGAAGACGAGCTTCGCGCCCCTATGCTGCGGGTCGGGCGTGTCGAGTACGTCGCGCATGAAGGGGACGGCGTAGCAGCCGACGATATCGGCCGTGACGAAGACCGCCGCGAAGACCGCGCCCTTGACGAAGCTCACGCCCACCTTGTTCACGTCCCGGTAATAGCTCGGGAAGAACACCAGATGGTACAGGCCGAAGAAGAGGAAGCCCTCGCCCAGCAGAGCAAGATTCGCGTCCATGCCGGCGGCGTTCGGCGTGCTGCCGAGGATCCGGTGGAGCTGGATGAATCCGAAGCACAGCAGCATCTGCACGAGCTCGAGCAGCAGCGTCAGCAGGAAGCGCGCGCCCACCAGATCCCTCCGCGCGATCGGCAGCGTCATCGTGTAGACCACGTCCTGGTTTTCTCGGCCGCTCAGGCAGATGAAGAACAGGCCGAGCGTCAAATAGAAATAGATCAGGCTGAGAGGGTAGTTCGGCACCAGCGCCAGCGCGCTCAGCGCCAGCATGAGCGGCGTGGACGGGTGCAGGCAGAGCGACAGTTCCTTTTTCAGAAGATTTTTCATGCCTCCGTCGCCTCCTTTTCCAGATGCACCATGATCTCCTCGAGATTCGTCTCCCGGCTCGCAAAGGGCAGCTTCCCGGCGTCCTCCGCGCGGACGAGCGCCGTTTTCCCGTTTTTGCTGCGGCGCGGGCCGATCAGCAGCGCATCGAGCGCGGGATCCGCCTCCTCATATTCGGCCAGGCGGTAGGCCCGGACAAAGGCCTCGATGCTCGACTCGGCGCGGATCTTCCCGCCGGCGATGTAGAGGATGTTGTCGGCGGTCTTGTCCAGATCCGAGGTGATGTGCGTGGAGAAGAGGATCGTCTTTCCCTCGTCGCGCAGATCGAGGAAGATCTCCAGCAGCTCCTCGCGCGACACCGGGTCGAGGCCGGAGGTCGGCTCGTCGAGGATCAGCAGGTCCGCCCCGTGCGAGAGCGCGAGCGCGAGCAGGTATTTGATCTTCATGCCGTTCGAGAGCTTCTCCGGCGTCTTCTCCTCGTCGAGCGAGAAGAGCTCGAAATACCGGCGGTAGGCCGCCTCGTCCCAGGTCCCGTAAAAACGCTTCGTCACGGCGGTGATCGTTTTGAGCTTTTTGCGGTTGTAGAAACTCATGCCCGCGGACACGAAGCCGATGCGCTGCTTGATCTCCTGCTCATGGCCGCGGAAATCCTCGCCCCAGAAGCGGATCTCGCCGCCGTTCGGGCTGAGAAAGCCGAGCAGCGAGTGCAGCGTGGTCGTTTTGCCGGCGCCGTTGCGCCCGATAAAGCCGGTGATCTTCCCCTCTTCCAGGGAAAAGCTCACGCGGTCCAGCCGAAAGGCCGGATAGATCTTCTCCAGATCTCTGACTTCCAGTACCGTTTTCATCCTTTTCTCTCCTGCATCTGTTTTGCTACTTCCAAAAACAGGTCCGGCCTCACCAGCGCAAGCCCCTGTTCAATATCCCCCAGCACCAGCAGGCTGTCGCCGGGCTCGATGTGGAAGCTGCGCCGTGCCTTGGCAGGAATGACGATCTGCCCCTTGTCGCCCACCGTCACCATGCCGAACACGTATCTTCCCTTCGGCTGCTTCGGTTCATTGAGAAGATCGCCGTGCAGCAGGCTTTCCAGCGTCGTGTTGAAGAAGTCGGCCAGCGCGTCGCAGCGCAGCACGTCCGGGACACTTTCGCCCGACTCCCACTTGGCCAGCGTCTGCCGCGAGACGCCGAGCTTCTCGGCCAGCGCCTCCTGGGAGAGGCCGGCCTCCCTGCGAAGTTTCGCAATATTCTCACCGATCATACATTTCCCACCTTTCGCACCATATTATAACAGAACGGCGCGGGAATACAAGCAATCAGGCTTGACATTTCCGCGCCGTTTCTGTTAAAAATCCTGGCGTCAGCCCTTCGGGCCAAAGCCGTTTTCCTCGTAGTATGCCCTGGCATAGCGCAGCAGGATCTCCCCTGCCTGCCCGCGCAGCTCCGCCGTCTCCGCGCCGAGCACGACCGCGACGATCGTATGCGTCTCACCGTTCACGGTCACAGGCAGCGACGCCACCACGCAGTAGCCCGCCCGGTTGGTCGAGCCGGTCTTGAGCCCGTTCACGCCGGGCATGTTGAAGACCAGCGGATTGGAATTGGCCGTCGTGAAGCCGAGCTTGCTCAGATGCACGAACTGCAGCCCGGTCATCTCCGTGACCTCCGGCGCCTTCTCGAGCAGATAGGCGCTCAGGCGGAAGAGGTCCATCGCGCTCATGCTGTTCTGCCGCTTGCCGGGCAGGCTCGACTCGCTGTAGCTCGGCAGGCCGTGCGGCGTATAGAAGCGGGCGGAGAGCAGCCCGAGCTCGGCCGCGCGCTCGTTCATCCGCGCGACGAAGTCCTCCTCCGAGCCTTCGGCATACTCCGCCAGCGCCAGCGCGCACTCGTTGCTCGAGGCCAGCATCATCGCCTGCATCAGCTCTTCGAGCGGGATCCTGTCGCCCGGGGAGAGGCTGACGACGCCGTCGGCCGACCAGGAGAGGCGCGCCGCCTTCGTCGAGATCGTCACCTCGGCCTGCGCGTCGATCTCGCCGTCTTCGATCGCCTCGGCCAGCAGCAGATAGGTCATCAGCTTCGAGAGGCTGGCGATCGGATAGCGCCATGCGCGGTTATGGGAGAAGAGCACCTCACCGGTGTCCGCGTCGCCCACCAGCACCGCGTTGAAGGCGCCGAAGTAGTCCTCCTGCTTCAGCTCGTAGAGGTCGGGCGCGAAGGGCTGGGTCGGGTCGATGCGCAGCTGGCCCGCGCCGTCGAAGCGGATGGTCAGGTCGAGCAGGAGCTGCACGTCGGCCAGCGAGAGATAGAGCTCCCTGTCGTCGGAGCGGTAGCTGTAATAGCGGCGCTCGCCGTCGTCGACGAAGAGGCGGTTGCGCTTGAGGGAGAGGTAGGAGATGGCGAAGTTCGTCGTGTCCTTCTTCGCCTCATCCTTCGGCGCGGGCTCGCCGGTCGTGATCCGCCACAGCTCGCCGTCGCTCCCGCCGCTCTGGTAGTCCACGCGGAACTGCTTTTCCGTCCCCCGCAGCGCCTGCGCCAGGTCGCTGAGCGAGAGGAAGAGATTCCCCTCGTAGGAATCGCTGTAGGCCCGCAGGGAGACTGTGAGCTCCCCGACGCGGGCGTCGATCAGATAGGGCCTCGTCCCCTCTGCCAGGGCAGCGCCCGCCGTGCCGCAGAGCAGCAGGACGCACAGCAGCAGGGCAAGGGCAGAGCGGAGCACTTTCATCGGCAGCGCCTTCTTTCCGGCTTTTTTCTTCAGTATACCCCAGCTTTCGCCCCGAATCAACTGAAAAATCCCGGAAGCCTGCGGTTTCCGGGATTTTCGGGCTGCAGACGAACCCGTGGGATCAGGGATCGACAAGCATGGGGAGATTGTGAAGAGGGGATGGGAGTCCCCTCTTCACGTCCAATCATGCAAAAAACGGGAACTATTCGTTAGTTCCCGTTTTTGCTGTCAAGCTGTCGACACCTTGTCGACAGCTTGAAAAATCCCGGAAGCCTGCGGCTTCCGGGATTTTCGGCAGAGCTGCTCAGATCTGAAAGGCGCTCAGCACCAGCGCCAGCAGCAGGGCCAGCAGGTACATGGCCCCGGTAAAGGTCTGCATGGGATCGGTCGTCGAGCAGCGGTTTTCGTTTTCGTTCATGGTCAAATCCTCCGTTCAAAGCGTTTTCCCTTTCGGTTGACATAATAGTATTACAATCAGTGTCCGAAAAACCGCCCCGAAATATTTTTCTTTTCGGAGTATTGGGTGTTTTATTGGACAGTTTTCTGTGTTATACTGGAATCGGAGTATGAACAACGCCGTTGTCGAGGAGGGATACCATGCCGAAATCGCCGAATCAAAAACTCAAGCTGCTGATCCTGCAGCGTTTTCTGACGCGCTGCAGCGACGAGGCGCACCCGGTCACGGTGCAGGAGATGATCGAGGAGCTGGCCCGTCACGACGTGGCCGCCGAGCGCAAGACGATCTACGACGACCTGGAGACGCTGCGCCGCTTCGGGCTGGATATCGTGCAGCGCAAGGACCGGAGCACCGGCTACTACGTCGCCTCGCGCGACTTCGAGCTGCCGGAGCTGAAGCTGCTGGTCGACAGCATCCAGAGCTCGAAGTTCATCACGCAGAAAAAGACCCTGAGCCTGATCCGGAAGCTCGAAAACCTCGCCAGCGTCTACGAAGCGCAGCTTCTCGAGCGCCAGGTCTACGTGCGCGGGCGGGTCAAGAGCATGAACGAGAGCGTCTACTACAACGTCGACGAGATCTCCGGCGCGATCACGCGCGACCGGGCGATCCGCTTCAAATACTTCGAGTTCACGCTTGCCGGCGAGCGCCGCTACCGGCACGAGGGCGCCTGGTACACCGTCAGCCCCTTCGCGCTGATCTGGGACGACGAGAACTACTATCTGCTGGCCTGGGACGCCTCGGCCGAGCGCATGAAGCACTTCCGGGTCGACAAGATGACGAACATCGAGCCGACCGAGCAGCGGCGCGAAGGCAAGGAGACCTTCAAAAAGCTCGACATGTCCTCCTACACCCAGCGGGTCTTCGGCATGTTCGGCGGCGAGCAGCAGCGGGTGCGCCTGCGCTTTCTCAACCACCTTGCCGGCGCGGTGATCGACCGCTTCGGCAAGGACACGATCCTCACGCCCGACGGCGACGAGCATTTCATCATCGCGGTGGATCTGGTCGTGAGCCCGCAGTTCTTCGCCTGGGTCTTCGGCTTTGGCGCGGAAGCGGAGATCCTCTCCCCCGAGGCCGTGCGCCTGCAGATGGGCCGCGAGGCCGCGAAGATCGCCGCGCGCTACGAATAAACAGGAAATAAGAAACCGCCCGGGATCATCTCCCGGGCGGTTTCCGTCGTTCTGCTAAAAACTAAAAACTACAAGCTAAAAACTATTTCACCGTGAGCGTTGCGACCGAGCTGTAGCGGTAGCCGATCTCGTTGGAGACCCTGCACTTGTACTGATAGCCGCTGCGGAAGCTCTTCGCCTCGACCGTCAGAGTCGCAGAGGTCGCGCCAGTGCCCGTGCACTTTTTCCAGGAACCGGTGCTGCTTGTGCGGTAGTACCACTGATACGCCGTCACGCCGGTCGCCTTGACGGTGAACTTCACGGTCGTGCCCGCCGAGGCGGTTTTGTCCGCGGGCTGCGTCGTGATCACGGGCTTCGTCTGTACGGTCAGGGTCGCGGCGGAGCTGTACCTGTAGCCCGCGTCGTTCGTGACCTTGCAGCGGTACTGGTAGCCGCTGCGGAAGCTTGCGGCCGAGACGGTCAGGGTCGCGGTGGTTGCGCCCGTGCCGCTGGATTTCTTCCAGGAGCCGGTACTGCTCGTGCGGTAATACCACTGATAGCCCGTCGCGTTGCTGGCCTTGACCGTAAACTTGACGGTCTCGCCCTCCGCGACGGTCTTGCTCGCTGGCTGGGTCGTGATCGTCGGCTTGGGCAGCACGGTCAGGGTCGCGGCGCTCGAGGTCGCGGTGCCGGAGGCGTTCGTGATCTTGCAGCGGTACTGGTAGCCGTTCCGCGAGGTCTTGGCCTCGACGCTCAGCGTCGCCGTCCGGCAGCCGGGCAGCGTGGTGTTCGTCCAGCTGCCGGAGCTGCTCGTGCGGTACTGCCACTGATAGCTCAGATCCTCGCTCGAGGCCTTGACCGTGAAGCTCGCGGTCTTGCCCTCGGCGATGCTGAGGGACTTCGGCTGCGTGCCGATCGCAGGCTTCGCGGGCGCCTCGGTAACGATCTCGACTGAGCTGTCGTCATAGCCGAGGAGAGCGCCCCCGCCGGAGTGTACATAATGATTCTCCGGCCCGTAGATGTATTTCGCGGACGCGTTCGCTTCCAGCAGGCGCGGACATTCGCTGATGTACAGCTTTTCGATCTGATTGTTCCAGCAGTAGAGCTCGGTCAGCGCCGCGTTTTTGAACAGATGCAGCTCCTTTAGCTCATTGCCGTAGCAGTAGAGTTCGGTCAGCGCCGTGTTCTTCAGAACGTCCAGCTCGGACAGCTCATTCTTGCTGCACTGCAGGATCGTCAGGGCCGTGTTTTTCGAGACGTCCAGCTTCGTCAGATTGTCGTTGTTCACATACAGCTCCGTCAGCGCCTTGCACTTGGAAACATCCAGAGACAGAAGCGTGCCGTTGCTGCAGCCGACGTAAGTCAGCGCCGTGTTCTGCGACAGGTTCAGCGAGAGGATGCCGGTGTTGCTGCAGCTGAGACGTTCCAGCGCCGTGTTGTACGTCAGATTCAGCTCGATCAGCGGGTTGCCGCCGCATTCCAGATTGGTCAGCGCGGCGCAGTCCGAAAGGTCCAGCTCCGTCAGCTCGTTGCTGCTGACGCTGATGGTTGCCAGCTTCGAGCAGTTCGACAGATCGATCGAAGTCAAGTCGTTGCCGTAGCATCTCAGATATTCCAGATTGATGTTGTGCGAGAGGTCCAGTACGGTCAGATTATTGGTAAAGCAATCCAGCTTTTTCAGCTTGATGTTCTTCGACAGATCCAGCGAGCTCACCTGGCTCTTGTAGCACTCCAGGATCTCAAGCTCTGTGAAATACTCGATGCCCTTCAGAGAGAGCTTCCCCTTGTTGATGCAGCAGATATCCGTGACCGCGGCGATCTCGGAGGCGCTGAGCACGCCGTCCCCGTTTGTATCGCAGTAGGTCGACACATAGTTGCGGAAGGTCTCGTTCGGGAAGTGCGTCGCGTCGACGGCGATATCGCCGGTCGCGGCGGGCTCGGCAGCCTCGGGGTCGATGACGGCGATGGGCTCCGCCTCTTCGAGGTCGATGATCTCGATATCCTCGGCGGCGGCCGCTGGAATCAGCGACAGCGCCAGCACGAGGCAGAGCAGCAGGGCAAGCAGACGTTTCATGTCGGTTCCTCCTGTCGTGGTAAAAATATGCAGAACAAGCGGCAAAAGCGCGTTTTTCCTTATAGATTATTATATCGGCGGAGAGGCGCGCATGTCAAGTGGCGGATCGGAAAAAGCGCGCATCGTGTTTTCCTGTTGCCGAGCATGGCAGAATCTGTTATAGTAAAAGAAAAAACGCAGGAGGTCACGGCCATGCGCTGGATCACAGACGAAAACTACGCGGAGCAGCTGCGCACGGAGGTCGAGCCCTGGCTCGCCGCTCGGCGGGAGACGGGCTTCGACGAGCGGGTCGAGGGGCAGCCGATCTATTTCGAGCACTACCGGGTGGACAGCCCCAGGGGCGTCGTGGTGATCAGCCACGGCTTCACCGAGTCGGCCGGGAAGTTTGCGGAGAGCTTCTATTATCTGCTGCAGGCGGGCTACGAGGTCTGGATGCCCGAGCACCGCGGGCACGGGCGCTCCTTCCGCCCCAACGACAATCCCTACGTCGTGCATGTGGAGCGCTTCGACGACTATGTGGACGATCTGCGCCATCTGGTCGAGACCCGGGTGAAGCCCGCGTCCGGCGAGCTGCCGCTTTATCTCTTCTGCCACTCGATGGGCGGCTGCATCGGCGCGCGCCTGATCGAAACCGGCCCCGATCTGTTCAAAAAGGCCGTGCTCTCCTCCCCGATGCTGGGACTGAGCTTCGGGAAGATCCCGATCCCGGTGGCCTACGCGGTCGCCTGCCTCAAGAGCGTCGGCGAAGGCGCGAAGCAGCCGCTGACGCCGGTCACGGCCTTCCCCGAGGAGCGCTACGCCGACAGCGCCGGCAATTCCGAGCCGCGCTTCGACTGGTATTACGCGCGGAAGCTGGCCGAGCCGAAGTTCCAGACCTGCGCGCCCTCCGCCGGCTGGGGCCGGGAGGCGATCCGCGCCTGCGCCCGTGCGCGGAAGGAGGCCGGGCGGGTGAAGATCCCGGTGCTGCTGTTCCAGGCCGGGGCGGACGTCTATGTGAAGAACGCCTCGCAGGACGAGTTCGCCGCGCGCGTCCCGGGCTGCGAGCTGCGGAGGATGCCCGGCATGCGCCACGAGCTCTACGTCAGCGACACGGCCTTCCTGAAGGACTACTGGCAGCAGATCTTTGATTTTTTTGAGAAGTAAAACGGAAAAACAAACCCGCCCGGGAGAAATCTCCCGGGCGGGCTTCGTCGTTCTACTAAAAACTAAAAAACTACAGGCCAAAAACTATCTCAGCCCTCGATCCAGGCGCGGGTCTGCTCGCGCAGCCAGTCGGCCCAGGCGCCGATGCCCTCGCCGGTGCGGGAGGAGATCGGGATGATCTTCATGTTGGGATTGAGGCGGCGGACATACTCGCTGCACTTCTCGATGTCGAAATCAAAATAGGGCAGCACGTCGATCTTGTTGATGAGCAGCACGTCGCAGACGGAGAACATCAGCGGGTACTTGAGGGGCTTGTCGTCGCCCTCGGGCACGGAGAGGATCATCGCGTTCTTCACGGCGCCGGTGTCGAACTCCGCCGGGCAGACGAGGTTGCCGATGTTCTCAAGGATCGCGAGATCGACGTCCTCCACGCCGAGGCCCTCGAGGCCCTGCTTGGTCATGCCCGCGTCGAGGTGGCACATGCCGCCGGTGTGCAGCTGGATGACCTTCACGCCGGTCTTCTCGATCGTCGCGGCGTCCACGTCAGAGTCGATGTCGGCCTCCATGACGCCAATGCGCAGCTCGTCCTTCAGCGCCTCGATCGTGCGGCGCAGAGTCGTCGTCTTGCCGGAGCCGGGCGAGCTCATCAGGTTCAGCAGAAAGGTCCTGTTCTTTTTCAGTTCCTCGCGCAGCCGGTCGGCCTCGCGGTCGTTGTTTTCAAAAACGCTCTGTTTGATCTCCAAAATGCGGTAGCCTTCCATAGGGATCCCTCCGAATAGTTTTTTAACGCCTTGATACTAACACAATCAGGCGAGCAATGCAAGCGCGGCGCGGAAGCTCTGTTCAAATTTCGCTCCGTAGATCGCGTAGCCGCTGTTTTCCGCCGAGCAGCAGGCGCGGCCGGTATCCAGCGCGGTGGCGAAATCCGCGGCCCCGGGCCAGTCATCGCCGCAGGCGGGCAGCAGCCCGGCCTCCGCCGCGGCCTCCCGCAGCGCGGGCTGCGCGAGCAGCCAGGCGAGGAAGGCCTCCGCCTCCTCCCGCTTCTCCCCCGCGAGCACGGCAAGGCCCCAGAGCAGCGCCTCCGTCCGCGCCTCGCAGCCCTCCATCGGCGGCAGCGGCAGGATGCACAGCTCCTCCCGGTCCGCTGTCAGCAGATCTCGGCTGCTGCAGATCCCGCAGATCAGCTCCCCGCGCTCGACGGCCGCCAGCACCGGCACGTCCAGCGAGACGAGGCCGCCCTCAAAGGCGGCGTCCGCCAGCAGGTTGTAGACCTCGCGGTAGGCCTCGCTCTCGAGGTCCTGCTCCCGCTGCGCGTAGAAGGGGCTGCCCTTCTGCGTCAGCGCGCCGGCGAAGAGCGCGGCGAAGGAATCCGCCGAGAAGAAGGGGCGCTCGACGCGCCGCCCGTAGTCCGAGGCCAGCGCGCACAGCTCCTCGAGCGTGGGCTCCTCCGACAGGCGATCGCGGTTCTCCGCCTTGACGACGAGCACGGGCAGCTCACCGCCCAGGGGGCAGAAGCCCGCCGGCGCGCCCCGGAAGAAGGGACGCAGCGCGCCAAGCTCCCCGACCGACGGGGCAAGCTTTCCCTCCGCGGCCAGCGAGGCGGCGCGGCCGCCGTCGCAGAGCAGGAGGTCCGGGCTGCCCTGCGCCAGGGCGGCGCGCAGCTCCTCCGCGGAGTTGAAGGTATAGACGAAGATCTGACTCTCGGGGTGCTGCGCGGTATAGTCCTCCGCAAGCGCCGCAAGCGACTCCGCCAGGGGCAGATCCCGGGCGAGCCAGAGCGACAGGCTGCCCTCTTCCGGCTCGGGAAGGATCACGGCGCCCGGCGTCGCCTCCGGTAGGGCGGAGCTCTCCGCGCCTGCCGTCGCCTGCGCGGGAGCGGCTTCGGTCGCCTGCGGTCCGTTCTCCCCGCAGCCGGCCAGCAGCGCCAGACAGAGCAGCAGCGCCGCCCACAGTCTCCCCTTTCGTTTCATCGCAGCCTCCCAAGCGGCCGGCCTGTCTCAAAGGCCTGTCGAAAATCCGGGTATTCCCCTTGTTCACAGGATGAATATAGCACAAATCCGGGGCTTTTGGCAAGGGCTTTGCTTTTTGCGGCGGGATGGTGTATACTGATGAAAAAAGAAGTGGGAGGATCGCGATGAGCATCAAGGCCGTCATTTTCGACATGGACGGTACCGTCCTGGACACGCTGGAGGATCTGAAGAACGCGACGAACGCCGCGATGAAGGCCTTCGGGCACCCGACGCTGACGCTCGAGCAGGTGCGCCGCTACGTCGGCAACGGCTCGCGGCGGCTGATCGAACAGGCCCTGGGCGAGGGTGCGGACGCGGCGGAGATCGAACGCGTGCTGGCCTGGTACGTGCCCTGGTACGACGCGCACTGCTGCGTCCTGACCCGGCCCTACCCCGGGATCCCCGAGCTGATGGAGAAGCTGAAGGCCGCGGGGCTGCGGCAGGCGATCGTCTCCAACAAGCCGGACGCCATCGTGCGCGCGCTGGCCGCGGACTTTTTCCCGGGCCTGGCGGAGCTTTCCGTCGGCGAGCGGGAGAGCGAGGGCGTGCGGCGCAAGCCCTGGCCAGACATGCTCGACGCGGCGCGGCACGCGCTCGGGCTGCGGCGGGAGGACTGCCTCTTCGTCGGCGATTCCGAGGTCGACGTCCGGACCGCCGCGAACGCCGGGCTGCGCTGCGTGTCCGTGACCTGGGGCTTCCGCAGCCGCGAGACCCTGCTCGCCGCCGGCGCCGAAACGCTGGTCGATACGCCCGAAGAACTCGCTGCGCTCGTTCTCGGTTTTTAGTTTGTAGATTTTAGTTTGCAGAAGAACGGCCGCCCGGGAGATTCCTCCCGGGCGGTTGTCGTTTGGTGTGGTGTTTTACGCGTTGTAGTGGATGGTCGCGTTCGTCAGAGGATCGTTATACTCTCCGATCGTGATCTTGTTCCACTGGGTCTTCGTGCCCTTGTAATAGACGTCGGTCAGATTCAGATTGTTCGTGAAAGCCCATTTGCCGATCGACGTGACGCTCTTGCCCAGCCGTACCTCCCGCAGATCGCACTTATAGAACGCATGTTCTCCGATCGTCTTCAGCGTGCTCGGGAGCGTCACGCCCGTCAGCGCTTCGCAGTTGCTGAACATACCGTCAGGGATCGCAGTAAGGCCCTTGCCGATCTTCGCGCTCGTCATCGCGCGGCAGCTTTGGAAAGCATGTTCTCCGACCAGGGTCACGCTGTCCGGGATCGTCACGCTCGTCAATCCGGTGCAGTACAGAAAGGCTTCTTTTCCGATCTCGGTGACGCTGCCCGGGATCGTCACCGCCGTCAGCTTTTCGCACTTATAAAAGGCTTTGTCAGCGATCGTCTTGACGGTGGACGGGATCGTATAGCTGCCGGTCATACCCGGCGGGCAGTAGAGCAGCGTCGTTTTGCTCTTGTTCAGCAGCGCGCCGCCGGAGGATGCATAATTGGCGTTGTCGGCGGAGACCGTGATCGACTGCAGTGCGAAGCACTGGAAAAACAGGGATGAGTCGATCGTTTCCATCCCGCTGCCGAAGCTCACTTCTGTAAGATTCGAGCATTGGTAGAAGCATTTCTCCGGCAGGCTCGTCACGCCGTCCGGGATCGTCACGCTCTCCAGATTACCGCACACACTGAAGGCAGACTCCTTGACCGTGGTGAGAGTCGACGGAAGCGTCAGAGCGCCGCTCATCCCCCTCGGGCAGTAGATCAGCGTCTTCTTGCTTTTGTTCAGCAGCGCGCCGTGGTAGGAGGCGTATTTTGTGTTGCCGGAGGCCACGGTGATCGACTCCAGCGCGCTGCATTCATAGAAGATGCCCGTGTCTATGCTTTTGACGCCCTTGCCGATGCTTACGCTTTTCAGGCGCTCGCAGTATTGAAAACACATATCTCCCAGCGTGACGACGCTGTCGGGAATCGCGACGGACGTCAGGAGACTCCTCCAGAACGCCTTCTCGCCGATCTCTGTCACGCCGTCCGGGATGACGACCTCGGTCACACCGCAGCTCATGAAGGCCTCGCTGCCGATCACGGTCACACTGTCAGGGATCTCCACGGTGCGCAGGGATGGGCAGCGACAGAATGCGCCGTCGGGGATCGCCGTGATGCCGCCGCCCAGCTTTATGCTCTGCAGCCCGCAGTGATCAAAGGCATGCTCCCCGATCTCGCTGAGCGTCACCTCGTCCAGCGAGAAATTCAGCTTCTCACAGTCGGCGAAAGCATAGGCGCCGACGCTCGTCAGATTCTTTGGGACCGTGATGGTATGCAGCAGCTTGCAGCCGTCGAACGCATGGTCTCCGATCGAGGTGACCGTATCCGGCAGCGACACGGTCTCCAGATTGTAGCAGCCCTTGAACAGGCTGCTGCCGACGTGCGTGGTGCCGCTGCCGATCGTCACATACCGGGGCCTGTAGACAGTCCACACAGCAGAACAGTTATCCGGGAACGGACCTGAACCGGTAATGCTCAGATTGCCCTTGTCGTCCATCCACCACTTGTGCGATTCGTCGATATCATCGCTGCGGACGACATAGACTTCCCTGCTGACCGTGACCCCGCCCGGGCCGCTGATCAGGCAGCGGAATGTATATTTGGCATTTTCATAGGTCGACTTGACCTTCAGGCTGGCTGTCTGGCTGCCGCTCAGCTCGCAGTCCGTCCAATCTTCCCATCCGTTTTTCCTCCACTGCCACTGGTAGCTCTCCGCTCCCTCGGCTTCCACCTTGAAGGTTACCGTCACGCCCTTGCCCGCCCAGTAGATTCGGGGCTGATCCGTGATCACGGGGCCGGTCAGGGTATAGCGGAAGAGCGGATAAGTGCTGTTGACGGGGTACATCTGCACGTGCTGATAATAATAGCTGCGTCCGTCATAATACGGGCCGAGGGATTTCTCGTAGACGTAGTTGTAGACCTCTTTCAGGGTCATCGTGCCGTTTTTATTCGCGTCAGCCTCATGGTCATTCCCGATGCCATAGGCCAGATAGGTCGTAAAATAATTATATGATCCGGTAAGGGTCTCGCCTTCCATGCCCCAGCTGCTCTCCATGTGAGCGGCCGCTGTCAGCACATAAAACTTGGAGCTGCGGAACTCGCCGGTGTTGGAGATCACGCCGTCGTCGCTGACGGGGATCATCTCGTTCTGCTCATCGAAGACAGAGATGACATAATCGCTAAACAGCCCTTCATATTCGCCCGAGCTGCTGGGAACATAGCTGACCGTGCCGTTGTTGACGATCGCCGCGCCGGAGCCGCAGGAGCCCAGCAGCACGATGACCTTGCCCGGCACGTCTTTCAGCCAGGCTGCCAACTGTTCAAGGAGAATATAATCATCCTGGGCGCCGGGGACGGCGATCGTGACCAGCGCGCCGGCTTCCGGGCCGCTGGGCACGTTCACTACGCCATGGGTCGCAATGAAGAACAGCGACACGTCGTTGTCGTCCGCGCCGGCAAAGGCGCTGCTGATCGCGTCGCGGATGCCGTTGTTGTCCAGATCGTAGGCGCAAGTGACCTCGTATCTCCCGCCGTAAGCCGCGTCGATATCGTTCAGCATCAAATTCATACGGAGCACGTCGCTTTTATTTCGTTTGGCGGTCTCCCAGGAGAAATGCACCTCGCCGATCAGCAGCGCGCGGTATGTAATATTGCCCGCCGTCTTCAGCGTGGCGGCGTCGGAATAGACGTAGCCGCCCGCGTTCGAGACCTTGCAGCGATACTGATAGCCGTTGCGCTTGGCTTCAGCCTTCACGGTCAGCGCCGGTCCCGTCGCGCCGTTCGCCGTGCACTTGCTCCACGTCCCGCTCGCGCTCGTGCGGTAATACCACTGATAGGCGGCTGCGTCCGTGGCCGTCACCCGGAAGTAGGCGTCCGTACCGGTGGAGGCGGTGAAATCCTTCGGCTGCTTGGTGATGACGGGAACGGGGATCGCCTCGACCGTCAGCGTTGCCGCCTCGGTGTAGACCGAGCCGCCCGCATTCGAGACCTTACAGCGGTACTGGTAGCCGTCGCGCTTCGTCTCGGCCGCCACGGTCAGCGTCACGGTCGACGCGCTTTCGGCCGTGCTCTTGGACCAGCTGCCGCTCGCGCTCGTGCGGTAATACCACTGATAGGCATCCGCGCCGGTCGCCGCGACGCTGAACTGCGCCTCCGTCCCGGCGACAGCCGTCACGTCCGCCGGCTGCTTCGTGATGACGGGAACGGGGATCGCCTCGACCGTCAGCGTCGCCGCCTCGGAATAGACGGAGCCCTTCGCGTTCGTGAGCTTGCAGCGGTACTGATAGCCGTTGCGCTTCGTCTCGGCCGTCACGCTCAGCGTCGCGGTCGACGCGCTTTCAGCCGTGCTCTTGGACCAGCTGCCGCTCGCGCTCGTGCGGTAATACCACTGGTAGGCGTCCGCGCCCTTCGCCTTGACGGTGAATTTTACGGTCTGGCCGACCTGCGCGCTCTTGTCGGCGGGCTGGGTCGTGATCAGGGGCTTGACAGTGACGGTCAGGGTCGCGACCCGGGTGTAGCTCGTGCCGGCGCTGTTGCGGACCTTGCAGTAATACTGGTAGCCGCTGCGGAAGGTCTCGGCGACGACCGAAAGCGTGGCCGTCGTCGCGCTCGCCGTCGTGCTCTCCTTCCATTCTCCCTCTGCGCTCGTGCGGTAATACCACTGGTAGCTCTCCGCGCCGGTCGCCGTGACGGTGAATTTCGCCGTCGTGCCGACGTAGGCCGTCACACTCTGCGGCGAGGCGGTGATCGTCGGCTTGGATGATTCAAGCTCCTCGACGGGTTCGGTGATCGGCTCCTCGACGACGTCGATGGGATCTTCCGGCTCGATCTCGACGATCTCGATGTCCTCGGCGGCAGCCGCCGGGATCAGCGACAGGATCATCACCAGGCTGAGAAGCCATGCGAGAAGACGTTTCATGCGCGTATCCTCCTGAATCGAACTTGTGTTTCATATGTTTTCGCCAAAACACGGGTCCCCTTTCGGGACCGTCATACTATGATAACGTTTCAGAGGTCCCATCGGTTGCATAAGTTTCAGAAAAAAATAAAAATTTTACGGCCGCGCCGTTCTGCTCACGAAACACGAAAAACCTTTGCGAACTCAAAGGAGTTCACAAAGGTTTTTTCCTGATCTGCGCCCAGGGACGCGGGTATCTGGCGGGGGTGTCGCCGGTCTTGCGGATAATCACGAGCGAATGCCGGATCTCCGTGCCGGGGATCGTGTAGCCTGCGACGCGCTCGAGCTCGCCGCCGAGCAGGCGGATCGCAGGCATCGCCTCCTCGAGCTCTTCGGCGCAGTCCGGGCCTTTCATCGCGAGGAAGACGCCGCCCTTTCTGACCAGCGGGAGGCAGAGCTCGCTCAGCACGCGCAGCCGCGCCACCGCGCGGGAGGCGGCGGCGTCGAAGCCCGCGCGGAATCCCGCCGGCGCCTCCTCGGCGCGCGCATGGACGCAGGCCACGTCCTCAAAGCCGAGCCGTGTGCTGCACTCGCGCAGGAAGCCGATCCGCTTGTCGAGGCTGTCCAGCAGCGTCAGCTTCAGCGCCGGGCAGGCGATCTTCAGCGCGAGGCCCGGGAAGCCCGCGCCGGTGCCGACGTCGATCAGGCTTTTCCCCTCGAGCTCACAGACCGTCAGCAGCGCCGCGCAGTCGAGAAAGTGCAGGCGCGCGACCTCGTCCTCGCCCTCGATGGCCGTCAGGTTCATGACGGCGTTTTTCTCCGCCAGGAAGTCCGCGTAGATGCGGTAGCGCTCGAGCATCCTCCCGTCCTGCGGCAGACCGAGCGCTTCAAAGCCCTCCCGCAGCGTCTGTTCCAAGCTCATCGTTCCATCCTCCGGCGTCGATCACATGTAAAAGTCGTGGCCGCCGATCGTCGTCACATAGACGTAGTACTGCCGCAGCCAGCTGTCGTCCGCGACGGCGGGCGCGACGAAAAAGAGGCTGTCCCCCACGGTCTTGTAGCCCTCCAGACTGACGCAGGCGGCGATCACCGCGAGAGGCTTCGCCTTTTCGTAGATCTTGCCGTCGTAGACCGGGGAAAACTGCACCCCGCCCTGCGTGTCGAAGATCACGTCGAAGACCGTGTCCGGGAATTTGTCGCTGGCAACCCGGTTGAGCACCACGTTGCCGACGCCGACCATGCCGACGAAGGGCTGCCCGTCGGCCTCGGCGCTGATGACGCGGCTGAGCCAAAGGAGATTGTCGCTGCCGTAGGTGTCCTCGTAGTAGTGCTCCCCGCCCTGCAGGATCTCCGCCTCGCGCAGGCTCAGCTCGACGCGGTCGTTCTCCGGGGCGATCTCGGCGCGGAGGTTGAAGATCTTTTCGATCATCTCCACCGGGAAATAGGGCCGCCCCTCGACGATCAGGATGCCCTTGAGCAGGAGCAGCCAGCGGCCGTTGACCGACATGTAACTGAGCCCGGCCTCCGCGCTCAGCGACAGGCCCTCGCCCTCGACGCTGACCTTGTGCGTCACGCGGTCGTAGCTCTCTTCGGCCTCCAGCCCGAGAAAGGCGCAGACGTCCGCCACCGACAGGTAGACGACCTCGCCGCTGCGAAAGCCGCGGCCGGTCAGCAGCCCGTCGGCGTAAACACGGACCGAGGGGACTTCCCGTTCCCTCGCAAAGGCCGTCCCGGAAACTGTCAGCAGCAGTATTGCCGCCAGCAGCAGGGACAGCGCGCGTTTCGCCGTCTGTTTCATGCCCTTCCCCTTTCGGCGGCCGATCCGCCGCCGTTAAAATTATAGCCGATTCCGCCCCCGCTTGCAAGAGGGCAAAACGCCGAAGCGCCGCGCTCGACGGATTGCGGCCGCTTTTTCTTGCCCGTGCGGGGATAATGGAGGCGAGGAAGGGCGGTGTTTTGATGAGGAGAGCGAGGATCCTGACCGGGCTGCTGCTGGGCGTGCTGAGCCTGCTCCTGCTGCGGGAAGCGGAGCGTGTTCTGCCGGAGGAGACGGCCGGGCGGATGCGGAACGTGGAGATCCCGGTCTGGCAGGCCGCCTCCCCGGCCCCGACGGAGATCCCGACGCTCCACCTCCCGGTCCCGCGCCACACGCCCGCGCCGACGGAGGAGCCCTCCATAACGGAGGAGCCTTCCCCCGCTCCGACGCCCTTTGAGGAGCCGCCCCCGGAGCCTACGCCGCTGCCGGACGGGAGCCGCATCCTGCCGACGACGATCCTCGGCGGGCTGAGCGTGCGCAACGAAACGGGCTATGAGCTGGACGTCGGCGCGATCCTGGAGGCCGGACCGCCGCAGCGCCTGCCGGCCGAGGGGCCGCAGATCCTGATCATCCACACCCACTCCAGCGAGGCCTACACCCCCGCCGGGCTCGACCGCTACGAGGCCAGCGATACCAACCGCACCGAGGACGAGCGCTACAACATCATCCGCGTCGGCGACGAGCTGTGCGGCATCTACGAGGCGGCCGGGCTGCGCGTGATCCACGACCGCGGCGTCTACGACTACCCCAGCTATACCGGCTCCTACGGCCGCTCGGGCGCGGCGGTCGAGGCATGGCTCGCCGAGTATCCGGACATCGCGGTCGTGATCGACATGCACCGCGACGCGCTCGGCAGCGAGGGCGTCGTCTACAAGATCATGGCCGAGGAGAGCGGCACCGTGGCCAGCCAGATCATGCTGCTCTGCGGCAGCGACGCCAGCGGCCTCGAGCACCCCGGCTGGCGCTCGAATCTGGCGCTGGCGCTGTATCTGCAGGCCGCTGTCTGCGAGAGCTACCCTTCTCTGATGCGCCCGGTGTCGCTGGTGCCGCAGCGCTACAACCAGCATCTGAGCAGCGGGGCGCTGATCATGGAGGTCGGCAGCAGCGGCAATACGCTGCAGGAGGCTCTTGCCGCGGTGCGGCTTTTCGGCGAGGCCACCGCCCCGGCGCTGCTCGCGCTCGCCGAGCCGTAGTTTGTCCTTTACAAAAGCCCCGCTTCATGGTAAAGTAAAAGTACGCGAAAGCACACCGAAAAACCATATTAAAAGGAGGATTTTACCATGAAAAAATGGGTTTGCCCGGTTTGCGGTTATGTTCACGAGGGCGATACGCCCCCCGAGAGATGCCCCGTCTGCAAGGTCCCCGGCGAGCGCTTCACGCTGCAGGCCGAGGAGCTGAGCTGGGCCGCCGAGCACGTGCTGGGCGTCGGCAAGGTCTTCGGCGCCGACGTGCCCGAGGACGTGAAGGAGACCATCATCTCCGGTCTGCGCTCCAACTTTGAGGGCGAGTGCAGCGAGGTCGGCATGTATCTGGCCATGGCCCGCGTCGCCTATCGCGAGGGCTATCCCGAGATCGGCGCCTACTGGGAGAAGGCAGGTCTGGAGGAGGCCGAGCACGCCGCGAAGTTCGCCGAGCTGCTGGGCGAGGTGCTGACCGACAGCACGAAGAAGAACCTGGCCATGCGCGTCGACGCCGAGAACGGCGCCACCGCCGGCAAGTTCGAGCTGGCCAAGCTCGCCAAGAAGTACAACCTCGACGCCATCCACGACACCGTGCACGAGATGGCCCGCGACGAAGCCCGCCACGGCAAGGCCTTCAAGGGCCTGCTGGAGAGATACTTCAAGTAAGGCGTGAAGAGCCGCAAGCAAAAGACGGCCGGTCAGAAAGGGTCCCGGAAGAAGTGGCTGATCGTCGGCCTGATCATCCTTGCCGTTTATGAAGCCGTGCTCTACGTCATCGCCCGGCGTCTGCTGGAAAAAGACCTGAAAAGTCGATAACCTGCCACGCCGCGGCAAAGAGTAAACTTTCCAGCCGCGGCCGCATTTCATGGAGGTGCATGCAATGAACATCTCTCCTATGACTCCGAAGTTTTTACAGGAGACCTTTCTCAACATCTGCATCATCATCGGCGCGATCGTGGGGCTTGTGGGCCTCTTCTGTCTGATCTTTACCGATCTCTCCAAGCTTGACGCGGTGATCGTCACGGTCCTGGGCGCTGCGATCTTTTTCGGCTTCCGCAGGGTCAAGTCCCTGAAGGCCGATTATGAGGCGAGCCGCCCGGAAAAGGATCCCGGGGACGAGTCCTGAGCCGAGCGGCGATCCCGGCCGGGACATCCGTTTCAGATCCCAAAATTATCATCAAACAAAAAACCACCGACACTGTCGGTGGTTTTTTGTGTCTGTTATTCGGTTTTACCAGTCATAGCTCCTGGAGCCGATGACCGACATCGCGATCATCGTGGCCTCCTTGCCCTGCAGCTCGCCGTCGAAATTGAGGTCTGCGGCGAAGATCTGCAGCGCCTCTTTCCCTTCGGTCAGATTGTTGTTCCCGACCACGATCTGCCTGATCAGGGTCGCGTCCTTGCCCTCGACCGATCCGTCCAGATCCGCGTCGCCCCGGAAGACGATCACAAGATTCACGTCCTCGTCGGCCACGGTGACGCTGTAGCTGTGCACGCCGTCCGCCGTCGTGCAGCTCAGGCGGGTCAGCGCGCCGTTTGCGTCAACGAGAGCAATGGCGCAGGCCCGATCGGCCGCGACGGTGAAGCTCACCTCGCCGCTGTAGAAAGCTTCGGCGTTCAGGCTCAGCGTCGCGAGGCCAAGGGTGTAGTCCTCGACGATGATGTGGTGGCCGAGCTGCTCGAAGGCCGCGCTGACCGTCACATCCGCCGCGGGCATGGCGAAGTGATAGCTCCCGGCGCTCTCGTCAAAGGCGATATCCGTCCAGGTCTCGCCGTCCGTCGTATAGCGCAGCCAGGAGAGCGCGCAGCCCTCGTCCGGCGTCACCGTCAGCGTGACGGTCTCGCCCTCGGCGGCGCTTTCCTTGTCCGCTGTGACCGCGCCGCCCTCAAAGCTCCCGATCAGGATCTGATACCGAAGCACGTCGATGATCACATGGGTGGCCTTTGTCGTTCCGTCGGCCTCATAGACCACGGTGTAGTTCGTCCCGCTCTCGGTCAGCGTGCCGAGGACGCCGCCCTCCGGCAGGAGGATCAGATGGTCTTCCGGGATCACGATGCCGCCAGCGGCCTTCAGCGGACAGGAAGTCGCCGTGATATCCCAGGCGCCGGAGCCGACGGTGATCGCCCCGCCGCCGCTCATCAGGCCGTATTCGTTCTTTCCGGTGCTCGTGATCGTCACATTGCCGCCGATCGAGATGCCGCCCATGGCGTCAATGCCCAGGCCGACAGTCGTGAAATCGCCGCTGATGCTGACCGTTCCGATGGAATAGGCGGTGCGGATGTTTTCCTGATTGGTGATGTTCACATTGCCGTTCACGGTGATCCCGTTGAGGCCGTAGAGCGCGATGGCCTTCACGGTGCCGCTCACGTTGCCGTTGATCGTCAGGGTCTTCATGCACCAGATGCCGTTGCTCTCATCCGGGATGTCCAGGATCACGTCGCCGTTGATGATCACGTCGCCGCTGGTGGAATACAGGCAATAGGTGGTATTGCCGGCCAGATCCACCCCGTAGGGGGCTTCTACGGTCAGGCTCTGCTCGCCGGTCCAGTAGATCAGCGCGCTGCCGTAGTCCGTGCCGAAGTTCGGGGTCGCGGAGCTGAAGCTCAGCGTGCGGGTCGCCGGATCGTAGCTGGCGCTTCCGTCGCCCAGGATATCCGTGCGGTTGAACTCATCGACCTGGGTATTGATGATATACAGCGGATAGATCTCCTTGGTGACGACCGTGACAGTCACGTCGGAGGCGGGCATCGTAAAGCGGTACTTGTTCGCGCCGTCGGGTCGCTTGGTCGTCTCGATCTCGTTGCCGTCCTCGTCCGTGACGGTGATGCTGACGAAGCGGTGGTAGGAGTCGGTCCGGATGTTGACGTCGACGGTGTCGCCCTCCTTGGCGGTCTCCTTCGTCGAGGTGATCGTGACGCCCTCCCTGGCGCCGACGAGCGTGACGGAATACATGACGGCCTGCTTGAAGGTCGCGCTCACGGTGGCCGCCGTAGCGGGCATATAGAAGTTCGTGCCGTTCACGCCGTGCAGATAGAGCTCGTTGCCGTTTGCGTCGGTCACGGTCAGGGTATCCAGCTCGTAGCCCTCGTCCGGCGTCACCGTCAGGTAGACGATATCGTCCTCAAAGGCATCCGCGGGCGCGGTGACCGTGCCGTGCTCGGTGGGCAGAACGGTGATGGGCTGGTAATACTTGACGATCAGCCACATGTCCGAGGTGCCCGCTGTCCACTGGGAGTAGTCAAATGCCTTGGTGTAGCCATCACCATTGGTGCTGCTCAGAAAGATCTTCGCGTGGCCAGCCTTCTCGGCCGTGATCAGCCAGGGGCTGTCGCCTTCCGTCCAGGGTGTCTCCGTGCTGAAGTCCCATCTCAGGTATCCGGAAGACCAGCTCTGTGCGGTAATGATGCGGGTCAGGTCAAGCGTCTTCCCTTCCTCCAGCACCGCCTCAAATTCATATTCGCCGTAGGCGCTGCTCACGGCAGTGAATTTCTGTGCCGGCGTCAGGTCCATGACGTTGATGTCAACGCTGTAATAGAAGCCCTCGTCGACGCACATCTGGTTCCAGCCGATGGAAACCGTGACGTCGTAGGCGGGCATCGTAAAGCAGAAGTGATAAGCGTCCGGCCAGCTGGTGTTTGAGGGGTACGGGCTGCACTTCATCGGCTGAGCCGGATAATAGCCGGGATCCGGGTACGCCGTGACGGTGATCGTCTCGCCCTCCGCGGCGTCATACTTGTCCGGGACGAGCGTGCCGTGCAGCGGCTGGGTGATGTTGACGTGGTAGGTCGGAGGGTCGTCGATCCACATGTAGCCGCCGAAGGCCGACCAGTCGCTGTTGTAGTCCGGGCGGAAGTAGATGATCTTCGTGCCCGCGTGGGCGGCGTCCACCGTATAGTTGTCGCCGTCGGGGTACCAGGGGCCGAGCTGGGTGCCGTTCGAGACCAGGACGACCTTGATCTGCTGGCCCTCCTCGAGGGTGGTCATGAGCTTGTACTCGGTTGTCGAGGACGCGTAGTTCTGCTCGAACTTGTCCCTCGACTCGTCCAGGTCGTTGACCGTCCAGCCGTAGCGGCCGATCAGATAGTAGCCGTAGTTCAGGCCCACAGGCTGTGTGGGCGGCGTAACGCCTTCCTGCCCGGCCGACTCTTCCGTTTCGACGATCTCGATGTCTTCGCCGTCGTCCGGCCCCTCCGCGAATGCGGCTGGGATCAGAGAAACAAGCATCAAAAGGGCAAGCGCTATGCTGAGGATCTTTTTGATTTTCATAAAAGTACCTCCCGGTTGATGGATCGGCGGCGCCCGGAAACCGGCTGTTCCGCCTCGGATCGATAGCCTGTCTGCCGATTTACTGTATTATAGCACAAAACTGTTTTCTCTGCACGGGAATTTGCAAATATTTTTCGTTTTTTACGGCTTCTCGCCGGCGCTCACCAGATCGTGATGCGCTTCTCGGGCGGGATGTACATGCCGTCGTTTTCCGTCACGCCGAAGGCCTCGTACCACTCGGAGAAGTTCCGGGGCGGCATGTTGGCGCGCAGCTCGGCCGGAGAATGGACGTCGTTGACCAGCAGGAGCCGGATGTACTCCTCCTTCGCCTTCATGCACCAGACGCGCGCCCAGTTCGTGAAATAGCCCTGAAAATCCGGGGCCTCGAGGCCGTGCATGATCTCGAGCGTGACGCCCATGCCGCCGTTGTCGGCGATGTTCTCGCTGACGACCAGCTCGCCGTTGACCTTTCCGCCGTGGAACTCGATGCCGTCGAACTGGTCGATCATGTCAGCGGTCAGCGCCTTGAAGGCCGCGAAGTCCTCCTCCGTCCACCAGTTCTTCAGATTGCCGTTCTCGTCGAAGTTCGCGCCGTTGTTGTCAAAGGCGTGGGAGATCTCGTGCCCGATGACCGCGCCGATGCCGCCCAGGTTCTCGCTGACGCTCTGCTGCAGCGAATAGAAGGGCTTCTGCAGGATGGCTGCCGGGAAGGTAATGTCGTTGGCGCTGGGGTTGTAGCAGGCGTTGACCATGTGGCCGGGCATCAGCCACTCCGTCCGGTCCACGGGCTTGAGCGCCTTATCCAGCTGATCCCTGGCGCGGATGGCGAACAGCTGCCGCATCGCGTCGAAGTAGGAGGCGTCTCCGTCGAAGACGAGCTTCGACCAGATGGGCTTGATCTCGTCCGGGTAGCCCATTTTGATCTCGATGGTCGAGAGCTTCCGGATCGCCTGCTCCTTGGTGGCCTCGGCCAGGAAGCCGTTCTTGCGCACGCGCAGCTTATAGGTCTCGATGATCTTTTTCACCAGGTCGACGACGTCCTTTTTGGCCTCCTCGCCGAAATAGGTCCTGCCGTAGTAGACGCCGACCGGCTCGGAATACATGCCGGACACGGTCTTGTAGGCCTGCTTTTCCAGCGCGGGATCGGCCGCAACGCCGGTCAGCGCGCGCATGTAGGTCCGGCCGAGCGCGGCGAGCTCTTCGGAGAGATAGGCCGTGCTCTTCAGCAGGGTCCTGACATAGGCCCAGTGCAGATAGAGTCCGAGCTTGTCCTCCGAGAAATAGCCGTTCATCTCGCGGATCGCCTTCGGGTCGTACACGACCAGGGTCTTCGGCGCCTTCTCGCCGTAGAGATCTGTCAGGAGCTTTTTGCTGTCGAAGGGCGCGACCTGGGCCGCCACCTCGTCCGCGTCCATCGGATTGTGGCACTTGTAGTACTCGGCCCATTCGAGCTGGCTCTTGACCTTTTTCGCGACAAGCGCGTCAAAGGCGAGCATGTCGTCGAGATACTGCTTCTGCTCCTCCTCCGTCAGCGGCGTGAAGGCCAGCACCCTGGCGGCCATGTCCGCATAGAGGGCGAGCAGCTGTTTGCCGGCGGGGTTGTCCTCGGCGTAGTAGCTCGTGTCGGGCAGGATGATGTCCGGCCCCAGCACGATGAAGGAGTGCTTCGTCGCGTCGGCCATGTCGGCGGTCACGTCCATTCGGATCGGCAGCTCGACGCCCTGGATCAGAAGCCCGGCCGCGGCCGCGTTGAGCTCGTCCACGGTCTTAATCGCCCGGAGCTCTTCCAGGACCGGCAGCACGGGGGCGATGCCCTCGCGGTTCCTCCGCTCCGTGTCCAGCACCTTTTTGTACAGCGCGATCGCGTACTTCATTTCGGGGATGTCGCTGCTCCTGCTGCCCTCCGCAAAAGCGCGGAAGTCCGCCATCATGATCTTTTCCACATCCTGATCCAGGACGGAAAAGCCGCCCGTCGTCGGCCTGTCGTCCGGGATCACGGCCGTCGCCAGCCATTCGCCGTTGACCGCCTCATAGAGATTGTCCTGAATCCTTACCTTGTTTTCGCTCACTGCCGTCTGTCTCCTTTCAATTTCCTTGTCCGTTCCGGAACTTGTATTTCACAATAATATATTGTATCTCATCTTTCCCCGGAATTCAATGGGCATCGCCCGGCGCCCGGCCCTGTTTTTCTCCGTCTGCGCAAAAAAGAGACCGTCCGGGAGGACGGTCTCTTTTGTGAAAGAGCGCGAAAAAGCGCGGCGGAAGGAGCGCCTTCGATTTACGGACGGTATGTTCTGATGATCTCAAGAATATCCGTCTCATAGACGTTTCCGTTCAGGACGTCGCCGTTTGCGTCAAAGGATATCGTTCTGATATCCTCCGGATCTTCCTCATAGGGAGAAAACGGCGCGGCCTTGTCATCAAAGTATTCCCGAAGATATTTGAGCGCGTTCCCTGACGGAAAAACCACGTTCCCCTGATTCAGCGGGATACGCAGAGGCTCAAAGGCCCGGATGATCTCTCTTGTTTTTTCATTGTATGGGTTCTGATCCCCGGCGCTTACCAGCCATGCGGGCTGGAG
Organism: Oscillospiraceae bacterium; assembly: GCA_017552325.1. Taxonomy (GTDB): domain Bacteria; phylum Bacillota; class Clostridia; order Oscillospirales; family Oscillospiraceae; genus Limivicinus. Next base: position 54,235 of record JAFZQE010000061.1, read on the forward strand.
CTTGACCGGGATCCCGGCATTCACGGCGCATTCGGCAAAAAACATGACGGGATCGAGAGGAATGGTCTCCTGATGAAAGGCGTCGACGGACAGCAGCAGGGCGTTGACGCCGCTGTCGGCCAGACTCGACGCGACGGCTTTGATCCTGTCTTTATTCTTCGAGAAAAAACCGTTTGTGATGACCTGCCTTTTGGCGACTCCGAGACCTGCCGCGGTTTTGTGGATCGCGCAGACCGTCTCGGGATAAAGCAGCGGTTCTCCGCCGAATGTCATCACAGTCGAAATGTCGTAGCGGGAACAGATCTTCCGTACGGCTTCCGCGGCGACCGTTTTGTCGATATGTTCCGTGAAGCCCTCGTGGTCGCCCTCCGAGCAGTGCCTGCACTTTCCCGTGCAGGCCATTGTCACGACAAATTCGATCTTTTTCAGGTTCTTCAGGTATGGATTCATACTGCGTTTTGCTCCCTCAATTCCGATCTGTCGCGCTGATTATACCACAGCCAAAGATGCCGAAACAACAGGAAAACCTCTCTTCGCCTTTTCAGACGGGAGAGGTTTCTCCTGCAGCGCAAGATACGCGCCGAACGGCTTGTCAAGCCGGGATTCAGCGGCGTATCAAAACGCCTTTCATATACTGTGTTTCATTATGCGTTCTGTATACTTCCATCTTTTCTTCTTCCGTGCAGCCGATCAGCAGCTTGATTTCCGAATCTTTTTTCAGCAGGTCGACAATGCACATGATGGCGTCGATTCTTTTTTCTCCGCTTCCCACCCAGACGTCGATGCCGGAGCCGTCCATGGACGCGGTGTCTTTCAGATATCCGTAGTCCACCCGATAGATGAAATCGGGAAATCCGGGATGAGCGGATCCTTTGGGCCTGTCGATCACGATCTCCGAGCTGTCCGCCAGTTCATCCAGCGCGTCCCAGAAGGCATCATTAAAGCAATTAAAGTCATTTTTCCCGTTCATGTTATTGTCTCCGCAACTAAGTTTTTTCGAATGGATTATACCACTGCAAAGCGGGTCAGGCAACGAAAAAACCTATTTTTGACCCGGCATTGCAGGAATGATGCAGGATGAGGGATTTGAATTGCGCTGCTGCGCTCGGCTTCCTATATTTCTCTCTCTGCGCCAAAAAAGACCACCCTCCCGGGTGGTCTTTTTTGCCTGAGTACGCCCAAAAGGTGCAAAACCAAACTAAGTACGCCTAAAAGGTTCACGTCTGTCCAGACAAACCGAAACGAATCATTCAACGAGAAATAAACAGGGAAGAAAACGCTTCTTTTCCTGTCATCTTTTAATAAATCCTATTATTTTCAGCCTCTCATGCATAACGCGCACATCTTCCTTAGCCCCTGCCGGCGTTGGCCATTCTCCCGGATTTCCCAGTCGATCCCCGGTTTTTCTTGGGATTATGTGTACATGAAAATGAGGGAGCGATTGGCTCACGGGACTGTTGGCTGACATGATGTCGGCTCCGTCGTAACCGCAGTTTTCAATCAGATGTTTACTGACCTTCTGTACCATGGACCAAACCATACAAGCCAAATTGTCGGGACAATCTGTCACGTATCGATAGTGCTTCTTGGGTATAACAAGAATATGTCCGTCATAATCCTTCGAGATGTCCATGAAGGCGAGAGTCTCATCGTCTTCACAGATTCTGAGTCCCTGTATCTCACCGGACCCTATTTTGCAAAACACACAGTCTTCCATATTTGCCTTTCCTCTCATGACCCATAACTTGATATTGCATTCCATAACAGAGAATCGATGATTGCAAAAGCCAAAGCCCGATTTATCAATGTGATTATACCAAACTCTATTCGTTGAATCAATAGAGTAAGCTCTTCTGCCCACGGTAGACAAAAGAGCTTACTTGGATGCCTAAGTACGCCCAAAAGTACACTTTTTAAGCTAAGTACGCCTAAAAGTACACCAGCGAACAGCTCAACAAGGCGTAAGTTGTCAGCACTCAAGTTGAAGATACTTTGACAACGCGCCATCTTCTTCAAATTCTTCCATCACGACAAAACCGTTCTTTTCCAAAACTCTTATGGAAGCCTGATTATTTGCATAAGTGAAA
>JAFZQE010000006.1 GCA_017552325.1 Oscillospiraceae bacterium
GACGCCGGGGGCCGTGAACTTCTCCGCGGCGGGGTTTTCTATGTAGCCCAGGCCGAAGAGGATCGTCTCCTCCGCGCCGGGGGCGAGCGGGAGATCGAACTGCTGCGCGGCGACGGGCTGCCAGCCGTGGGCAAGGCTCCCCGTGCAGCCGCCGCCGAACACGGCCTCGGGCCGGGCGGGGCTGCCGTAGACGCCGAGGAAGGCGTCCCGCGCGGTGTCGAAGGCGTCCGGTTGACGGTCGGCCCAGAAGACGGCGTAGTGATCGCGCCGCTCGCGGTACTCGGTCTTGTGGTAGATCGCGGGGCCGACCACCTCCACCTCGCCGGTGGAGAAGTTGCGCTGGAAGTTGGAGGAGTCGTCCATGGCGTCCCAGAGACAGAACTCCACATAGGGGAACACGTGCAGCTGCTTGGCCGCGCCGCTCTCGTTGCGCAGCGTCAGGCGCATCAGCAGGCAGTTGTCACCCTGCGGGACCAGCAGCTCCTGCCGCGCGAGCACGCCGTTCTTCCCGCCCTCGATGAGCGTGTAACCCAGGCCGTGGCGGCACTCGTAGCGGTCGAGCTCCGTCTGCGTCGGCTGCCAGCCGGGATTCCAGACCGTCTCCCCGTCGCGGATATAGACGTGAAAGCCCTCCTGATCCAGCGGGGCGTTGTTGTAGCGGTAGCGGGTCAGGCGGCGGAGCCTGGCGTCGCGGTAAAAGCTGTAGCCGCCGGCGGTGTTGCTGAGAAGGGTGAAGAAATCCTCGCTGCCGAGATAGTTGATCCAGGGCAGCGGCGTGCGGGGCGTGGTGATCACGTACTCCCGTCTTGCGTCGTCAAAACGGCCGTATTGCATTGGTTTTCCTCCTGACCGAAATCGTTTAAGTTCTGCTATCTCGTTTAGATTATCGCATCTTAAGCAAAAAAACAAGTGTTTTTTTCATTTTTTCAAAAGAAATTGCTCGCCACTGTTCGGGCGTATCTCAGCATCTTCCGGAAAGCCCTCTGGCTGTTACGTGATAATAACCAAAAAATTGGCCGTTTCTCTGTACAAAACCACCAAAAATCGCAGAATTGACAAAAAGCCCTTGCAAAACGCAGAAGAATCGGGTATCGTAAAGGCACGTAAACGTTTAAGGATGGAGGCGCCGCGTGTGATTTCGATGAAGGACATCGCACTGCGCTGCGGCGTCTCGGTAGCTACGGTCAGCAAGGCCCTCAACGGCCAGCAGGACATTGGGGAAGCGACGCGCGAACGGATCGTCAGCACCGCGCAGGAGCTCGGCTATACGGCCAACGCCGCAGCCCGCGCCCTGAAGACAAGCCGCAGCTACAACATCGGCGTCCTGTTCGTCGATCCCATGCACGGCGGTCTGGCGCATGATTTCTTCTCCTCGGTCCTCGACAGCATCCGGGTCGAGAGCGAGCGCTGCGGTTACGATATCACCTTCATCAACCGCAACATGGCCAATCGGCAGACCAGCTACCTGCAGCACTGCCTCTACCGCGGCGTCGACGGCGTCGTCATCGCCTCGGTGGATTTCAGCGACCCGATGGTGCTGGAGCTCGTGCGCTCCGATCTCCCGGTCGTGACCATCGACCACATGTTCAACGGGCGCATCGCCGTCATGTCCGACAATGTTTCCGGCATGGAGTCGCTTGTCCGCTATGCCGTGCAGAAGGGGCACAGAAGGCTGGCCCTGATCCACGGCGAGCGCACAACGGTCACGGAAAGCCGGCTCACGGGTTTTCACCGCGCCTGCCAGGCCAGCGGCATTCCCGTACCGGAGGCATATATAATAGAAGCGGCATTTCACGATACCTCCGGCTGCTATGAGGCCACGCGCAGGCTCCTGGCGCTGCCGGAGCGGCCCGACTGCATCTTTTTCCCGGACGACTTCTCGTATATCGGCGGCTACAACGCGATCCAGGAGGCCGGCCTCCGCATCCCGGAGGACATCTCCGCCGTCGGCTATGACGGCATCCGTCTGACGCAGGTCATCAACCCCCCGCTGACGACCTGGCGGCAGAACACGGAGGAGCTGGGGCGCGAGGCCGCGTCCCGTCTGATCGAGCTGATCGAGCATCCCAAGACCGCGCTGATCGACCGCTACATCGTGTCCGGCGAGCTGCTGGAGGGCGGCAGCGTGGCCGATCTCAACAGGTGATCCGTGGGGCGACCCACAAATATAAATCACACATTTTTTAGGAGGAACTAAAATGAAGAAGCTTATCGCAATGCTCCTCGCGCTGGTTATGGTCTTTGCGCTGGCTGCTCCCACCGCGTTTGCGGAAGGCGAGGGCAAGGTCTTCAACCTGTACGCCTGGAACGAAGAGTTCATCGGCTTCCTGAAGGCTTACTACGCCGTTGAGAAGGACGGCGAGTGGTATCTGCCCGACGGCGAGACCAAGATCAACTTCGTTATCACCCCGAGCGACAACAACGCTTATCAGGACAAGCTGGACACGACCCTGTTCAACCAGGCCACCGCTCCCGACGATGAGAAGGTCGACCTGTTCCTGGCCGAAGCCGACTACATCCAGAAGTATGCCGACTCCGAATTCACTCAGGACATCGCCGCCCTCGGCGTGACCGATTTCTCCAACGCCTATGAGTACACCGTGAAGGCCGCCTCCGACGCCGACGGCGTTGTGAAGGGCGTCTCCTTCCAGTGCTGCCCCTCCGCGCTGATCTACCGCCGCTCCATCGCCAAGGACGTGCTCGGCACCGATGATCC
>JAFZQE010000062.1 GCA_017552325.1 Oscillospiraceae bacterium
CCCATCTACATGATGGCGAACTCCGGCGCCCGAGGCTCCATGAACCAGATCCGTCAGCTGGCCGGCATGCGCGGCCTGATGGCCAACACCTCCGGCAAGACCATCGAGATCCCCATCAAGTCCAACTTCCGCGAGGGCCTGTCCGTCCTGGAGTACTTCATCTCCACGAGAGGCGCCCGCAAGGGCATGGCCGACACCGCTCTGCGTACGGCCGACTCCGGTTACCTGACCCGCCGCATGGTCGACGTCTGCCAGGACGTCATCATCCGCGAGAAGGACTGCGGCACGAACGAAGGCGTATGGGCCGCCGCCGTGTATGACCGCGGCCAGCTTGTCGAGAGCTTCGGCACCGCGATCCACGGCCGCTTCCCGGCCGCGCCGATCACCGATCCCGAGACCGGCGAGCTGCTGTTCGACACCGATCACATGCTCATGCCTGAGGACGCCAAGGTGCTCGAGGCTCACGGCATCCACCGCGCCTATATCCGCAGCGTCCTGACCTGCGAGGCCCGCACCGGCGTCTGCGCCAAGTGCTACGGCATCAACCTGGCCATCGGCAAGCCGGTCAACGCCGGCGAGGCGGTCGGCGTTATCGCCGCCCAGTCCATCGGCGAGCCCGGCACGCAGCTGACGATGCGTACCTTCCACACCGGCGGCGTCGCGGGCGACGACATCACCCAGGGTCTGCCCCGTGTCGAAGAGCTGTTCGAGGCGCGCAAGCCCAAGAAGATGGCGATCCTGTCCGAGATCTCCGGTACGGTCGCGATCGAAGAGGCCAAGAAGGGCGTCATGTACTCCATCACCGTCACCAATGAGGCGGAAGGAGCCACCTTCAACTGCCAGGTGCCGCACTCCGCCGGCATCCTGGTGCACAACGGCGACCATGTCGACCGCGGCCAGGAGCTGACCGCCGGTTCCCTCAACCCGCACGAGGTGCTGCGCATCCGCGGCGTGGACGACGACGAGTTCGGCCGCCAGGGCGTGCGCAGCTACATCACCAGCGAGGTCCAGAAGGTCTACCGTCAGCAGGGCGTCGACATCAACGACAAGCACATCGAGGTCATCGTTCGTCAGATGATGCGCAAGGTCCGCGTCGAAGACGTCGGCAGCACCGAGCTGCTCTCCGGCACGACGGTGGACGTGTCCGTCGTCAAGGCGGCCAACCGTGAGATCGAAGCCCGCATCGCCGCCGGCGAGACGGATCTGCGTCCCGCGACCTACACACAGCTGCTGATGGGCATCACGAAGGCCTCTCTGGCTACCGACAGCTGGATGTCCGCCGCCTCCTTCCAGGAGACCACCCGCGTCCTCACCGACGCCGCCATCAAGGGCAAGGTGGACCGCCTGGTCGGCCTGAAGGAGAACGTCATCATCGGCAAGCTGATCCCCGCCGGTTCCGGCCTGGACATCTACCGCGACTTCGAGGAGCAGACCGACGAGACCATCGAGTCCGAGCCCGAGGAATACGTGGATCTGAGCGCCCTGGTCAGCAAGACCAACGCCCTCTGATCTCCGGACGTACAAACAAAAACTCCCGATCCTGTTCGGATCGGGAGTTTTTTTCGTATACGTTTTTTTACGTCTCGGGCCGTTTCGGGCGCAGGAGCTTGATCAGCTCGTCCCGGATCGTCCCGCCGCCCGCTGCCGCCAGCTTGCCGAGCGAGGCGAAGGCGCTCTTCTGGAGCTCCGGGTCCATCTCCCTCACGGCGCGGAGGATCGCGCTCGCCGTGGCGACGGGCACGAGCTTCATCTCATGCATCGTCATCGCGCCGGAGCTCTCCATGGCGGTGAACACGGCCTTGACGAAATCGGCGCGCTGCGCGTCGTCAAGGCTGTCCAGCCAGCGCTGCAGCGTCTCGTCCATAAAGAGGCTCGCTGCCGAGCGGCTGTCCGCGTCGACAAAGCCGGTGCCGAGCACCTGCCAGGAGTAGGGGTTGTGCTGGTATAGTCCGGAGGCGCTGCTTTTGACGATCTCCTTTTCTTTCTTCGTGCTCAGCAGGATCCCGATCAGCGAGGACTCCGGGATGAAGACCTCGGTCTTTCCCAGGACGAGGCGGATTTGGGGCGATTCCGCCAGCTCTTTCTGGAAGCCCGGCGCGTCCTCGGCGTAGACGCGGACGATCTGCCTGTCGCGCAGGGCGGGGGAGCAGAAAGCGGCCGCATAGACGGCGAAATTGCCGCCCTTCGAGTGCCCGGTGACGCGGATCGGCCCGTCGAAGGCCTCGCCGAGGCGGTCGAGATAGGCTGCGGCCTCCCTCTGCCCGGCGGTCTGATCCTGATAGCTGAAGCTGAAGTCCTCACGCCAGCCGACGATCGTGTTGTCGGTGCCGCGGAAGGCTGCGACGGCGCTGCCGTCCTCCATGAAAAGAGTCAGCGCGGCCAGCTGCAGCTCGCGTTCCGGGTCGACGAGATCGATGTAGCCTCCGAGCATCAGGTTGCCGAAGCGCTTCGATCCGGCCGCAGCCAGCATCAGGGGCCGCGGGTCGTTGACGATCGGCGGCTGCGTCTTGCCGAGCGCCTGATAGCGCGCGCAGACCTCGGCAAGGCTGAACTGCGGCACGGGCTCCGGCCCCAGGATCCCTCCGAGATCCAGATAGGCCAGCTCCGCCATGATCAGCGCGTCCACCTCGTTGAAGGGACTGTCCGCAAAGCGCAGATCGCCGCGCCAGGCGACATAGTCCAGCATGTTAGCCATCGCAGATCCATCCTTTCTTTCTGCCTTTATTATAGAAGCAAACAGGGACGATTGCAAGCGGAGAAGAAATTGAAAATCAGTCTCAAATTCTCTTGACAGCCGGAAAAAGCGTGCTATAATCTGAGAACGGTTATCAAATGTGAGAAGGGAAAACCCATGAGCGAAAAGAACCAGTACAAAACGAGGCAGCGGGAGGAACTGCTGTCCTATCTGCGCACCACGAAGTCCGACCACGTGACGGTCAACGAGGTCTGCGGCCATTTTCAGCGCTGCGGCTGCCCGATCGGCACGGCGACGGTCTACCGCCAGCTCGAGCGCATGGTGGACGAGGGCCTGGTGCAGAAATACACGATAGACGCCAACACCCCGGCCTGCTTCGAGTACGTCGGTGCGGACAGCCACGCGGGCGAGGCCTGCTTCCACTGCAAATGCGAGAAGTGCGGCCGGCTGATCCATCTGCACTGCGAGGAGCTGCAGGGCCTGAGCGAGCATATCCGCGAGAGCCACGGCTTTCGCATCAACCCCATGCGCACGGTCTTTTACGGCCTGTGCGACGAGTGCAGGGGGGCGGAAGCATGAAAAGATCGCTTGCGATCCTGCTCGCCGTCTGTATGCTGGCGGCGCTGCTGTCGGGCTGCGGGGCGGCTCCCGCGGAAAAGGATAAGCCGCAGATCGTCACGACGATCTTCCCGATCTATGACTGGACGAAGAATCTGCTCGGCGACCGGGCAGAAGAAGTTGATCTCATCATGCTGCTCGACGACGGGGTGGACATGCACTCCTTCCAGCCCTCGGTGGGCGACATGCTCAAAATGACCGAGTGCGACCTGCTGATCTACGTCGGAGGCGAGTCCGACGAATGGATCGACGAGGCGCTGGAAGCCAACCCGAATCCGAAGCGGACCGCGCTCCGGCTGATGGACGTGCTCGGCGAGCGCGCGCTCGAGGAGGAACTGGTCGAGGGCATGGAGGGCGAGGCCGAGGACACGCCGGACGAGCATATCTGGCTGTCGCTGAAAAACGCCGCGCTCTTCTGCGCCGCGATCCGCGACGCGCTGACCGCCCTCGACGGGGAGCACGCGCGCAGCTACGAGGCGGCATACGCCGTCTATGCTTCGAAGCTGGAAACGCTGGACGCTTCTTATCAGGCCGCGCTGGACACCGCGCCGCAGCATACGCTGCTCGTGGCCGACCGCTTTCCCTTCCGCTATCTGGTCGAGGACTACGGCCTTGACTATTACGCCGCCTTCTCCGGCTGCTCGGCCGAGACCGAGGCGAGCTTCGCCACCGTGGTCTTTCTGTCGGACAAGCTCAACGAGCTCGGCCTTAAGCAGATCTGCGTGATCGAGACCTCGGACGGCCGACTGGCCGACACGGTGATCCGCACGGCGGAGCGCGACGACGTCGGCGTGCTGACGCTGCACTCGATGCAGGGAGCCGTCGGCGGCGAGAGCTATCTGTCGCTGATGGAAAAGAATCTGGACGTACTGAGAGAGGCATTGAACTGATACATGGCCCTGTTGACTTGTGACAATCTGAGCTTCGGCTACGAGGGAAAAGCGCTGATCCGTCCGCTGAGCTTTTCGGTGAACGCGGGGGACTACCTCTGCATCGTCGGCGAGAACGGCTCCGGCAAGACGACGCTGATGCGCACGCTGCTCGGCCTGCAGCCGCCGATCGGCGGCAAGGTGCTGCTCGACGATGGCCTGCGCCGGACCGAGATCGGCTATCTGCCCCAGCAGACCCGCGTGCAGCGCGATTTTCCCGCCTCGGTGCGCGAAATCGTGCTTTCCGGCTGCCAGGGGCGGCTGGGAAAGCGTCCCTTCTACGGCGAGGAGGAAAAGCGCCGCGCCGATGAGGCGATGGAAAAGCTCGGCGTCGCGCCGCTGGCCCGGCGCTGCTACCGCGAGCTCTCCGGCGGCCAGCAGCAGCGCGTGCTGCTGGCGCGGGCGCTCTGCGCCACCGAAAAGCTGCTGCTGCTCGACGAGCCCGTCGCGGGCCTCGATCCGATGGCCACGGAGGAAATGTACCGCCTGATCGAGGGGCTGAACAAGGAGGGGACGACCCTCATCATGATCTCCCACGACATGCACTACGCCCTCGGCCACGCCAGCCACATTCTGCAGATCGGCAGCGACTGGTTCTACGGGCGCAAGGCGGACTATCTGCGCAGCGCGATGGGCCGCAACTACCTGCGCGGCGGAAGGGAGGGTCGCTGATGGACAAGCTGATCCTCTACCTCCAGTACCCGATCGCGCGCTACGCGCTGATCGTCGGCGTGCTGATCGCGCTCTGCTCCTCGCTCTTCGGCGTGACGCTGGTGCTCAAGCGCTTTTCCTTCATCGGGGACGGCCTGAGCCACGTGGCCTTCGGCGCGCTGGCGGTCGCCTCGGTGCTGCGCCTGTCGAACGGGATGCTCTTCGTCCTGCCGGTCACCGTGCTGTGCGCGGTGCTGCTGCTGCGCGCGGGGCAGAACGCGAAGATCAAGGGCGACGCGGCCATCGCGATGCTCTCGGTCGGCGCGCTCGCCATCGGCTATCTGCTGATGAACCTCTTTTCCACCTCCAGCAACCTCTCCGGCGACGTCTGCTCGACGCTCTTCGGCTCCTATTCGATCCTGACGCTGGACAAGACGGACGTCTGGCTCTGCGTCGTGCTGTCGCTGCTGGTCGTGGCGGCCTTCATCCTGTTCTACAACCGGATCTTCGCCGTGACCTTCGACGAGGATTTCACCCGCGCAGTCGGGCTGTCGGCCGGGGCCTACAATCTGATGATCGCGGTCATCGTGGCGGTCATCATCGTGCTGGCGATGAACCTGGTCGGCTCGCTGCTGATCTCGGCGCTGGTGATCTTCCCGGCGCTGTCGGCAATGCGCCTGTTCAAGAGCTTCCGCGCGGTCACGGTCTGCGCGGCCGTCCTCTCGGTCGTCTGCGCCGCCGCCGGCATCCTGATCTCCATCGTGACGGAGACGCCGGTCGGCAGCACCGTCGTCGCGGTGGACATCGCCGCCTTCGGCCTCTTCTGCCTGATCGGGAAACTTAAAAAGGCGTGAGGCCCGCATGCGCCAGCGGCTTCTCCAACAGGAGACATAATATAGTTAACATAATTTATAGCTGCGTAAAAGAAAACCGCACGTCCTCGGGGACGTGCGGTTTTGTCATGATTTGCTGTGCTCCAGGATCGTTTCTATTGAGTATTCGGTGGAATAGAATTCCTCCAAAGAGGCGGGGAGGCTGTCTTCACCCATCAGTCTTGCCGAAAAGTACGCGATCCTGCGATTATCCCAGTCAATCAGGACTTCCGTTTTTCCATAAACACTGTCTTCACTTGCGTAGATGCTGTTATCTTCGCTGATATCAAAGCCTGATTCACGGAGGCGTTCGACCTCGGCTTCAAACACGGGATCCGATAGTTTCCAGGATGCGATACAGAACCAGTGCTCTGCCGCAATGTTCATGTACCAGTAAAAATACTTCGTCTCCTGAGCGTCCTCCGGGACTTCATCCGGGTATTCTGTTTTCATGTTGATCCATGAATTGTCGACTTTTCTGTAGTTCTTGATGTTATCGGTGCTGGAGCAGAAGGCCGGAGTGTACAGGTATCTGCCCAGGAGCGGCAAAAAGCTGAGAATAAGAACCGCGGTCAGGAGGATAACCGAGACCCAGGTCATAATTTCCTTCCTGCGGATGATCGCCCAGACGGCAAGCGTCCCGCACAAAAGAGAAGGGACAAAAAGGATCAGAAGATAATCGGCCGCACAGGCGGGGTCGCAGATCCGAAGATACCGATAAGTGAAAATATCGTCCAGATGGATAATAAAATGCAGCAGTAAAACGAGAATGACGGCGGAAACGCCAAGGATCGTCCACAGTTTTTTATGTTCCGTTTTCTCCTCATTCATGGGATTACCCGAGGAACACCTTGTCGCGCGTGATGTCCGCGAGGCTCGCCGCGCCGCACATCTGCATCGTGGACTTGAGCTCCCCGACGATCTTGTCCATGTAGACCTTGAAGCCCTCCTCGGCGCTGCCGTAAATGCTGTTGAGGATCGGGCGGCCGATCAGCACCGCGTCGGCGCCCAGCGCGATCGCGCGGAACACGTCGACGCCGGAGCGGATACCGCCGTCGACGAAGATCACTGTCTGGCCCTTGACGGCCTCGGCAATGGCGGGGAGCACCTCGGCGGTAGCGGGGGTGCCGCCCTGCACGCGGCCGCCGTGGTTCGACACGACGATGCCCGCGGCTCCGGCCTCGACGGCCTTCTTCGCGCCGGCGACGGTCATGATGCCCTTGACGATGAAGGGACGGCCGGCGTACTCGATGATCTCGCGCATCTCGGCGACGGACTTGCTGCCCGCGTTCGGGTTCATGGCCTTGAGGAAGGGGAGACCCGCGCCGTCGACGTCCATCGCGGCGGCGAAAATGTTATGCTCGCGGATGTAGTCGAGCTTTTCGAACACGGCCTCCTTGTTCCAGGGCTTAATCGTCGGGATGCCGACGCCCTCGACCTCCGCCATGTCGCGCACGGCGCTCTTCATGATCTCCGGGTTGACGCCGTCGCCGGTCAGCGCGGCCACGCCGTAGTCATAGGCGGCCTTGACGAGGATCGTGTTGTAGGCCTGGTCCTTGTACTTGGGGCCGTAGTGCATGTCCAGCGCGCCGATCGGGGCGGCGAAGATCGGGGCGCTGAAGCTGCGCCCGCCGAAGGAAAAGCCCAGCTCGGGCTCGGCGTTGGGATTGAGCGTGTCCATGTTCACGCAGATCTCCTGCCATTTGTCGTAGTTGCGCGCGGCGACGTTGCCGGGATACTTGCTGCCGGGGCCTGGCATCATGTTGGCGCAGGCGCGGCCGTTGCAGACGGGGCAGTTCTTGCAGTAGGGGCCGAGCTGGCCGTTGGCTGCGTTGTGGATCTCCTGGTAGGTCATGTTCAAGTCTCCTTTTATATCGATTTTTGTTTTTCTCTTTTCAGCCGCGGACTCCCGTTCCGTCAAAATCCGGGATCATCTCGTCCGTCGCGGCCTCCGGCTCCTGCCAGTAGCCCGTTTCGATCCCGCGGCGGCGCATATAGTCGCACAGCCGCGCGTTCAGCTCCGGCTCGACGCGCCTCGTCAGCTCCGGCCAGCGCTCCAGCCCCGGCATCGGGGTGTACTGGCTCATCAGCGAGAACAGCACGCTGCCCCGCGGGAACTCCTCGGCGACGAAGTCGATCACGTCCATGCTGTTGAGGTCCTCGCCCGGCAGGATCAGGTGCCGGATCAGGAGCCCCGACCGCAGCAGCCCGTCGTCGTCCATGACGAAGGGGCCGACCTGGCGGTACATCTCCCGGATGGCTTCGGCCGCGCGCTGCGGATAGTCCGCCGCGGCGGAATAGCGCTTCGCGAGCGCGCTTTTCCAGTATTTCATGTCAGGCATATAGATCTGCACGAGACCCTCGAGCATGCGCAGGGTCTCCGGCTTTTCATAGCCGCTGCTGTTCCAGACCACGGGGATCCCGAGCTCGAGCCCGCTCAGCGCCTCGGCGATCGCGCGGGTATAGTGGCTGGGCGTGACGAGGTTGATGTTGTGCACGCCAAGATCGCGCAGGCGCAGGAAGCAGTCCCGCAGCTCCGGCACGCTCAGCGGCATGCCTCCGCCCCCGCGGCTGATCTCCCGGTTCTGACAGAAGACGCAGCGCAGGCTGCAGCCGGTGAAGAACACCGCGCCCGAACCGCGCATGCCGCTGATGCAGGGCTCCTCGCCGAAGTGCGGGGCGGCGCGGGCGACCAGAGGCAGGGAGGGGCTGGCGCAGAAGCCGCCGGGCTTTGCGTCTCCGCGCAGAGCGCCGCAGGAGCGCGGACAATCGCTGCATATATATTCCATGACGTCTCCGAAATGAAAAATGGAAAGAATGGGCAAAATGCCGATAAAAAGTACTGTTATGCACTGAATTATAGCGCAAATTTGTACAAATTGCAAGAATCGTAAAAAATTAAAAATTCGTGCATGATTTTTCGGAAAAATGTGCTAAAATGTTTAACGGACAGAAGAAATCGTCCGCTTTTGACGACTTTTCGGGCAGCGGAAGGAGGAGACGACTTGCTTAACATCGTCCTGGTCGAGCCGGAGATCCCGCACAACACCGGCGCGGTCGCGCGTACCTGCGCCGCAACCGGCGCGAGGCTCCATCTGGTGCGTCCGCTGGGCTTCGATATCTCCGACAAGGCGGTCAAGCGCTGCGGCCTGGACTACTGGTATCTGGTCGACATCTCCGTGTATGACAGCCTCGACGACTATTTCCGTGTGAACGGGGACGAGAATCTTTTTCTCGCCACCACCAAGGCGCCGCGCTCCTACGACGAGGCGGATCTTCACGGCGACGTGACGCTGATGTTCGGTAAGGAGACCGCAGGTCTGCCGCAATGGCTCCGCGAGAAATACCGTGACCGCTGCATCCGCATCCCGATGATCTCCGAAGCGCGCAGTCTGAACCTGTCCAATTCCGTGGCGATCCTGGCCTATGAGGCGCTGCGTCAGCAGGGCTTCCCGGGCCTGAAGGAGACCGGCTCGATGGCCGGCGAAACCGTATAAAAATTTTTTAATAGGAGGATCAACATGAACTACAACAAGAAGACCGTGTACGACGTCGACGTGAAGGGCAAAAAGGTGCTGCTTCGCTGCGACTTCAACGTCCCCCAGAACAAAGAGACCGGTGAGATCACCAGCGACAAGCGCATCGTTGCCGCGATCCCCACGATTCAATATCTGCTTGACCAGGGCGCGGCCGTCATCGCCTGCTCCCACCTGGGCAAGCCGGTGGCGACCTTCGACAGCTTCGTGAAGAAGCAGGTCGAAAAGGGCAAGAAGCCCGAGGAAGTCACCCGCGAGAGCTGGGAGAAATCCCTCCGCAAGCTGACCCTGGCGCCCGTTGCCAAGCACCTGGGCGAGCTGCTCGGCCGCGAGGTCATCTTCGCCGCCGACACCGTCGGCCCCGACGCGCTGGCCAAGGCCGCCGCGCTGCAGCCCGGCGAGATCATGCTGCTCGAGAACCTCCGCTTCGAGAAGGGCGAGACCAAGAATGACCCGGCCCTGGCCGAAAAGCTTGCCTCCATGGCCGAGCTCTACGTGTCCGACGCTTTCGGCACCGTGCACCGCGCCCACGCCTCCACCGCAGGCGTCGCGGCCTTCCTGCCCGCCGTCAGCGGCCTGCTGGTCGCCAAGGAGCTGTCCGTTATGGGCAAGGCACTCGACGATCCCAAGCGTCCCTTCGTGGCCGTCCTCGGCGGCGCGAAGGTCTCCGACAAGATCAACGTCATCAACAACCTCCTCGAGAAGGCCGATACCATCATCATCGGCGGCGGCATGGCCTACACCTTCAAGAAGGCCCAGGGCTTCGAGATCGGAAAGTCCCTGCTCGAGGCCGACCGCATCGACTACGCCCGCGACATGATCGCGAAGGCGGCGGAGCGCGGCGTGAAGTTCCTGCTGCCCGTGGACAACCTCGCGGCGGCCGAGTTCTCCGCCGACGCCGAGCCCGTGCTCGTCGACGGCGACATCCCGGCGGATCTGATGGGCATGGACATCGGCCCGAAGACCGTGGAGATCTTCTCCGAGGCCGTCCGCGGCGCCGGTACCATCGTGTGGAACGGGCCCATGGGCGTCTTTGAGTTCGACAAGTTCGCCGGCGGCACGAAGGCCATGGCCAAGGCCCTGGCCGAGAGCGGCGCGATCACCATCGTCGGCGGCGGCGACTCCGCGGCCGCGGTCGAGAAGCTCGGCTTTGCCGACAAGATCACCCACATCTCCACCGGCGGCGGCGCTTCTCTCGAGTTCCTCGAGGGCAAGGAGCTGCCGGGCGTGGCCTGCCTGCTGGACAAGTGATCCGAATCATTCAGATTCTATAGATTGGGAGAGTTGAATATGAACAGAAAGTACAGAAAAACCGTGATCGCGGGCAACTGGAAGATGAACATGACCGCCTCCGAGATCAAGCCCTTCATGGACCAGCTCAAGGAGAACATGCCCAAGCCCCGCTTCTGCGACGTCGTGCTCTGCACCCCCGCCGTGATGATCCCCACGATGATCAAGGCCGGCAAGGAGGCCAAGGTCTTCGCCGGCGGCCAGGACGTCTCCAAGTATGAAAAGGGCGCCTACACCGGCGAGGTCTCCGCGACCCAGCTGGCCGACATCGGCACCAGGTACTGCATCGTCGGCCACTCCGAGCGCCGTCAGTACCACGGCGAGGACGATCTGCTCGTCAACGCCAAGGCCCGCGCCCTGCTGAACAAGGGCATCGCCCCCATCATCTGCGTCGGCGAGAGCCTGGAGCAGCGCGAAGCCGGCGTGACGATGGAATATGTCGCCTACCAGGTCAAGGCTGCGCTCAGCGGCATCGACGCCACCCATGTGCGCCGCTGCATCATCGCCTATGAGCCCATCTGGGCCATCGGCACCGGCAAGACCGCCACGGCCGAGCAGGCGCAAGAGGTCTGCGAGGGCATCCGTGCCGTCATCCGCAAGATCTACGGCGCCCGTCCCGCCCGCTCCGTCAGCATCCTCTACGGCGGCAGCATGAACGCCAAGAACGCGGCCGAGCTGCTCGCCCAGCCCGACATCGACGGCGGCCTGATTGGCGGCGCTTCCCTAAAGCCCGTGGACTTCTCCGCCATCATCGCGGCCACCAATCAATAATCTATTCAACGAAAACCCGCTTCGCTGGGCTTTTCGTTGAGGGAATATCGCCCTGCTGCATGCACTCGCTTGCGTGAGACGCTCGCACACTGGCAGGGCGCAAGGTGTGTTTTCCGAGGCACACGCCCCCGGAAAACACGATCTGATTCTGTTTTTCGCTGCCGCGAAAAACTCTGCGAGGCTGGTAAACAAAGGAGATTCTGATGAAAAAAGCAGTTCTTGTGATTTTGGACGGCTTCGGGATCGCGCCGCCCACCGCGGGCAACGCCATCGCGCAGGCCAGGACGCCGAATCTGGACAAACTCTTCGCCGAGTATCCGCACACGCAGCTCCAGGCCTCCGGGCTGGACGTCGGTCTGCCGGAGGGGCAGATGGGCAACTCCGAGGTCGGCCACACCAACATCGGCGCCGGCCGCGTCGTGTTCCAGATCCTGCCCAAGATGAGCCAGGAGATCAAAAACGGAAAGTTCTTCGAAAACAAGGTCTACATCAAGGCGATGGAGGACGCGAAGGCCGCGGGCAAGCCCCTGCACATCATGGGCCTGCTCTCCGACGGCGGCGTGCACAGCCACATCGAGCATATCTTCGGCATCCTCGACATGGCCAAAATGCGCGGCCTGGAGCGGGTCTACGTTCACTGCTTCCTCGACGGACGCGACGTGCCGCCGACGAGCGGCGCGGGCTTCGTCCGCCGCCTCCATGAAAAGTGCGCCGCGCTCGGCAACGCGAAGATCGCGACCGTCCAGGGCCGCTTCTGGGGCATGGATCGCGACAAACGCTGGGATCGCGTCGAGGCCGGCTACAACGCCATCGTCTGCGGCGAAGGCGTCCCGAATCCCGACCCCGTGCAGGCCGTGGAGGACAGCTACGCCCAGGAGGTCACCGACGAATTCGTCAAGCCCATCGTCGTCTGCCCCGAGGGGATCATCAACCAGGGCGACAGCGTGATCTTCATGAACTTCCGCCCCGACCGCGCCCGCGAGATGACCTGGGCGCTGAACCTGCCGGACTTCGACGGCTTCGCCCGCAAGAAGACCGTCTGGCCGCTCAGCTACGTCTGCAC
Source organism: Oscillospiraceae bacterium (assembly GCA_017552325.1). GTDB lineage: Bacteria > Bacillota > Clostridia > Oscillospirales > Oscillospiraceae > Limivicinus. Next base: position 12,426 of record JAFZQE010000062.1, read on the forward strand.
CGCGCAGTACGACGAGACCCTGACCCTGCCGATCGCCTATCCGCCCGAGGAGCTGGTCAACACCCTCGGCGACTATATCAGCGTCCACGGCCTGCGCCAGTTCCGCGTGGCCGAGACCGAGAAGTACGCCCACGTGACCTTCTTCTTCAACGGCGGCGTGGAAAAGCAGTTCGAGGGTGAGGACCGCTGCCTGGTGCCGTCCCCGAAGGAGTTCCCGACCTATGATCTGATCCCGGAGATGAGCGCGGCGAAGGTCGCCGACAAGCTGATCGAGGCCATCGCTTCCGACAATTACCGCGTCATCATCTGCAACTTCGCCAACTGCGACATGGTCGGCCACACCGGCGTGATGGCCGCCGCCGTCGCCGCCGTCGAGGCGGTGGACACCGCGGTCGGCCGCGTGCTGGACGAAATCGCCAAGCACCCGGACGTGGTGCTGCTGCTGACCGCCGACCACGGCAACGCCGACGTCATGTTCGACGAAAACGGCAAGGTCAACACCGCGCACACTACCAATCCCGTGCCCTTCCTCGTGCGCGAAAAGGGCGTTTCGCTCCATCCAGGCCGCCTGGCCGACATCGCGCCGACGATTCTGCACACGATCGGCCTCGACCAGCCCGCCGAAATGACCGGCCGCAGCCTGATCGACTGAGAGCCGACACGTTTCCCGCCAATTGCATAGTGAAATAAGGGAGAGCCTGAGGGCTCTCCCTTATTTCAATTATTTTAATTAAAATTTGTCAAATATCTTGCTTTTTCACCTTGCATCGTATAAAATCAAAAAATGGAAGTTCACAGTTTTTTCATATTTTGAGCAGGAGGAAATACCATGGCGGAAAAGTACAAAAGGCGTTTCGGCGACCGGCGCGACGCCCGCTGGGTGAGGGACGTATCCGGCCTCACGACGCTGATGATGCACATTATGACTAACCGCACCGACGCGGAGGTCTATTATAATGACAGGGTCGACGTCACCGAGCTGCTGAAATACCTGGAGCGGAAGAACGCGCAGCATCCCGACTACAAGACCACGGTGTTCCACTGCTTCATCCTGGCCGTCGGCCGCATGATCAAAGAGCGGCCGAAGATGAACCGCTTCATCCAGGGCCGCCGCATGTACGAGCGCTATGAGATCAGCCTCAGCTTTGTGGCCAAGCGCCGCTTCTCCGATCACGCCGAGGAGGCGCTGATGTTCTTCACGCCGAAGGACGAGGACACCCTGGACTCCTTCAGCTGGCAGATCGCCGGGGAAGTGAAGGAGATGCGCAAGAGCGAGCACTCCACCGGCGGCATCGACAGCACGATCGACAGCTTTGCCAAGATCCCGCGCATCCTGCTGATGCCGGTCATCCGCATCATCCGCTGGCTGGACTTCTGGGGCGTCAATCCCAAGGCTCTGACCGACGGCGACACCAACTACTCCACGGTGCTGCTCTCGAACATCGGCAGCATCAAGGGCCCCGCGGTCTACCACCATCTGAACAACTACGGCAGCAACAGCATCATGGTCACCATCGGCACCATCCACAAGGAGGAGCTGGTGATGGACGACGGCTCGAAGCAGATCCGCGACGTGGTCGACGTCGGCGCCACGCTGGACGAGCGCATCGCAGACGGCTTCTACTTCGTCCGCAGCCTGAAGCTGGTCAAGTACATTTTCGCGCATCCCGAACTGCTGGACCGCCCCTTCGGCGAGCCGAGCGGCTTTGATTTCAAATAAAGAGGCAGGAGTAAGAAAAGAAATGGACACGATCACCGCCAAAACGCCCTGGGCGCCCTTTATGGGCAAGACCCCCATGCATCTGGACTACGATCAGGGGACCATGTTCGAGGCTGTGGAAAAGATCGCAAATAATCACCCGGAACTGACAGCCTTTACTTTCATGGGAAAGAGCTGCAGCTATCAGCAGTTCGTCGCCGAAACGGAGGCCTGCGCCCGTTCGCTGCGCGGAATCGGCGTGAAGGAAGGCGACCGGGTCACGGTCGCGATGCCGAACTGTCCGCAGGCGCTGTATCTGTTCTATGCGATCAACCGCGTCGGCGCGATCGCCAACATGATCCACCCGCTCTCCGCGGAAAAGGAGATCGAGTTCTATCTCAACGAGTCCGACAGCAGGGTCGCCATCACGCTCGACCAGTTCTACGGCAAGTTTGCCCGGATCCTGGACGCCACCGGCGTCGAGACGCTGATCATCGCCTCGATCCGCGACGCGCTGGGCACGCTGACGAAGCTCGGCTACGACCTGACCCAGGGGAGGAAGATCGCGAAAGTCCCCGTCGGCGCGCCGCATGTCGTGCTGTGGAAGCAGTTTCTCAAAGGCGGGACGGAATGGACAGGGGACTATGCGGTCCCCCGCGCGGCGGAGGATCCCGCCGTGATCCTCTATTCCGGCGGCACCACCGGCACGACCAAGGGCATCGTTCTCACGAACCTCAACTTCAACGCGCTGGGCGAGCAGGTGAAGGCCGCCAACCCGATGTTCCGCGTCGGCGACAAGATGCTGGCCGCCATGCCGATCTTCCACGGCTTCGGCCTCGGCGTCTGCATCCACACGATGCTCTCCCAGGGCGGACACTGCATCCTGATCCCGCGCTTCACCGCCGCCAGCTATGCCAAGGACATCGTCAAATACCGCTGCAACTTCATCGCCGGCGTGCCGACGCTGTATGAGGCGCTGCTGCGGCTCAAGAGCATGGACGGCGCCGATCTGAGCTGCCTGAAGGGCGTGTTTTCCGGCGGCGACAGCCTGTCTGTCGAGCTGAAAAAGAAATTCGACAAGTTCCTGGCCGAGCACAAGGCCACGATCCAGGTTCGCGAGGGCTACGGCACCACCGAGACCGTCACGGCCTGCTGCCTGACGCCGCTGACCAAGGCCAAGGAGGGGAGCATCGGCATCCCGTTCCCGGACACCCATATCAAGATCGTCCGTCCCGGCACCGAAGAAGAGCTGCCCTACGGCGAGGA
>JAFZQE010000063.1 GCA_017552325.1 Oscillospiraceae bacterium
CGGCGACCCCGGAGCCCACGCCCGAGCCGACCGCCGAGCCCGCGCCGGAACCGACCCCGGAGCCTGCGCCGGAGCCGACCGCCGAGCCCGTCGAGGAGCCGCGGCACCAGATCGGCAGCGGCCGCAGCGAGGACATGCCGACCTTCGGCGAGATGGTCTACGAGCGGCCGGATCTGGCCGTGCTGGACGATCTGATCGCCCTCGCGGAGGAGGCCATGAACAGCGGCGCGGAATACGCCTCGGTCGAGCCGCTGCTGGACGACTGCTTCCTCTACTACTACCACTATGACACGATGTACACGCTGGCGGATATCCGCACCTGTCTGGACCAGACGGACGAATACTACGCCGACGAGTATCTCTGGTGCTCGGAGAACTACACCCTCGCCGACAAGGCGATGGACGGCCTGTACTACGCCTGCGCCGCCTCGCCCCTGGCGGAGGAGCTCGAGGAGAAGTACTTCTGGGAAGGCTTCTGCGAGGAGTACGCCGACGAGGAGGACTCGATCTACAACGACACGACGGTCGCGCTGATGCAGGAGGAGAGCAACATCATCGCCGAGTACCGCGCCCTTTCGGCCGACCCGACCGTGATCTACAAGGGCGAGGAGCGCCCCCTCAGCGAGCTGCTGGATTCGCTGAGCGGCATGGACTACATCAACGCGCTCTTTGCCTACTACGAGCAGTACAACGAGCAGTTTGCCGACGTTTTCATCCGCCTGGTGGCCGTGCGCGAGAAGCTGGCCGCCGAGCTGGGCTACGCCAGCTATGAGGAGATGGCCTATCAGGACACCTTCGGGCGCGAATACACGCCCGAGCAGGCCGACGCCTATCTGCAGGACATCAAGACCTGGATGGTGCCGCTCTATGAGGATCTGACCTACAGCGACGTGTACTATGACAACAGCACCGACAAGCCGCTGGGCGAGGCGCGCCTGCGCGAGATCCTGGGCGTCGCCGTGCAGGAATTCGGCGGGGACGTGGTGGAGTCCTATGACTTCATGACCCGCTACGAGCTCAGCGACGTCCGGGTCGACAGCCGCAAGGCGGGCATGTCCTTCGAGACCTACCTCAACGACTATGAGGCGCCCTTCCTGCTCATCAACGCCACCGGCACCGAGGGCGATATCCTCACCTTCGCCCACGAGTTCGGCCACTTCACCGACGCCTATGTCAACGAGAACGCCTACGAGACCATCGACCTGGCCGAGTTCTATTCCCAGGGCATGGAGTATCTGGTGCTCAGCCGCCTCGACCGGCAGCTCAGCGCCGAAGAGGTGGACAGCATCGCCAAGGCCAAGATGATCGAGACCGTGGAGATGTACATCCAGCAGGCCTCCTTCGCCGAGTTCGAGCACCGGATCTACGCGCTCGGCTCCGAGAATCTGAGCGCCGAGGTCCTCAACGAGACCGCCCGCCAGCTCGCCAAGGACTACGGCTACTACTACGCCTATCTCGACAATATCTACGCCATGTGCTGGATGGACATCCCGCACTACTACGAGCAGGCCTTCTACGTGATCAGCTACCCGGTCTCCAACGACCTGGCCATGCAGGTCTACGAGCTGGAGAGCGCGCAGGAGGGCGCCGGCATGCAGCGCTACCTCGACAACCTGACGCGCGACTTCTCCGACATGAACGGCCTGGTGGACGCGGGCGGCTTTGAAAGCCCCTTCGCCCCCGGCCGCATCGAAAAGATCGCCGCCCTCGCCCGCGAGGTCCTGGGACTGTAAGGATTTTCGCTTTTGCAACAAAGAACAGCCCGGAGGCATTGCCTCCGGGCTGTTCTTTGTTCTTTTACACGTCTTTGGCCGCTTCGGCCTGAGCGGAGGCCAGGAAGGTCCTGATCCAAAGGCGGGTGTATTCCGAGTTGCTGTCGACCTTGATCGTGTATGCGCTTCTGCCGAAGGAAAAGGCGACCGATTTCAGGCTGATGCGGATCGAGTAGGAGACCGTGCCGCGGAAGGCGTCCGGGTTGCAGAGGTCGATCCGGCCGAGCTCCGCGTCGGGCAGGACGCCGTTCTGCATCAGCTCCGCAAACTGGGCCTCCGTCAGCGCGTAGGACGCTGAACGGTAATTGTCGCCCTTGCCGCTGACTTCTGAAATGTAGACGCTCTCGATCCGGTCAAAGGGGATCTCGCTGATCTCGCGCATGCGGCAGAGGATGGCCTCCGGATCGTCGCACAGACGGATCACTTCCCGCCGCATCGCCTTGGTCATGCTGTATTCGCGCTCCACGGTCCGCCCGTTTTTCAGCGTGTAGCGGAGCGTCATCGTACCGGCGCTTTCCCGGCTGTCCTTTTTGTCCTTCAAAGTCAGAGCCTCTTTGTCCTTCAAAGTCAGAGCCTCGCGGTGCAGCGCGACGGCGTCGGCCACGTGCTCCGGCTGCTCGAGGTGCCCGATATAGGAGCCGTCAAATTCCACGAAGGCGATGTCGCTTTCCGCCGGGACGTAAGTCTCATAGCCGAAGACGTCGAAGCGGCAGGCGAGGACGAGGACGCACAGCACGGCGGCCGTGATGAAGAAGCCGCGCCAGTGCCCGCGGAAGACCTTCACCGTGCGGCGCTGCAGCATTTCGGCGATGAAGTAGCCGAGGAAGCAGCCGATCAGCAGCGGGGGAAGCAGATAGGCGAGCACCTCCCCGGATCCGGAGCTGCCGAGCTGCGTCAGAACGGCCACCAGCAGCGTGAAGCAGAACGTAAAGCCCAGGCAGAACAGGTATTTCAGGATGGGCTTGGCCCAGGGCACGGCCACGGCGTCGCCCGCCGCCTCCATCTGACGGCGGCGGTACAGGAACAGGGCGGCCAGCAGGAAGAGGACGCTCAGCCCGGTATAGACGGCGAGGAGCTTCAGAGAAACGGAGCCATCCCCGCTGCCGACAAAGAGGGACAGCAGACCGACGCCGTATTCCTGGATCAGGCGCGCCCCCGGCGTCAGGAACCGGGCCCAGTCGGGGAAGCTCGAGCCGGAATAGCCGTAGAGCAGGACCATGAGGAACACCATCACGCAGCCGACGAGCAGCCCCACGATGAAGTTCAGCATGAGGAAGATCAGCGGCATATAGACCTTCCGGCCGGTGAGCATCCCGCAGAAGACGGCGAAGTTGTAGAAGGCGAGCTCGCCGAGCGAGACAAAGGCGAACCACTTCAGCAGCGCCTGCAGCGAAAGCTCGCCGCTCGGCATCCCGATCGCCCCGGCCAGCAGCGCGCACAGCAGGTTGATGAGAAGCAGCGGCAGCAGCCCCGTCAGCCAGGCGGTGCAGAACATCGTCTCGCGCCGCAGCGGCAGGCTGTTCATCAGCCCGCACATGCGGCCGTTGTACAGGAAGCCGAACATCGCCCCGGCCAGGATCAGGCTGACGATGGCGGCAGGGAGAAGCATGCCGACGCCGTTGCTGATGACGTTGCCGTCGAGCGAAAGGATCGAATAGTAATCATACTCGTTCGCCTTTGCCGCCTCGGCCACAGCCAGCATTGCGGGCATCCGCGCCGGCAGGCGCAGCAGCATGTACACCGCATAGCCCGTCCACAGCGGCCAGAAGCGCCGGAGCAGCGAGCGGGAAACGCCCCGGTCAAACAACGAGATCCGAGATTTCATGCTCGCCACCTCCCAGTTCGTAGATAAAGATCTCCTCCAGCGACAGCGGAACAGGATCCATAAAGAGCGGGTTGAGCGCGGACAGGCGCTCCGTGAGCTCCTCGCTCTTCCCGCGCAGGATGAGCTGCTGCAGCCGCCCGTTTTCGCTGCGGTGCAGGATCTGCAGGTCCTCCGGCAGCACGGCGCCCTCCGGCAGGGCGATCTGCATCTTCACCAGATTGTCCTGCATCTCGCTCAGCGCACGCTCGAGCAGCATTTTGCCGTTCCTCATGATGCCCACGTGGTCGCAGACGTCCTCCAGCTCGCGCAGGTTGTGCGAGGAGACCAGCACGGTCGTGCCGTTGGCCGCGACGTCGGCCATCAGCTCGCTCCAGACCTGGCGGCGCATCACCGGGTCGAGACCGTCCACCGGCTCGTCCAGGATCATCACGTCCGGCCGCTGGCTCAGCGCGATCCAGAAGGCCGCCTGCTTCTGCATGCCCTTCGACAGGCGGCGCACCTGCCGCCGCTGATCCAGCTCGAAGAGCTTGCCCAGCTCGCGCCAGCGGAACTCGTCGAAGCCCGGGTACACGCTGCGGGCCAGGTTCTTCATGTCGCGGATCGTGGCCTGATTGTAATAGAAGATCTCGTCCGGGATGTAGGCGATGCGCGCCTTCACCGCCGGATTTTCGTACACCGGCTGCCCGTCGATCAGCGCCTCGCCGCTGTCCTGGCGGTAAATACCCGTCAGATGACGGATCAGCGTGGATTTGCCCGCGCCGTTGGGTCCGACCAGACCGTAGACCGCGCCCTTCGGCACATGCAGATCCAGCCCGTCCAGCGCGCGGACCTTGTCAAAGGTCTTGACCAGCGCTTTTGTCTCAATCATTGCCCGTTCCCTCCCTGATCGCGGACAGGATCTCCGCTTCGTTCATTCCCAGCGCGCGCAGCTCCTTTACCGCGGCGCGAAGCTCGTCCGTCAGCTCTCTGCGCCGCAGGGCCGCCGCCGCGTCCGACGCGCTGACAAAGCTCCCCCGGCCCGGCACCGTGCAGATGCAGCCCTCCAGCTCCAGCTCGCGGTAGGCGCGCTGGATCGTGTTCGGGTTGATGGCCAGCTCCGCGGCCAGCTCCCGCACCGAGGGCATTTTGCTGCCCGCCGGCAGCACGCCGCTGAGGATCAGCCGGCGGAAGCCGTCGCGCACCTGCTCGTAGATGGGCCGGGGATCGCGGACATTGACCTGGATCATCGTATACCGCCTCCCGTGTTTGCTGTATTAAATCGCTTAGTACAGTCATCATAGCACACTGCTGCGCCCCTGTCAAGGCGGCGCGGCGCATCTTAATCATTTTTTAATTCTTTTGGGACTTGGAACTTAAAACAATTTCCGCTACAATACAGGAGAGGTGACGAAAGATGCAAAACATTCTCATCTGCGACGACGAAAAGGACATCGTCTCGGCGCTGACGATCTACCTGCAGGCCGAGGGCTACGGCACCGTGCCCGCCTACAACGGGCGCGAGGCGCTGCAGCTCCTGCGCGAGCGGGAGATCCATCTGGTGCTGCTGGACGTGATGATGCCGGAGATGGACGGCATTGCGGCTCTTGCAAGGATCCGGCAGGAGAGCAACGTGCCCGTCATCCTGCTGACGGCCAAGAGCGAGGACACCGACAAGGTGCTCGGGCTGAACATCGGCGCGGACGACTATGTCACCAAGCCCTTCAACCCCGTGGAGCTGATCGCCCGCGTGCGCTCGCAGCTGCGGCGCTATCTGCAGCTCGGCGGCGGCGCTGCGCAGGAGAGCACAATGAAGCTCGGCGCGATCGAGCTGGACGACAAGCGAAAGATCGTCACGCGCGACGGCGAGCCCGTCTCGCTCACGCCGCGGGAGTACGACATCCTGAAGTTCCTGCTGCAGCATCCCGGCGAGGTCTTTTCGCCCGGCGAGCTCTACCGCCGCGTCTGGGGTGAGGAGCCCTTCGGCGCGGAGAGCACCGTGGCCGTGCACATCCGGCACCTGCGCGAGAAGCTTGAGATCACGCCCGCCCAGCCGCGATATATCAAGGCCGTCTGGGGCCAGGGCTACAAGCTGGAGAATTAGTTTTCAGTTTGTAGTTTTTGGTTTTTAGGAGAAACCCTCAGTCAGCTGCGCTGACAGCTCCCTTTTGCGAAAGGGAGCCTGCGCGAAGCCTCCCTTCCGCAGAAGGGAGGTGGCCGAGCGGAGCGAGGCCGGAGGGTTTTTCCGAGGCAAAGAAGGAAGCAATGAAAGAGGTCTTGTTGTTATACGGGTATGAGCTGGTCACCGTCGTGCTCCCCGCGGCGGCGGTGGCGCTGGCGTTCTGGCTGCGCGGCAGAAAAGACAAGGATCGGCGGCACACGAAGCACCTGATCGGCTGCCTCGTATATGCCTGCTATCTCTTCGCTCTGCTGGAGATCACCGGCGCCGGGACGGTCTATGATATCGCAAGGTACGGGGTCAACCCCGGGCTGATCAACCTCATCCCGTTTTCGGACAGGGACCTTGACGTCGTCGGCTATGCGCTTAACGTCGTGCTGTTCCTGCCGCTCGGAATACTGCTGCCCTGTCTGTGGAAAGAGTTCGGGAGTTTCAAAGCGGCAGTTCTCTCCGGCGCACTGACCTCCCTCGGCATCGAATTGAGTCAGCTGATCAACAGCCGCGTGACCGATATCGACGACCTGATCCTGAACACGCTCGGAGCGATCCTCGGATTTGTTGCGTTCAAGCTGATTGCCCGGATTCGGCAATGTGAGATCCCGGCGGAAACAGGCATGAAAAAAGAAATGATCCTGATGACATCCGCCGCGTTTCTCGGCCGCTTTTTCCTGTATAACGAATTCGGGATGGTCAAGCTGCTGTACGGGATTTAGACGAGAAAGAAAAAGAAAGCCTCCCCTGACAGGGGAGGGGGACCGCGCTTGCGCGGTGGAAGGGTTTAAACCCCTCAGTCAGCTTTGCTGACAGCTCCCCTTTCAGGGGAGCCATAATGGAAAGGAGTTCTGTTATGAATAAACTGAAGGGAAGTCTGGCGGCGAAGATCGTTGCGATCGTGCTGCTGGCGGCAAGCTGCCTGGCCTTGACCGGCGCGGTCGCCGGAATCGCCTGGCTGGACAGTTGGGGAGCGTACCGCGGCAAAAACACGCAGGAAATCCGGACACGCCTGATCGATGAGAAGCTGATGAACAGCTCTTTTCAGATCCTGGCAGAGCTCAGCGGCCTCAGGAGTGTGCGGGATGTGGGCGCCGAGTGCTTTGTCCGCTTTGAACTGCTCGACGAGGACAGCCGGGTGCTGGCCGGGAATTTGAACGAGGACGAAACGGTGCTGCACTCGCAGATTCTGGTCGTGAGCGCGGTCGACGGCGGCCTGTATTTCAACGGCGAGGACAAGCCGCTGACGAGCGCGGGGATTCTGAACCGGGTCAGCAGCTCCGAGGCGGGACAGGGCGTCGAAAGTGATCCGGAGGAGCCGCAGCCCACGTCTCCACCGATACGCGCGGACGAAGCGGGGGCTGAAGATTCGGAGGCTCTTCCGCCCTCCATTACGCCGAGGCCGAAGCTGGCATCCGACACGGAGTTGACGATTCCCGAAGGCACAAAGGTCTGCTATATGCGCCTGTACTGGACGTCGGAGAACGAGAGCGAAAACATCAGCAGCGAGCTGTGGTTTTATGAGCAGCTCTTCCCCTGGCGCTACGAGCTGATCGCCGCCGCGGTCGTCTCCTTCGTGCTGGCGGTGCTGCTGTTCGTGTTCCTGATGGGCGCCGCCGGGCATCACGACGCCTCCGGCGAGGTCAAGGCGAGCTTCGTTGAGAAAATCCCCGCCGACCTGCTTCTGCTTGTCTGCCTCGCGGGCATTGGCGGCTGCTTTGCCGCGATCAATGAGATATTCAGCGGCAATTATCTGGTGACGAGCCTCACCGTCACCGCGTTCTGCCTCCTCGGAGCGGGGCTGTTCCTGCTGTTGTGGCTGATGAGCGCCGCCGTTCGCCTCAAACTGGGGACGTTCCTGAAAAGCTGCCTCGTTTGGCGTGTGCTTGCCTGGTGCTGGAAATGGATCAAGGCGGGCTTCGGGCTGCTGAAGGGCGTGCCGCTGGTGGCGAAGTGGATCCCGCTGTTCCTGGTGCTGCTGCTCGCGGATCTGATCCTGACCATGAACGTCCGCAATCACGAGGCCTTGATGGCCTTTGTCAAGCTGATCGAGTGGGCGGTCCTGGGCGCCGCGATCCTCTATCTGGTACTCTGCTTCCAGCGTCTGCGCGACGGCGCGAAGGCCATCGCCGCGGGCGAGGAACATGTCGTCATCGACGAGAAATACATGCTCGGCGACATCAGGGAGCACGCGGAGGACCTGATGCACATCCGCAACGGCCTGAGCCGCGCGGTGGACGAGCGGATGAAGTCCGAGCGCCTGCGCACGGAGCTCATCACGAACGTCTCGCACGACATCAAGACCCCGCTGACCTCGATCGTCAACTACGTCGATCTCCTGGCCCGCGAGGAGACGGAGAACGAGAAGACGAAGGAATACGTCGAGGTGCTGCAGCGCCAGAGCGCGCGGCTGAAGAAGCTGACGGACGACCTGGTGGAGGCCTCCAAGGCCTCGACCGGGAACCTCCCGGTGAGCATGGAGCGGCTCGAGCTCGGCGTGCTGCTGGATCAGACCGCCGGGGAATACGGCGAAAAGCTGACGGAGAAGAATCTCGAGCTGCGTGTGACGAAGCCGGACGAGCCCGTGTACGTGCAGGCCGACCCGCGGCATCTGTGGAGAATCCTGGACAATCTGCTGAACAATGTGCTAAAATACGCTCAGCCGGGCACGCGCGTCTATCTCGATCTGACGCGCGAAGGCGGCGGCGCGGCGCTGAGCTTCCGCAACATCTCGGCGCAGCCGCTGAACATCCGCCCCGAGGAGTTGACCGAGCGCTTCGTCCGCGGGGACAGCGCCCGCAGCACCGAGGGCAGCGGCCTGGGCCTGGCGATCGCGTCGAGCCTGGCGAAGCTCCAGGGCATCGACATGGCGCTCGCCGTGGACGGCGACCTGTTCAAGGTGATCCTGCGCTTCGACGCGGCGGAATAAAAAAGAAAAAGGGCAGCCCGCGTCCGGAAACGGACGGCGGGCTGTCCGCCATGGAGGAACAGAGGCATGACACGGACAGAGAGACAGACGCCCTCGTCGGACGGCCGCTACATCGCGGCCGCGGACTTTCTGCGCGTCGTTTCGATCTTCCTGGTCGCCTGGTATCATATCTGGCAGCAGAGCTGGCTGAATCCCAACTTCGTCGTCGCCGAACGCTACGTCGATCTGCAGCGGCTGGTCGCCTCCGGCTACATGATGGTGGACGTCCTGCTCGTGCTCTCGGGATTCCTGCTCACGATCCCCTATGCGCGCGCGAGGAGGGAAAAGCGCCCGCTTCCATCGACGGCCGACTTCTACGCCAGGCGTTTCTGGCGCATCGTGCCCTCCTATCTGCTGGCGATCCTCCTCGTCTTCTTCCTCTACGCCCTGCCGCGCGGCAAATACGCCTCGGCCGGTGCCGCGCTGCGCGACCTGGCGCTGCATCTGACCTTCACCTTCAACCTCAGCAGCAAGAGCTATTTCGGCACGCCGCTGCCGACCGTACTGTGGACGCTCGCGGTCGAGGTGCAGTTTTATCTGATCTGCCCGCTGCTGATGAAAGCCTATGTCAGGCGTCCCTTCGCCGTCATCCTCGGGCTCACGCTGACCGCTTTTGCGGCGCGGGCCTGGGTGCTGTACCGGGTGGAGGACACGACCCTCTTCGTCAACCAGTTGCCCTGCATGCTCGACCTCTACGCCTGCGGGATGCTGGCCGCGACGGGCTTTGTCGCCTGGTCCGGGAAAAAGCGGGGACGGATCTGCGGCGTTCTGCCGGCGCTCGGCGCGCTGCTCTGCTTCCTCCTGCTGCTGCAGGTCGTCTACATCCAGCCCTACGGCGACCGCGCCGTCGCCCGGCGGCTGCAGCTGCTGTGGCGCTTCCCGCTGGGGCTGCTTGCGGGCGGCGCGCTGCTGTGCGGCGGTCTGATGCCGGCCGGCGTGCAGAGGGCGGTCGGCAATCCCGTGACCCGCGTGCTCGCCGCCGTCTCCTACAATTTCTACATCTGGCACCAGTTCCTCGCCGTCCGCCTCAAGGAGGGGCGCATCCCGGCCTACAGCGCCGAGGCACCGCACAAGGCGGGCGAGGCCCCCTGGCAGCTCCACTACACGCTGCTCTGCTTCGCCGCCGCCCTCGCGCTGTCTCTCGCGCTGACCTATCTGTTTGAAAAGCCGATGGCGCGGCTCGGACGGAAGTTGTCGAAAAAAGCGCGTAGTGCTTAGTGCATAGAAAAAAGAAGGCCGCCTGTACCAACAGGCGGCCTTCTTTTCGTTTTGTTCAGTTTCGTTTGTTCTGGAAGAATTCACGCAGGAGCGCGGCGCAATCCTCGCCGCGGAGACCCGCCGAGACGCGCGGCGCATGGCCGAAGCGCTCGAAAAACAGGTCGATCACGCTGCCGCAGGCGCCGCTCTGCGCCTCCCGCGCGCCGAAGAAGACCTCGGGGACGCGGGCGTTGATGATCGCGCCGGCGCACATCGGGCAGGGCTCGAGCGTCACATAGAGCGCGCAGCCCTCGAGCCGCCAGTCGCCCATCGCGGCGCAGGCCTCTCGGATGGCCTCGATCTCGGCGTGGGCGGTCGCGTCGTTTTCCTCCTCGCGTCGGTTTCGGCCGCGGCCGATGATCGTTCCCTGCGGCCCGACGATCACGCAGCCGACGGGGACCTCGCCCGCTTCGGCCGCCTCACGGGCCAGGGCCAGGGCCTCGTCCATATAGTCCGGATGTTCCATCGCGCACCTCATTCCAGAATCTCGCCGCCGAAAAAGCGCAGCTCGTTCCCCTCGCGGTCGGCCAGCACGAAGCAGCGCAGCCGCCCGTCCGGGTCGTAGGCCGCGTCGATGCGGCAGTCCTCGCCGACGCAGTCGCAGAGCCGGTAGCCGCTGTAGGCGCAGTCTGTCCCGGCGGTCTCGCCCGGGCGCAGCAGCTGCTGCCGCCAGCCCTCACCGGCGAGGAAAACGCGCAGCATCCAGCCCTCCGCGCCCGGGATCAGCTCGGCCGCGCCGCGCAGCTCCTCGGTCGCATAACGCGTCACCGTCCCGTCGTTCAGGTCGATCGAAGCGAGGACGCTGCCTTCGCTGTCGCGCTGCGAGTACCAGACCAGCGAGCCGATGCGCAGCGGCGCGTAGGAGGCCGCGGCGCTCAGCCGCCGCTCGGCTCCGTCCCAGAGCCGCATGCGCAGGCTGCAGCCCTCGCTCTCGCTCTGGTAGAGCACGCCTTCGGGCATGGCCCAGGCATAGCCGCATGGCCCCTCGATCAGCAGCTCGGCGTTCTGCCCGTCGAGGCCGGCGCGGCAGTAGCGCCCCGCGGCGTCGGTATAGTACAGCGCGCCGTCGAAGAGCTGAAGGCTCTGCAGGCCGCCGCTCAGCAGGGTCTCGCACTTCCCGTTTTTCAGGTCGCAGCGCCGGAGCTCGCCCCCGCAGAGGAAATAGAGCGTCTTTCCCTCCAGAGCAAGGTAGGAGGGGACGCAGTCCTCGCAGAGGATCTTCCATTCCGTCAGCTTCCCGCCGTGCAGGCGGCAGGAGACCAGCGCCGGGCGCAGCGCCTCGTCGTAGTCGAGGCCGTAGAGCCGGTCGCCGTCGATCAGCCAGCGGTTGGCGCTCATATAGCTGCTCATCGCCGCCGTGTCAGCGTCGGAATAGTCGCCGGGCACCAGCACGGAGACCGCGGCGCTGCTCTCCGGGGCGTCGGATGCCGTTCCGGGCGCCGCGCTTTCCTCCGGGACATTGGCCGCGCAGCCCGAAAGCAGCAGCGCGAGCAGCAGGATCAAACAGAATACTTTACGCATGGCAATAAAAACAGGGGCTGTGGCTTTCGCCGCAGCCCCGTTCAGACTGTAAAAGCCTCTTCGTTTTTCGCCGCAGCGAAAAACCATTTTCAATCGTGTTTTCTGGGGGCGTGTACCTCGGAAAACACACCTTGCGCCCTGCCGCGTCCTCGCAAGCTCCGTATCGTCTCGCTTCCTCGCAGACTCGAAAGCTCGCTCACTTCGCTGCTCGTCCTTTTCAAATTCAAAGCCTTGCGCTTTGAATTTGAGAGGAATACGGAAGGAGCGGATAGGGAGCTTTCCCGGCTCTTCGAAACCGGGGAAGCGGAATGGAGCGAGTTTCGTTTGACGTGCGAGTGCATGCAGCAGGGCGAAATCCCCTCAACGGAAAGCCCAAAGGGCTTTTCGTTGACTGTCAGGCGAGTGCGGCGGTGATGATGGACATCTGATAGACTTCCTCGGCGTCGCAGCCGCGGCTGAGGTCGTTGATGGGCGCGTTCAGGCCCTGCAGGATGGGGCCGTAGGCCGCGAAGCCGCCCAGACGCTGGGCGATCTTGTAGCCGATGTTGCCGGACTGGATCTCCGGGAAGATGAAGGTGTTGGCATAGCCGGCGACCGGGCTGCCGGGGAACTTGAGCTGGCCGACGACCGGGGACACGGCCGCGTCAAACTGCATCTCGCCGTCGATGGCGAGCTCGGGAGCCGCAGCCTTGGCGATGGCGGTGGCCTCGCGGACGAGGTCGACGTTGGCGCCCTTGCCGCTGCCCTTGGTGGAGTAGCTCAGCATGGCGACCTTCGGGTCCATGCCGAAGACCTTCGCGGTGCCGGCGGTGGCGACGGCCACCTCGGCCAGCTGCTGCGCGGCGGAGAGGACGACGTTGCCCTCCTTGTCCTTGCGGTCCTCATAGGCGATGTTGATCGCGCAGTCGCCCATGCAGATCATCTCGTCGCCGCGGACCAGAATAAAGCAGGAGGACACGAGGTTCGCGCCCTTGCGGGTCTTGACCAGCTGCAGCGCGGGGCGCACGGTGTCGGCCGTGGAGTAGGTCGCGCCGCCCAGCAGCGCGTCGGCCACGCCCATCTTCACCAGCATGGTGCCGAAGTAGTTGCCCTTCGAAAGCGCCGCGCGGCACTCCTCGGCGGTCATTTTGCCCTTGCGCAGGGCGACCATGGTATCCACCATTTCGTCCATCTTGTCGTAGGTGGCGGGATCCAGAATCTCCAGGCCCTCGATG
The DNA here is from genome assembly GCA_017552325.1 of Oscillospiraceae bacterium. GTDB lineage: Bacteria > Bacillota > Clostridia > Oscillospirales > Oscillospiraceae > Limivicinus. The sequence continues at coordinate 12,704 of JAFZQE010000063.1, forward strand.
TCGAAGCCGCCCTTTTCGGCGGCGGCCTTCACGACCTCGACGCTGCCGACCAGCACGGGCGTCAGGAAGCCGCCCTTTTTCAGGCGGGCCGCAGACTCCAGGATGCGGGCGTCATGACCCTCGGTGTAAACGATCTTGCGGGGATTGGCCTTCAGGATCTCGATCAGATTTTCAAACATATCGTGTTCCTCCTGTTTTTATCGGATAGCGATTCGCTGGGTTTCCAACAGATTTACTCTACCACTTACGGGCGGATTTTTCAAGATGCAAAGCCGTTCACAAAATGTTTTTCGTTTCCCCGCTTGTATTTTCGTTAATTCCTGCTATAATGCTGGGGAAAAGACATGCTCCCGGAGAGCGGAAAGGAGAAACCATGGAGATCACGAAGGATACCCTCATCGGCGAGATGCTGGAATACGACATGGGCATCGCCTACATCCTGATGCAGTGCGGGATGCACTGCGTGGGCTGCCCCTCCTCGATCGGCGAGTCCCTGGAGGAGGCCTGCGCCGTCCACGGCATGGACGTGGAAGACGTGCTCGGAGCCATCCGGGACTATCAGGAAAGCGTGCAGTGAGCGCCTGTCCGAATACAACGAACTGAAACAGGTTCCGGAAAAGCCTTTCCGGAACCTGTTTTTTTATCTTTCGCTGGGGCCGGGGTCGCTGTCCCCGAAGATCAGATCGTCGATGTCTTTTTCCATTTTTCTCCCTCCCATGGCGGCATATACTCATTCTATGCGCGCGCTCTGCCCGCTATGCAGCGTGACGACGACGATTTCCGGCCGGTTGAACAGCCGCGGCACGGCCGAGCTGCTCCCGAGCCCGCGGGAGACCAGCATCGTGCAGCCGCCGCTGCGGTACACGCCGCTCTCATAGTCCGCGCCGAGCCGCCGCCCGGTGCCGATCAGCCCGCCGACGAAGGGCAGGCGGATCACGCCGCCGTGGGCGTGCCCGCAGAGGATCAGATCCGCCGGCAGCGGCTCTTCGGCGCGCAGCCAGTCGTTGCGGTGGGCGAGAAAGAGCACGAAGTCGTCGGGATACTCCTCCCGCAGCTTTTCCGCCAGCGCCTCGGGAGAGATCATGTCCGCCGGGCCGTTCGGATCCTCCGCGCCGGCGAGGATCAGCCGCGCGCCGTTCCAGTCCAGCGGCAGATAGCGGTTTTCCATCCGCAGCGCCCCGTACCGGTCCAGGACGCGCCGCCAGGCGGGCAGCGCGCCGCCCGCCCAGTCGTGGTTGCCGCTGACCCAGGCGATCGGCGCCTCGCCCCGGAGCTGCCGCAGCAGCGCCTCCGCGGCCGGGAGATCGTCGTAGCCGTCGACGAAATCGCCGGTCAGCGCGATCAGGTCCGGTTCCTCGGCCAGCACGGCGCGGGCGAGGCGGCCGTTGTCCCGGCCGAAGGACATGCCGTGCAGGTCGCTGAGCAGAACGATCCGGAAGCCGTCCAGCCCGGGCGGCAGGGCGTCAAAGCACAGCGACCGGCGCGTCGTCTGCAGGCGGTACCTGCTGTCGGCGGCCAGCGCAGCCGCCGTGCACAGGAGCAGCAGCGCGCAGCGCAGGCCCCGTCCCGGCTTTTTCATGGCACACCTCCGTTTTTTCCAAGCATAACACGCTGCGCAGGTCGAAAAAACGGGAAACTTTTCTCCACTTGCATCTTGAATCGCGGAACTTGTTGCGCTATAATATACAAGTCGTTCTGCCGCCCTGCGGCGGGCGGCCCGAGTATGTTGGAAAAAGGATGAAAACAATGAGCGCTTCTACACAAAGAAAGAACCGTCTGGCCGAGATCGAGGCCGGCACGTACAAAAAGCAGGCTTCGATGAAGAAGCTGGACGAGAAGAAGGCGAAGGAAAGACGCACGATCATCATCTGCTCCGCCGTCGTCGTCGTGCTCGTTCTCGCCGCCATTCTGCTGAACCTGATCCCGGCTCTGAAGAACAGGGCGGAGCTTCGCCGCTATACCGACGGCGTGGCCGTCACGATCGGCGACAGCAGCTACAGCCCGGCGGAGGTCAGCTATCTCTACGCCTCGCAGTACAGCAGCTTTGCCGGTTCCTACGGCTATTTCTACGGCCTGGATTCTTCCCAGCCCGCCAGCGGGCTCGGCTCCATGGCCTATACCGGCCCGACGCTTGAGGGCAAGAACATCGTCTCCTGGCGCGATTATTTCCTGGACGCGACCTACAGCCAGCTGGTCCAGATCCAGACCCTGCTGCGCTACGCCAATGAGAACAACATCACGCTCGACGACGAGGAGAAAGCCTCCATCGAGAGCGAGATCGAGAACTACGAGGCCTATGCGGCCATGTACGGCTTCTCCGACGCGGACAAGTTCATGTCGGAATACTTCGGCAAGGGCTTCACGCGGGAGGCTCTCCGCCGCCTGAACACCGAGAGCGCGCTGGCCAGCAAGGCCTATACCGCCTATCAGGAGAGCCTGAGCTTCACGCCGGAGGAGCTGGCGGAGAAGTACGCCTCCCTCAACGGCGACTATGACACCTTCAGCTACGCCTTCTACACCGTGGAAGCCAAGGAGACCGAGGACGAGGCAGAGGCCGAGCTCGCCAAAAGAGAGGCGGAGCACGAGGCCGAGGCGATCATCACCTCCTACAAGGACGGCGGCGACGTCGAGGATCTCTACGAGCGCTTCAGCGGCTATATCGAAGAGGAGCTCGGCGACGGAGCGACCCGCAGCGACGACGATTACGGCATGTACCTCGACGGCCTGTACGTCGACTGGCTGAAGGACGAGGCCCGTCAGCCCGGCGACATCGAGAAGTTCACCGGCGAGGACAACAGCTGCACGGTCGTGCTGTTCCTGGACCGCAAGGGCGCCGATTATCCCACCGTCAACGTCCGCCACATCCTGATCAAGGCCGAGCAGGCGGAAGACGGCACCTGGACCGATGAAGCCCTGGCGGAGGCGAAGGCCGAGGCCGAGCGCATCCTGGCCGAGTTCAAGGCCGGGGATCAGACCGAGGAGAGCTTTGCCGCACTGGCCGCGAAGTATTCCCAGGATCCCGGCTCCGTCGACAACGGCGGCCTGTATGAGAACGTCTACAAGGGCCAGATGGTCTCCGAGTTTGAGGACTTCTGCTATGCCGAGGGCCGCAAGGCCGGCGACACGGACGTCGTCTACGGCACGAACGGCGGCTATGCCGGCTACCATGTGATGTTCTACGTCGGCGAGGGCCGTCTCTACAGCGAAGTCCTGGCGGAGGACCTCCTGACCGACGAGGCGCTGGAGAGCTTCCTGTACGACACGGATCTGACCGCCGTCCCCGGCGCCGAGGAAGCGCTGGTCGATCCGGTCACCGAGCCTGTCGCCGTCGAGACCGCGGCCGAGCCCGAAGAAGCGGAAAAGACGCCCGAGGAATAAGCGCAAAGCGGATAAGAGACAAGCTCCGTGTTTTCACGGAGCTTGTTTTGCGGAAAGACCCTCTTTTTTTCAAAAAAAGACTTGCCATTACGGAAAAGCTGTGTTATTATGCTCTCTGCGCCTTGTAACTATGCCGTCCGGCACAATCAAGGCAGCCTTAGATGAGGAGTTTGTACCAATGAAGGCAGGAATCCATCCCAACTACAAGCCGACCACCATCCGCTGCGCCTGCGGCGCCGTGATCGAGACCGGCTCCACCAAGCAGAACATCACCGTTGAGATCTGCTCCAAGTGCCACCCCTTCTACACCGGCAAGCAGAAGCTGGTCGACACCAGCGGCCGCGTTGACAAGTTCAACAAGAAGTACGGCATCAAGTAACAGATTCGTATATAGACGGAACGTCGAGACCGCGGAGCAGCATCGCTCCGCGGTCTCGGCTTTTACTATGGAAAACCCGGCGAGATGCCCCTTCGGCGCTCTGCGGGCGCTTTCCGCCGCAGCTTTGTCTCGAAATCTCGAAATACACAAAGTATTCCTTCGATTTTTCGACTTCCCTGCGACGAAAAGCCCCTCGCAGATCGCTCTTGCGACATCTCACCGGGCTTTCCGGAGGAGAGAGACATGCTTATCGAAACAGAACGGCTGCTGCTGCGGCCGTATGAAGAGGGCGATTACGCGGACTACCGCGCTTATTTTGACGATCCCGAGCTGTGGCGCATGCTCGGCTACCGGCCCTTCCGGGGCGAGGAGGACTTTCGCGGCGATTTCGGCTGGCGGCTGGGGAATCCGCGGGTCTCGGCGCTGGCGCTGAAAGAGACGGGCCGCGTCGTCGGGCATCTCTGCGTCGGCGAATTGGATCCGGCCACGCTCGCGCGCGAGGAGCTGCGCGGGAAACGCTGCCGCTCGCTGTCCTTTTCGCTGCACCGCGAGCTGCGGCGTCAGGGGCTGATGAGCGAGGCGCTGCGCGCCGCGCTGGCGGAGCTCTTTCGCTCCGGCGAGGCCGAGCTCGTCGTCAGCGGCTATTTCTCCTTCAACGCGGCCTCGGCCGCGCTGCACCGGAAGCTCGGCTTCCGGGAGCTCTTCCGCCACACGGAGGAGCGCCGCGGCGAGACGGTCGAAGTGATCGAAACCGTCCTGCGCCCCAAGGATCTGACATAAGGAAAGCCCCCGCCGTCGGCGGGGGCTTTCCTTATTTTCAACTTACGACAGGTTCCCTGTGGCGTACATCAGCGCGGTGACGGCCACGACCGGCGCGGTCTCGCAGCGGAGGATCCGCTCGCCCATCGAGCAGACGTGCAGCCCGGCGATTTTTGCCAGCTTCGCCTCGAACTCGGCGAAGCCGCCCTCCGGCCCGGTGATCAGCGCCGCGCTTTTGATCTCCCGGTTGGCCTCCAGCACCTGATCCAGCGGCTCGCGCTCGCCGGTCTCGTAGAGGAAGAGGGCCAGCTCCTTCTTCACCGCCGCATCCAGCGCCCCGGCGAAGTCGCCCGCCCAGAAGACGCGCGGGATGATGCCGCGGCCGGACTGCTTGGCAGCCTCCTCGGCGATGCGCTGCCAGCGCTCGATCTTCTTCTCCGGATACTCGGGCTTCGCCACGCAGCGGCTCGACTGGAAGAAGCCGATCTCCGAGGCCCCGGCCTCGACGCACTTCTGGAGGATGTAGTCGGTCCGGTCGCCCTTCGGAAGGCCGCAGAGCACCGTGACGGCCACGCTCGGCTCCGCCGGGCAGCGGCGCACCTCGATCACCTCGGCCTCGGCCTGATCCCGGTCGGAGGAGACCAGGCGGCACTTGTAGTCGTTGCCCTCCCCGTCGCAGATCGTCAGCTCCTCGCCCGGGCGCAGACGCAGCACGCGCACGTGCTCGGCGTCGCGGCCGCGCAGCACGGCGATGCCGCCGGCAAAATTGGTGCCGGCCATGAAAAATCTGGGCATGCGATTCCCTCCAAAGCCTTGTTTTTCCTATTATCTCATACCCGGCACCGTTTTTCAAGCCCCGGCATAGGATGTGCCGGAGCTTTTCGCGCCCGCGTCGGAGGCGCGGGACGCGGAGAGCGCCGACCATGAAAAGGAGAGATCCCCATGAACCGCGATCTGCAGCGCGAGCTGCTTCATTTCGAGCCGGTCTGGCGGCGGGTGACGGCCGGCCGTCCCGTCCCGCCGCCGCCCCCGCCTCCGCCGTCTCCGCCGCCGGGCGGACCGCCGCCCCGGCCTCCCTGGCTGAAGCCGAAGAAAAAGCGCCGCTGCTGCCAGCGCTACCTGTGAAAAAAGCCGAGCGTCCCATTTGGGACGCTCGGCTTTCTAAAAACTAAAAACTAAAAACTACTCACGCGTTCTTCGCCAGCTCGCAGAGAGCGGTGAAGGCGGCGGGGTCGTGGATGGCGGTCTCGGACAGCATCTTGCGGTTCATGTCCACGCCGGCCAGCTTCAAGCCGTGCATGAAGGTGGAGTAGTTCATGCCGTTCATCTTGCAGCCCGCGCTGATGCGGGTGATCCAGAGCTGACGGAAATCTCTCTTCTTCTGCTTGCGGCCGACATAAGCGTAGCGGCCGGACTTCATCAGCTGCTCATTGGCCATCTTATAGTGACGGGACTTGTTGCCCCAGTAGCCCTTCGCCAGACCAAGCACCTTGCTTCTGTGCTTGCGGGTCATCATTGCGCCTTTAACTCTTGCCATTGCTTTATCCTCCTATACTCAGCTCAGCCCTTATTTGTAAGGGATCATTTTCTTGATCGCGGCCACGTTGGTCTTGTCGGCATAGGTCTCGGAACGCAGACGACGGCAGCGCTTGGTGTCCTTCTTGGTGAGGATATGGCTCTTGTACGCGTGGGCGCGTTTTACCTTACCGGTCTTGGTGAGACTGAATCTCTTTTTTGCACCGCTGTGGGTTTTCAGTTTGGGCATGACGTTTTCTCCTTCCTAACTGTCACAGGATAACCTGTTATTTCCTTAGTTGTTGTTTTCCTCGGCCTGGGGAACAGGCTTCGGCGCTTTGGGCTTCGCCGGCTTTTTCGGCGGGGTGACGGGCTTCGGCGAGAGGAAGATGGACATGTTGCGTCCCTCCAGCTTCGGCGCCTTGTCGAGATTGGCGATCTCGGCGCACTTCTCCGCAAAATCGCGCAGCAGATCCTCGCCGATGTCGGTGTGAGCCATCTCTCTGCCGCGGAAACGCACGGACACCTTCACACGGTCGCCGTCGCCCAGGAACTTCTGGGCGTTCTTGAGCTTCGTATTGAAGTCGTTCGTGTCGATGCCGGGAGACATGCGGATCTCCTTGACCTCGATGATACGCTGGTTCTTCTTGGCTTCCTTTTCCTTTTTGGTCTGCTCGAAGCGGTACTTGCCGTAGTCCATCACGCGGCAGACGGGCGGATTGGAGCCCGGCGCGATCTTGACCAGGTCGAGGTCGTGCTCGATGGCGATCTTGAGCGCTTCCTCGGCGGACATGATGCCGAGCTGCTCGCCCTCGCTGCCGATCAGGCGCACTTCCTTATCGGTGATCTCTTCGTTGATCTGATGAGCCAAGTTTGCGATTTTGAAACACCTCCGTGAATGAAAAAGCGCGGATGCACAGCATCCGCGCGTAAAAACACCGTGATCCCACCTCTGGTGGGCAATGCTTTTATTGACCGCAGCTGGCCAGATGCCGCCGGGTGAGGACGGGGATGCCGTACCTTCTTTGTTTTAAGCGCAGTTAATATAACAGACAGATTGTCTCTTGTCAAGTGCCTTTTTCAAGATATGCGGGGAAAATAGATTTTAGTTCTTAGTTTTTAGTTTTTAGTAAAGACGGACCAGCCGCCCGGGGGATATCCCGGGCGGCCGTTTCTCCTAAAAACTAAAAACTACAAACTAAAAACTCAGTAGTTCTCGTTCGGCGCTCCTTCGGATCCGGTTTTCGTTTTCCCGAGATCCAGCAGAAACTGCATGCCCTGCTCTCTGTTTTTTCGCAGCAGGACGTGTCCTGCTGCCTGAAAGAGAAGATACAATACGATAAATATAAGAAGAATCAGCAGCACTCTGAAAAGAGCGTCCATCGGGCCGCCCCTCGCGGAAAACGCCGCGAGTGCGAGGATAAGCAGCACAGGCAGCGCAATCGCAGGCTCAAAGGGGAAAAGCCCAAAGCCGCCGAAGAGTTTTGTCTTCCCGTCTTTCGTTCCCCAAAGATATCCGCTGAAGCGCAGGGTCCAGACTTCCCGGCGGAAAAACAGGATCAGCAGATCGCCGAACAACCAGTACAAAACGGTGCTTGATGCTTTCGTAGCGTAATCCAGGTTCCTCGGCCGGGCCGAACTGCGCAGAGCGTCCTTGATCTCATCGACCGGCCGGTCATATGTCATCCGTACAAACATTCCGGGCCCCTCCTCTAAGCACTACGCACTATGCACTAAGCACTCAGTAATTCTCCTGCGGGGCGCCTTCGGCGTTCTCCAGCTCCATGGCGAGCTTGACGATGCGGCTGGTGCCAAGACGGTCGGCGCCGAGAGCGATCATGTCCTCCGCGTCCTGCAGGGAGGAGATGCCGCCGGCGGCCTTGACCTTGACCTCCGGCGCGACGTTGGCGCGCAGCAGGGCCACGTCCTCGCGGGTGGCGCCGCCCTTCGAGAAGCCGGTGGAGGTCTTGATGTACTCGCAGCCGCAGGCCGAGACGATATGGCAGAGGCGGATCTTTTCCTCCTCGGTCAGCAGGCAGGTCTCGATGATGACCTTCAGCAGGGTCCCGGGCACGGCCTCGCGCACGGCGCGGATGTCGCGCTCGACGTCGTTCCAGCAGCCGTCCTTGACCATGGAGAGGTTGATGACCATGTCGACCTCGTCCGCGCCGTTCTTCACGGCGTCGGCGGCCTCGAAGGCCTTGGCGGCGGAGGTCATGTAGCCGTTGGGGAAGCCGATGACCGTGCAGATTTTCAGCGCGTCGCCGACGTAGCGCTTCGCGCCGGCCACGTGGCAGGGCGGGATGCAGACGCTGGCGCAGTGATATTTGATGCCCTGGTCGCAGAGGCGGCGGATCTCTTCGCTCGTGCAGTCCACGCGCAGCAGGGTGTGGTCGCATTTTTCAAGAATTTCTCTGATTTCCATGAGAACGGCTCCTTTACTCAGTATGGGCTCATTATACCCGTTTCCCCGCTCATATTCAAGGGGGCGGGACGAATAAGATGGAACAACTATCTTTGACATGAGGTGCAAAAGCAATGGATTATCCGGCGGAAAACAATTTCGTGCGTCTGGTGGGCACGGCGGCGGGGCGGCCGAGCCTGTCCCACGAGAGGCGCGGCGAGGCCTTCTACCGGCTGCCGCTGTGCGTGCGGCGGCTGTCCGGGACGGAGGACGAGATCCCGCTGCTGCTGCGGCGGAGGCAGCTCGAGGCGCTGGAGCTGCGCGAGGCGGACAAGCTCTGCGTGACGGGGGAGCTGCGCAGCTTCAACAACCGCAGCGGCGAGGGCGCGCGGCTCGTGATCACGGTCTTTGTCCGAACCTTAAGCTTCTGCGGCGGCGAGGATGAAAACCTCGTGCGCCTGCGCGGCGCGCTCTGCCGTCCGCCGAAGCTCCGGCGGACGCCGATGGGACGGGACATCTGCGACCTGATGCTGGCGGTCAACCGGCCCTACGGACGCTCGGACTACCTGCCCTGCATCTGCTGGGGGCAGCCCGCCCGGGAGATCTCCCTGTGCCCGACAGGCACGGTCCTGCGGCTCGATGGCCGGTTCCAGAGCCGCCCCTATCTCAAGCTCACCGGGGAGGGCCTGCTGGAAAAGGTCGCCTACGAGGTCTCCGCCGCGGAGATCGAGCGGCTCGACGGCGTCTGACTCAGCCGATGTCGAGGCCGAGGGCCAGCTTCCAGCGCAGGATGCGCAGCACCGAGGCGTCCACCTGCTCTTCGGAGAGGCGGCCGTCCTCCATCGCGGCGAGCAGCGCGCGGGCGGATTCCTCAAAGTCGCTGCAGCAGATCAGGTCGTTGCCGGCCAGCGCGGCCTGCACGGCGGCGTTCTCCCAGCCGGTGAACTGGCCGATCGCGCTCATGTGCAGGTCGTCGCAGAGGATGACGCCCTGAAAGCCCAGATCCTCCCGCAGGATGCGGTGCACCTCGGGCGAGAGGGAGGCGGGATAGTCCCCGTCCATGCACTCGACGACGTTGTGGCTGACCAGCACCGCGTCGGCCCCGGCCTCGATGCCGGCGATGAAGGGCAGGAAATCGCCCTCCGTGAAGGCCGAGAGCGGCCGCTCGTCATAGGCCATGCCGGTGTGCGTGTCGGCGCTGCCGCCGTAGCCGGGGAAGTGCTTGAGCGTGCTGCCCACGCCGCAGCGCTTCATCACGCCGACGACGCGGCTGATATATTCCGCGGTCTCTCCGGCGTCGGTGCCGAAGCAGCGCGGATAGATGTAGTTGCTCCGGTCGAGCGGCACGTCGGCCACCGGCGCGAGGTTGACGTTCAGCCCGAGCGACAGCAGCAGGTAAGACTTCTCTTCCGTGTCGCTCTCGACGAGCTGCCAGCCGCCGGTCTCATAGAGCGTGCGCGGGTCGAGGAAGGGCGTGTTCCGCAGCAGCGGGTTCAGGCTGACGCGGCAGACGGTGCCGCCCTCCTCGTCCACGGCCAGCAGCAGCGGGATCGGCGAGGAGGCTTGCAGGCCGTCGGTCAGCGTGCGGACGTTGTAGGAATTCATGCCGGTGAAGGCGTTGGCGTAGAGGCAGATCCCGCCGACGCCCATGCTCGCCGCGCGCCAGACGTCGCCCGAGGCGGAGGAGCAGAGCATGATCATCTGATAGGCCTTCTCCTCGCGGCTCATCCGCGCGAGGCGCAGATCGGCCGCGTCCGGCCCGGGCGGCGGCGTGGGGATCGGTTCCGGCGTGATGTCCGGCCCGGTCTCGGGCTCCGGAGCCGCCGTGGGAGAAGAAGCGGGCGGCGCGGCGTCTCCGGTCGCGGCCGGTGTTTCCGAAGGCTTCTCGCGGCCCATGCAGGAGCCGAGCAGAAACAGAGCCGCCAGCAGAAGCAAAACAGCAGTCATTCGTTTCATGGATACCTCCGCGGAGGGATTGAGGGGCAGGGGCCCCGGCTACACTATACCACGAAGAAATGGAAAATGCCGCCGTTTCGGCGGCATTTTCACAAATTTTAAGGATTGGCTCAGCGCATGCCCTTGTCGTAGGGGATGCCTTCTGCCTTCGGCGCGCGGGACTTCTTGGAGGTGAGCGCCAGCACGATCAGCGACACGATGTAAGGCATCATGTTGTAGACGGTGCCGGGGATGTTCAGCGCGGCCAGGAAGCCGATGCCGAAGTAAACGTTGGACAGGGCGCGGAAGAGACCGAACAGGAGCGCGGCCAGCGCGATGCGCCAGGGCTTCCACTGGCCGAAGATCATGACCGCCAGCGCCAGGAAGCCGAAGCCGGCGACGCCGTATTCGAACTGCCACTGGGACACGCCCGCGAGGATGTAGCAGATGCCGCCCAGGCCGCCCAGCAGACCGGAGATCAGAACGCCGGACCAGCGCATCTTGTAGACGTTGATGCCGACGGAGTCGGCCGCCTGGGGATGCTCGCCGCAGGCCATCAGACGCAGGCCGAACTTGGTCTTGTACAGCGTCATCCAGGCGAGGACGAGGATCACGACGGCGATCACCATGAACCAGTTGAACTCGAAGGATCCGAAGTAGTGGATGAAGGCCTTCTTCTGCTCGACATACTCGATGGTGGCGGAGTGGTTGTTGGGGTCGGCGGCGGTGTTGATGGCCTTGACCAGAACGGTCGCGGCGGCGGTGCCGAGCATGTTCAGCGCGGTGCCGACGATGGTCTGGTCAGCCTTGAAGTTGATGCAGGCCACGGCCAGCAGCGACGAGTAGGCCATGCCGAAGACGACGGCGGCCAGCAGCGTCAGCAGAACGATGACGAAGGCGGGAGAACCGGCGGGCATGTTGCGCATCATCAGAGCGCCGCCCAGGGCGCCGATGACCATGATGCCCTCCAGGCCGAGGTTGATGACGCCGGAGTGCTCCGAGAAGCAGCCGCCCAGCGCGACCAGCGTAAGGATGGAAGCAAAGATCAGGGTGTATTGAAGCAGCAGCAGCATTACTTCTCGCCTCCTTTCTCAGCGGCAAGGGCTTTCTCCTTCTGGGCCTTCCTTTCGGCGCTGCGGTCGATCGCGCGGTTCATCGCGGTCTTCAGGAAGAGCACGAAGCCGCAGAGGTAGATGATGATGGCCGTGATCAGATCGGAGATCTGCGCACAGTAGAGGTTGGTGTCCACGTTGGGACCGCCGTCGGTGATGTGCTGGATGAAGAAGGAGGAGAAGATCGTGCCGATCGGGTTCAGACCGCCGAGGAAGGTGGCGGCGATGCCGTTGAAGCCCATGCCGGGCACCGAGGTCGCGGTGACGGACCACTGCTCGATGTCGGTCAGGTACAGCATGGCGCCGCCGATGCCGGCCAGGCCGCCCGAGATGATCAGCGTGAGGATGATGTTGCGCTTTTCCGCCATGCCGGCGTACTTGGCGGCGTTCTTGTTGTTGCCGGTCGCGCGCAGCTCGTAGCCGAACTTCGTCCGGTTAAGGACGATGTAGACGGCGACGGCGAGCAGGATGGCGAGCGGGATCGCGATGGAGACCTTGTCGTAGTTGAACAGCTTGTCCAGACCCAGGGAGGGGAGGATGGCCTGCGGCGCGTTCTCCTTGAGCTTCAGCGTGTAATGGCTGGCCTCCTGCTTTTGCAGGGTCAGGATCATGTTGGAGGTGTACAGAGCGATCCAGTTGAGCATGATGCCGGAGATGACCTCGTTGACGTTGCGGTAGGCCTTCAGGAAGCCCACGATCGCGCCGAGGACGGCGCCGGACACGATGGCGAAGAGCATGCAGGGCAGCCAGCCCCAGCCCCAGGCCAGCGCGGCGTAAAGGCTCGCGCAGACGCCGGCGACATACTGGCCGGCGGTGCCGATGTTGAACAGGCCGACCTTATAGGCGAACAGCACGGACAGGCCGCACATCAGCAGCGGCGCGGTGCGCACGAGGGTCGCGCCGAGCAGCCTGACCCGACGCTCCGGGTTGCTGGTCTTCATGAAGTTCTTCAGCACGTCCAGGATCGCGTTTCCCGCGCCGGCCGAGTTGATGAACAGCAGCACGATGTAGCCGATCAGCAGACCCATCAGGATGCACAGCAGAGACGCGATCAGGGACTGCACGGCGTCGTTTTTCAGGAATTTTTTCATGCCTTCACCTCGTTTCTCTTGGCGCCGGCCATGTAGAGGCCCAGCTCCTCCTGCGTGGTGGTCTTCGGATCGAGCTCGCCGACGATCTCGCCTTCGTACATGACGAGGATGCGGTCGGGCACGTCCATGACCTCGTCCAGCTCCAGCGACACCAGCAGGACAGCCTTGCCCGCGTCACGCTGGGCGACGAGCTGCTTGTGGATGTACTCGATGGCGCCGACGTCCAGGCCGCGGGTGGGCTGCACGGCGATCAGCAGGTCGGGATCCTTGTCGATCTCGCGGGCGATGATGGCCTTCTGCTGGTTGCCGCCGGACATGCTGCGCGCGGGGGTGACGGCGCCCTGGCCGGAGCGCACGTCGTACTGCTCGATCAGCCGGTCGGCATAGCTGCGGATCGGCCCGCGCTTGAGGAAGCCGGCCTTGTCGGTGAATTCGGGCTCGAAGTAGCGCTGGAGGATCAGGTTGTACTCCAGCGGGTAGTCCAGCACCAGGCCGTGCTTGTGCCGGTCCTCGGGGATGTGGCTCATGCCGGAGGTGGAGCGCTTGCGGATCGAGGCGTTCGTGATGTCCTGGCCCTTGAGCGTGATGTGGCCGGACTTGAGCGGCTCCAGACCGGACAGGCCGTAGACCAGCTCGGTCTGCCCGTTGCCGTCGATGCCGGCGATGCAGACGATCTCGCCCGCACGGACCTTGAAGCTGACGTTCTTGACGGCGTCCTTCTTGTGGACCTTCGAGGCCACGCTGATATTGTCCACGTCCAGGATGACCTCGCCGAGGTGCTGGGGCTTCTTCTCGACGTGGAAGTTGACGTTGCGGCCGACCATCATCGCGGACAGCTGCTCCATTGTGGTGTTCTTGGTCTCGACCGTGCCGATGTACTTGCCCTTGCGGAGCACGCTGCAGCGGTCGGCCACGGCCATGATCTCGGCCAGCTTGTGGGAAATGAAGAGGATGCTCTTTCCCTCGGCGGCGAGGTTGCGCATGATCTGCATCAGTTCTTCGATCTCCTGCGGCGTCAGCACGGCGGTGGGCTCGTCGAAAATCAGGATCTCGTTGTCGCGGTAGAGCATCTTCAGGATCTCGGTGCGCTGCTGCATACCGACGGTGATATCTTCGATCAGCGCGTCGGGATTGACGGCCAGGCCGTACTTTTCGGACAGGGCCATGACCTTTTCCCGCGCCTCCTTCTTCTGGAGGAAGCCGTTCTTTGTGGGTTCGATGCCAAGAATGATGTTGTCGAGGACGGAGAAGCACTCGACCAGCTTGAAGTGCTGATGCACCATGCCGATGCCCAGATCGTTGGCGTCGTTCGGGTTGCGGATCTGGACCTCTTTTCCGTCTTTTTTGATGACGCCCTCTTCCGCCTGATACAGACCGAACAGCACGCTCATCAGGGTGGATTTTCCGGCGCCGTTTTCGCCGAGCAGAGCGTGGATCTCGCCCTTTTTCAGCTGCAGCGTGATATCATCGTTGGCGATGATGCCGGGAAACCGTTTCGTGATGTGAAGCATTTCGATTGCGTATGGAGCTTCCAAGCGTATCAACCTCCCCTGGAATGTTGGTTTGCTCCCTTATCATACACTACATGCCGGTTATTTGTAAACAAAAAATGAAGAAAAAGCGGAAAGAAGATGAAAAAAGGACAGGTCAAAAAAGCCCGCTTCTTTTTCCGGCCGCCCGTCGCCGCTGCCGACGGAAAAAGTCTATGAAGCAAAGAAAAAGGACAGGTCAGAAGACCTGTCCTTTTTATGTTTTGGGGTAGGATTACTTCAGGTTGCCCAGATCGTTGACGGTGATGACCGTGGCGAAGTCGGCAGCGCCCTTGGTGGTGTCGTTGTCGACACTGACCTTGCCGGCGAACATGTCGGCAACCAGAGCGGCGTAGTCGTCAGCGGTGAAGCCGTCGGCAAACTGAGTGGTGGTGGGGATCTGAACGTAGTTCTCTTCCGGATTGGCAGAGACGAGGCCCAGGTTCTCAACCTTGCCGCCCTCGAACTTGCCGGCCTGAACCGTGGCGAGCATGGTCTTCACAGTGGGGGCCAGGCCCTTCATGGCGGAGGTGACGGTCATGCCGTCGCCGTACAGACCGTCGATCGTGCCCTTCTGGTCAACGTCGACGCCGATGACCTTGCCGCCGACCTTGGCAGCAGCCTCGCCGGCAGAGGTGAAGATACCGCCGCCGCAGGCGAAGACGATCTCGGTGCCGTTGGCATACCAGGTATCCATCGCGGCGGTGATGTCAGCGTCGCCGTAGAACTGGTTGCCGTAGGCGTAGTTGATGGTGACGTCGCTCAGGCCGAGCTCGGCAGCGGCAGCGTCAGCGCCCTGCACGAAGCCGTAGCCGTAGCGGATGACGGCGGGAACAGCCATGCCGCCCAGGAAGCCCAGGCTCTTGTAGCCGAGCTTCACAGCCGCGTAGCCGGCCATGTAGCCGCAGAGCTCTTCCTGGTAAACAGCGGAGTAGAGGTTGCTGGGCAGAGGATCGAGACCGGCGGAGGTCAGGTCATACTCGGAAACGTCCAGCGCGATGAAGATGACGTCGGCATACTTCGGGGCAGTGGCGGCGATGGCCGGAGCAAACGCGTAACCGGGCATCACAACGACATTGTAGCCTTCCTCGATGGCGTTCTCGATCATGGTGATACGGTCGTCATCGGAGTCGGAACCGGGCTTGTAGTACTTGAACTGCAGGCCGTTGGCGTCGCAGTACTCTTTGCAGGCTTCATAGGTGGTCTGGTTGAAGGACTGGTCGGTGATATCGCCGTAGTCGGTGATCATGGCGACCTTCACGTCCGCGGCCTTCTCTTCGGGCTTCGCAGCGGAGCTGCCGCAGGCGGCCAGAGCGAGAATCATGCAGAGAGCGAGGACGAGCGCAAGAATCTTTTTCATGTTTTTTCCTCCATACATTTTTTTCGTGGGCGTATTTTACACGCGCAGAGTATTATACCATGCGCGCCGCGCGCAAATCAAGGATAAACTTGCAAAAATACAGGGAATCGGGGATTCTTTTTTTCGACAAACTAAACAGAACTCAGATCGCGTCCATCTTGACCGCGGTATCCAGCGCGACCTCCATCATGTGGGTGAAGGAGTTCTGGCGGTCCTCGGCGGACATGTTCTCCTCGGGGCGGTAGATGTGGTCGGAGATCGTGCAGATGCACAGCGCGCGCTTGCCGGCGTAGGCGGCGTTGGTGTAGAGCGCGACGGACTCCATCTCGATGGCCAGCACGCCCATGCGCTTCCACTCGTCGTTCTTCGCGCAGCCCTCGGGCGTGTAGAAGGTGTCGGAGGCCAGCAGATTGCCGACGCGGATGTCGATGCCGTGCTCATGGGCGGCCTCGACAGCCTTCGAGAGCAGGGTGAAGTCGGCGATCGGCGCGAAGGACGCGGCCTCGCCCAGGCCGAAGTTCTTCACATAGTTGGAGTTGGTGCAGGCGGCCTGCCCGGCCACGAGGTCGCGCAGCTTCAGATCGTCCTGCAGCGCGCCGGCGGAGCCGATGCGGATGATGTTTTCGACGTTGTAGAAGTTGAAGAGCTCCCAGCTGTAGATGCCGATGGAGGGGATGCCCATGCCGGAGGCCATCACGGTCACGGGAACGCCCTTCCAGGTGCCGGTGTAGCCCTGCACGCCGCGGACGTTGTTGACGAGGCGGGGCTCGGTCAGGAAGGTCTCGGCGATGAATTTCGCGCGCAGCGGATCGCCGGGCATCAGTACGGTTTTGGCGATATCTTCGATTTTGGCGGAGTTGTGGGGAGTGGGCATGGTGTGTACCTCCTTTGTTCGATGAAAAGCGCGGCGGCTTTATTGAAATCCATTATATTATGCTTAATTGCAAAAGTCAAATTGAAACGGAGGGCGAACTGTGGTAGAATAGGACGAAAACCAAAAACCGGAGGGGACAGAGACATGAGCGACAGCGAAATCATGATCATCGGCATCGCCGGCGGCACCGGCAGCGGCAAAACCACGATCACGCGGCGGCTGATCCAGAACTTCGGCGGCGAGGTATCCGTCATCCACCACGACAACTACTACAAGGCGCACCACAACATGCCCTACGAGGAGCGCGCCAAGCTCAACTACGACCATCCCGACGCCTTCGACACCGAGCTGCTGATCCAGGCGCTGAAGGATCTCAAGCAGGGCAAGACCGTCACCTGCCCGGTCTACGACTACGCGATCCACGACCGGACGGAGAAGACCGTCACGATCCGCCCGACGCGCGTCATTGTCGTGGAGGGCATCCTGATCTACGAAAACCGCGAGCTCTGCGACCAGATGGACATCAAGCTCTTCGTCGACACCGACGCGGACGTGCGCATCCTGCGCCGCATCGTGCGCGACGTGCGCGACCGCGGCCGCAGCCTCGAGAGCGTCATCAACCAGTACCTGAACACGGTCAAGCCGATGCACGAGCAGTTCGTCGAGCCCAGCAAGCGCCGGGCCGACATCATCATCCCCGAGGGCGGGCACAACCGCGTGGCGCTGGAAATGGTCATGGAGCGCGTCAGAGCTCACCTCAATTCGACCGGAAAAGGAGCATGAACATGGCTAAGCTTTATTTCAAATACGGCGCGATGGGCTCGTCGAAGTCCGCCCAGGCGCTGATCACCCAGTTCAACTACGAGGAGCTGGGCATGACGGTCTGGCTCATCAAGCCCAGCACCGACACGCGCGACGGCGCGGACGTCATCCGAAGCCGCATCGGCCTTGCGCGCCATGCCCAGGTCATCACCCCCGAGCAGGACATCATCGAGGCCTACCGCGCCGCCGGGAAGCACGACGTCATCATCGCCGACGAGGCGCAGTTCTTCACGCCGGAGCAGATCGACCAGCTGCGGACGCTCGTGGACGAGGAGGATCTCCCGGTGCTCTGCTTCGGCCTGCGCACCGACTTTCTGACGCATTTCTTCCCCGGCGCGCGCCGTCTGATGGAGCTGGCCGACTCCCTGACCGAGATCAAGACCGTCTGCGCCTGCGGCCGCAAGGCCACGGTCAACGCCCGCATCGACGGGGAGGGCCGCGTCGTCACCGAGGGCGCGCAGGTCATGCTCGGCGGCAACGACAGCTATATCGCCATGTGCCATCAGTGCTGGAAAAAGAAGATCCGGGAGCAGCAGGGATGAACGGCGAGCTCTGGGAGAACTGGGAGCGGAGGGAGATCTTCGACTTCTTCTCCCGCATCTCCGACCCCTTCTACAGCGTCGGCTTCCGCCTGGACGTGACGCGGCTCCATGACTTCTGCAAAGAGCGCGGCCTCTCGTTCTACTACGCGCTCGTCTGGCTCTCGACGAAGGCGATCAACGACACAGAGGCCTTTTCCTTCGCGCTGCGCGAGGGCGAGCTCGTCCGGCTGGACGGACGGAGGCCCAGCTTCACCGACCTGAAAAAGGGCGCGGAGCGCTTCCACATCGTCACGATGCCCGCCGGGGACTCGCTGGAGGACTTCTGCCGCGCCGCCAAAGAAAAAAGCGCGGCGCAGGACTGCTTCATCGACCTGTCGCAGGAGGGGGACGACCTGATCTTCCTCTCCTGCCTGCCCTGGCTGGATCTCACGTCGCTCACGAACGAGCGCGACTTTGACGCGGACGACGCGATCCCGCGCCTCGCCTGGGGGAAATACGTCCGGCGGGACGGGCGGCTTGAGCTCGGCTATTCGGTCGAGGTCAACCACCGCTTCATCGACGGCCTGCATATCGGCCTCTTCGCCGCTTCGCTGCAGGCCCTGATCGACGCGCTGTGAGAATAGAGGAAATGCTGCCATGAAAAAGACGATGATCATCCTGCTGCTGATCTGCAGCGTCATCGCTGTCCTTTCCGGCTGCGGGCAGACCGGGACAGCGCCTGTTCCGACCGAAGCCGAAGCGACGCCGACCGGGGCCGCGCCCGCTCTTGCCGAAGCCGAAGCGACGCCGGCCGGGAGCACGGAGCCCCCTCCCGTTATCATTGAAGAAAATGGTGAGCTTTGGGATTCCTACGGCGTGGATGTAAAAGGAAAAGCGATCAAAAATGCGGAAACTGCGGGCAAGATCGGCTACGCTTTGCTCGAGCAGTTTCAGGAAGAAGGGTACTTTCCCGACTATCGGCTCCAGCATATCATGCACGATCCCGAAAAAGGGGTCTGGATCGTCTCGTTCTGGGAAGACAGCGATGACAGCGAGGGGACTTGGGTCGGTGGGGATTTTACCGTTGCGTTCCGGGAAGACGACGCGCAGATCATCGGCATGTGGGTCGGGGAATAAGGGACTTGGTTTACAGGAAGGGAACGGAGGCGGCTTCTTATGATTATCACAGTGGTCGGCCTGTTCTGGTTTCTCATCATCGCAGCGCTGGTGCTGCTGATCTCCTTTGTTCTGTTTCTGGTGATTTACCGGTCTACACGCAAAAAGCTGTTTCTTGCTCTCAGCCTGACGGCGATTGTCCTGTTTGGAGCGATGGCGATCGGCCTGGTCGCTGTCAAGCCCTTCGAACGGGATAAAGGGCCCTATGACTTTCCCGATTCGGTCTGGGTCAGCGAGTCGCCGCAGATCGAGCTGCATGTGAGCCATGATCATGTCATCGAGCACTCCGAGGCCTTCCTGATCGTGGACGGCGAAAGGATCGACGTTGATATTGCTCTGGAAGCAAACAGCTATCCGGTGCGGATAAGCGTGAAGGGCGAAAACAGCCTGGAAGCCGTGCTGATCGAAGGGACGCTTTCCTCCGTGAAAGAAGGGGAGATCTCCTTTGAGGTCGAAAGGGACCGGGTGTACGGCGGCGCTTACCGCACGATCACGCTGCGGAGAACCGACGGCTGAGCGCCGGACTTTTTTGAGGAGATTCTATGATTTCGCTTCTTCTCGCCATCATTTATCTTGCCTTTATCAGCCTCGGGCTGCCGGATTCGCTGCTGGGCTCGGCCTGGCCGCTGATGCAGCTGCAGTTCGGGGCGCCGCTTTCCTTCGCCGGCGTGATCTCGATGATCATCGCCGGCGGAACCATCGTGTCGAGTCTGCTGTCCGAGCGGCTGACCCGCCGCTTCGGCACGGCGCTCGTCACCGCCTGCAGCGTCGCGCTGACGTCGGCGGCGCTCTTCGGCTTCTCGGCCTCGGGCTCGCTGTGGATGCTCTGCCTCTGGGCCGTGCCCTACGGCCTCGGCGCCGGCGCGATCGACGCCGCGCTCAACAACTACGTCGCGCTGCACTTCAGCTCCCGGCACATGAGCTGGCTGCACTGCTTCTGGGGCGTCGGCGCATCCGTCAGCCCTGCGATCATGGGCGCCTGCCTCACGGCGACCGGCCGCTGGGAGAGCGGCTACCGCACGGTGTCGCTGATCCAGATCGTGCTGACCGCGATCCTGTTCCTGTCCCTGCCGCTCTGGCATAGAGGGGAGGAAGAGAAAAGCGCCGCGGAGCGCGCGGAAAAACCGCTGCTGGGGCTGCGCGGCGCATTGCGCGTCCGCGGCGTGCCCGCCGTGCTGCTGGGCTTTTTCGCCTACTGCGGCGCGGAGACGACGGCCGGGCTCTGGGCCAGCAGCTATCTGGTCTCCGCCCGCGGCGTCGATCCCGAGACGGCGGCGAGCTTCGCCTCGCTCTTCTACCTCGGCATCACCGCCGGGCGCTTTCTCAACGGCTTCATCGCCGACCGCGCGGGCGACAGACGCATGATCCGCGTCGGCGCGGCGCTGATGGGTGCCTCGGCCCTGCTGATCCTTCTGCCGACGGGGACGCGCGTCACGGCGCTCGCGGGCCTCGTGCTCTTCGGCCTCGGCTGCGCGCCGGTCTATCCCTCGATCATCCACGCCACGCCCGCGCACTTCGGGGAAGACAGGTCGCAGGCGATCATCGGCGTGCAGATGGCGGCGGCCTACCTCGGCAGCACGCTGATGCCGCCGCTCTTCGGCCTGCTGGCCGGGGCGCTGTCGCTGCGGCTCTATCCCCTGTATCTGCTCGCGCTGACGGCGCTGCTGGTCCTCATGACGGAGCGGCTCAACCGCGTCTGAGCACAGGACTGAGTTCGGGCAGAAAAAACCCGGAGGCTCGCAAAATGCGAGCCTCCGGGTTTTTTATATGTCGGATATTAATTTTTCCGCCAGGTGGAGGGGAGGAAGAGGATCAGGATCGCGTAGATCTCCAGACGGCCGCAGAGCATCGTGAGGCTCATGACGATCTTGGAGAAGTCCGAGAAGAAGCCGAAGCCGCCCTTGGGGCCGATCGCCGCCGTCATGCCGGGGCCGATGTTCGACATGCAGGAGAGCGCCGCCGTGAAGCAGGTGGCGAAATCGTCCGGCGCCGCCGACAGGCCGGTGGCGAAATTGTGCCCGTCCAGCGAGAGGAGGAGCGTGCAGCCGAAGAGGATCAGCATGTACAGCGCGAAAAAGGTGTAGACCGCGCTCGTGGTCTCGCGGCTGACGCGCTGTCCGTCCAGCGACACGCGGTTGACGCTGCGGGGCCGCACCATCTTCCGGACGTCCGCCGCCGCGGTCTTCACCAGCAGGATCAGGCGCGAGACCTTGAGGCCGCCGCCGGTGCTGCCGGCGCAGCCGCCGATCAGCATCAGACAGATCAGCAGCATTTGGATATAGCCCGGCCATTTGGTGAAGTCCTCGGTGCCGAAGCCCGTCGTCGAGACGATCGTGGTCACGTTGAAGAAAGCGTGGCGCAGGGCGGTGCCGACGCTGCCGTAGATCGGCCGCAGGCCGACCGCGATCGCCGCGACGCAGAAGGCGATGATGCCCAGGTACCAGTGCAGCTCCTCGCTCTTGAGCGCGTCCTTCGCGCGGCCGATCAGGATCAGATAGTAGAGGTTGAAGTTCGTGCCGAAGAGGATCAGGAACACGCCGATCACGGTTTCGATGTAGGCGCTGTCAAAGGCGCCGATGCTGGCCGCGCGCGTCGAAAAGCCGCCGGTGCCGGCCGAGGCGAAGGAGTGCAGCAGCGCCTCGTAAAAGCTCATGCCGCCGAAAAGCAGGAACACGGTCTCCAGGAGCGTCAGCCCCAGATAGATCAGATAGAGGATCATCGCCGTCTTGCGGGCGCGGGGCACCAGCTTGCCCACCGTCGGGCCCGGCACCTCGGCGCGCATGATGTGCATCGAGCGGTCGCCGCCGAGCGGCATGACCGCCATCACGAACACCAGCACGCCCATTCCGCCCAGCCAGTGGGTGAAGATGCGCCAGAACATGCCGGAGCGCGACAGGGCCTCCACATCCGGCACCACGGAGGCGCCGGTCGTGGTAAAGCCGGAGGTGACCTCGAACACCGCATCGACGTAGCGGGGGATGTCGCCGTTCAGCACCAGCGGCAGCGCGCCGATCAGGCTCATCGTGATCCACACCAGGCCGACGGCAGTGAAGCCCTCGCGGGCGTAGATCTCGGTGCTCTTCGGCTTGAGGCAGAGCAGCAGCGTCAGGCCCAGCGCGGCCGCCAGGGCGATCGTCAGCGCGAAGCCGCGCACGCTCTCGCCGTAGATCAGACCGACGATCAGCGGCAGCAGCAGGACGCCGGCCAGCAGCAGCAGTACCGTCCCGAGGATGCGGGCGATCATGCGTCCGTTCATTTCTCGCCCTCCAGGATCTGATCCAGGCCGGTCAGCCGCCCGGCCGCCGTGACGATTACGGCATGGTCGCCCGGCTGCAGCGTGGTGGCGCCGTTGGGGATCAGGCTCTTGCCGCCGCGGATCACCGCGCCG
Organism: Oscillospiraceae bacterium; assembly: GCA_017552325.1. GTDB lineage: Bacteria > Bacillota > Clostridia > Oscillospirales > Oscillospiraceae > Limivicinus. The sequence continues at coordinate 34,947 of JAFZQE010000063.1, forward strand.
ATCAGAACGTTCTTGCGGAGCCTGAGGTTTTTCAGCTCGATGCCGACGAGCCGCGACTTCTCGCTCACCTTGAATTCCAGCGCCTCGGCCTTTCCGTCGGCCAGGCGGTGCAGGGTCTCCATGCTGCCGCCGCGGCTGCCGTCCAGGGCGCGGATGTAGCGCGTCAGATGCTGCGCCACCAGCTCCTTGGGCGAGACGATGCTCTCCAGGCCCGCGGACTCCAGCATGTCGGCAAAGCGCTCGCGGTTGACCTTCGTGATGATCTTGGGGACGCGGCAGCGCCGGGCGTACATCGAGGTGATGATGTTGTCGCCGTCGTCGCCGGTCAGCGCCGCAAAGGCGTCCGCCCGGGCGAGGCCCTCCTCCGCCAGCAGATCGCTGCTGGTGCCGTCGCCGCAGACGACCGAGGCGTGGGGGATCAGGTCGCAGAGCCGCTCGCAGCGCTCCTCGTCCCGCTCGACGACCGTGACCTTGATGCCGCTCTCCTCCATCATCCGCGTCAGATACACGGCGATGCGCCCGCCGCCCATGATCAGCAGGTTCTTCACGGGGCGGCGGTACTGGCCGATGGCCTCGAAGAACTTGCGCAGCTCGTGGTTGGCGCCGCTGAGCGAGAGCGAATCCCCGCTCTGCAGCACAAAGTCGCCGTTGGGGATCAGCGCCTCGCCGCCGCGCTCGACGATGACCACCAGCACCCGCGCGCCGCTGACGTGCGGCAGCTCGCGCAGGCTCATGCCGTGCAGGCGGCTGCCCTCCGGCACCCGGTACTCGACGATCTCCACGCTGCCGCGGGAGAAGGTGTCGACCCGGGAGGCGCTGGGGAAGCGCAGGATGCGGGATATCTCGCGCGCGCACTCGTATTCGGGGTTCATGATGAGCGACAGGCCCAGGGCCTCCTGCAGGAAGGCCGTCTGGTGCAGGTACTCCGGGTCGCGGATGCGGGCCGCCACGTTGGCGGTGCCCAGCTTCCGGGCCGTGATGCCGCAGATCATGTTGACCTCGTCCTGCCGCATGGCTGCCAGCAGCAGATCGGCCTGCGCCGCGCCGGCCTCCCGGAGCGTCTCGGGATTGGTGGCCGAGCCGAGCATGCAGATCACGTCCAGCGAGTTGGAAATGCGGTCGATGACCTCCGGCTCGCGGTCGATCACGGTGATGTCGTGCCCCTCCGCGGACAGGGTCGCCGCCACGGAGTAGCCGACCTTGCCGCCGCCGGCGATGATGATTTTCATGTCGCGTCCTCCTTTCGGAAGAAAAACTGCCGTTTCTGCTATTGTATCACTTCCTGCGGCTTCTGTACAGTTTTATTTCCGCGCCTCTTTCGCGGGATTCGGAGCAAAACGCGTTGCAAAACGCGGCGGGAGATATTATAATGATAAAAAAACGACCCGGTCCCGCGGAGGGCCGGGCGGGAGAGGAGGCCGTATGAACAGCAAAAAGCGTTTTTCCACCACGCAGACGATCATGCTGACCTTCCTTGCGGCCATCGCGGTCGGGACGCTCCTGCTCCTGCTGCCCTTCAGCAAGGCAAACGGCGTCTCCGTCTCCTTTGTCGACACGCTCTTCACCGCCACCACCTCCGTCTGCGTCACGGGTCTCGTGACCGTCCCCACGGTCTCGACCTGGAGCGTCTTCGGGCAGATCGTCATCCTGATCCTGATCCAGATCGGCGGCCTCGGCGTCGTTACCTTCATGACTGCCATGCTGCTCAGCGTCCGCCACAGGCTCGGCCTCGGCGACCGGATGCTGATCCAGGACGCCTTCAACCTGAACACCCTGTCCGGCCTCACCTCCTTCATCACCCGGGTCCTGCTCGGCACCCTGATCGTGGAGGGCACGGGCGCGCTGCTGTACATGACGGTCTTCGTCCCGGAGTACGGCGCAAAGGGGATCTGGATCTCGGTGTTCACCGCGATCTCCGCCTTCTGCAACGCCGGCATCGACATCTTGGCCGAGGACAGCCTCTGCCGCTATGTCCTGAATCCGACCGTGAACTTCACCACCTGCCTGCTGATCATCCTCGGCGGCCTCGGCTACTTCGTGTGGTGGGACCTGCTGAACGCCGCCAACCAGCGCTTCAGACAGAAGAGCCGCCGCCGGCATCTGCTGACTTTCCACAGCAAGATCGCCCTGTCGGCGACCGGGATCCTGATCTTCTCCGGCTTCCTGCTGTTTCTGATCTTTGAATTCAGCAATCCCCGCACCATCGGGGACTTCACCCTGCCGCAGAAGCTGATGGCCGCCTTCTTCCAGTCGGTCACCACGAGAACGGCCGGCTTCGCCACCATCCCCCAGCAGGACCTGACGAACGCCTCCTCGGTCACGGCGCTGCTGTTCATGTTCATCGGCGGCTCCCCCACCGGCACGGCGGGCGGCGTCAAGACCGTGACCATCGTGGTCCTGCTCGCCTCGGCCTTTTCCACCATCAGCGGCCGGGAGGAGACCTGCCTCTTCCGGCGGGCGATCCCGAAGCACACGGTCAGCAAGGCCGTCGCCGTCGTCAGCGTCTCCTTCCTCATCATGTTCACGGCGACCGTCCTGCTCGAGGCCGTCACCGGCGCAGACGCGCTGGACGTCTTCTACGAGACCGTCAGCGCCACCGCGACGGTCGGCCTGACGAGGGATTTCACCTCGTCGCTGAACCTGTACGGAAAGCTGATCATCATCGCGACGATGTATCTGGGCCGCATCGGCCCCATCTCGCTGTTCATCGCACTGAATACAAAAAAACAAAACGCCAACCTGATCAAAACGCCTACGGAGCAGATCAGCGTGGGCTGAACGGAAAGGAATCGGATGAGCATGAATCAGACATACGCGGTTTTCGGGCTCGGCCGCTACGGAACGGCCGTCGCCAAGGAGCTGGTCAGAAACGGCGCGGAGGTGCTGGCCGTCGACGTTGACGAGGAGCTCGTCAACTCCGTGTCCGACGAGCTGCCCTACTGCAAGTGCGCGGACATCACCGACCCGGACGTGCTTAAACAGCTGGGCGTGGCCAACATCGACGTCGTCATCGTCGCCATGGCCAACAGCCTCGAGGCCAGCGTCATGGCCACGATGCTCTGCAAGGAGATCGGCGTCAAGACGGTCATCGCCAAGGGCTCGAGCGAAATGAACTGCCGGATCCTGAGCAAGGTCGGCGCGGACCGGGTCGTTTTCCCGGAGAATGAGTCCGGCGTCCGCCTGGCGAGGAACCTCCTGAGCTCCGGCTTCCTGGACATCATCGAGCTGTCGCAGGACCTGTCCGTGGTGTCGCTGGACGTGCGGCCGGAGTGGGTCGGAAAGAACCTGATGGAGCTGAACCTCCGGCGGAAGTACTCCATCAACGTCGTCGCCGTCGTCAAGGACCAAAAGATCAGCACCGCGGTCGATCCGGAGAAGAAGCTGGATCAGAACATGAAGCTGATCGTGATCGCCAACATCGCGCGGCTGAACCGGCTGAGATAAGCCCGTCCGGCCCCAAAGACGCAGAAAACCCGTGCGCCCTGAGGCGCACGGGTTTTCATATCAGAATAAGGACTAATCGCCGATGACCACGCGCTTGCCGCGGATCTTCAGCTTGCCCGCGCAGTAGAGCGCGACGGCGTGGCTGAGGAGCTTCCATTCGGCCTCCTCCGTCACGCGTCGGCGCAGGGACTCCGGATCGTCGCCCGGGAGGACGTCCACGGCCTTCTGCAGGATGATCCCGCCCACGCGCCCGTCCTGGTCGGCGAAATAGGCGGTGGCGCCGGTGACCTTCAGGCCGCGCTCGAGCACGGCGTACTGGATGTCGCCCTCCTCGTCCTCGAAGGCGGGGTATAGGGCCGGGAAGGTGCCGATGATGGCATTTTTGAACTGGTAGGGGATCACGCCCAGCGGCAGATCGTAGCCCGCGAGGATCACGAGCTCAATGTCCATGTCGCGCAGCTTGTTGGCAACGGCCATGCTGTGGCTCGTCATGGTGGGGAAGAGCTCCGGGTCGACGACATAGGCCGGCACCCCGGCGTTGAGCGCGCGCGTCATCGCGTATACGCCCTTTTCCGGGGAGATGACGGCCACCAGCTCGAAATTCGGCAGCTCTTTGAAATAGATGGAGTCCAGGATGGCCTGGAGCGTGGCGCCGTCGCCCGCGACAAGCGCCGCGGCCCGCACCTTTCTCCTGTTGCCCGCATCCTGCGGCATGGCAGTCACCCCTTTTTCGGACTTGTACAAACCGGTGAAGCACGCTATAATAGGGACAGAAAGCGACCGATGGGCATACTCTCCCTTATTATTGCACAATTATACTTCATTCCGGGCCTTCGGTCAAGATTCGGGTGCCGCTTATGACAAAAATTTATTTGATCCGCCACGTGCAGGCGGAGGGGAACCTGTTCCGCATCATGCAGGGCCACTGGGACGGCGAGGCGACCGCCCTCGGCCTGCGCCAGGCCGAGCTGCTCGGCGAGCGCATGAGGGAAGTGCCGCTGGACGCGGTTTACGTCAGCGACCTCAGCCGCGCCGTCTGCACCGCCGAGGCGCTGCAGAAGGGCCGCGGCCTGCCGCTGCATATCGACCCGCGCCTGCGCGAGCTGAACATGGGCCCCTGGGAGGGGCGCTTTTTCGGCGACCTGAAGCACGACCAGCCCGGAGAGATCAAGACCTTCCTGCTGCGGCAGGACGGCTGGCGGCCGGAAGGCGCGGAGAGCTTTGCCGACGTGACGGCGCGCGCCTGGCCCGCGATCGAAGAGATCCTGCGCCGGCACGAGGGACAGAGCGTCGCCGTGGTCAGCCACGGCGTCACGATCCTCTGCCTGCTGACGAAGATGCTGAACATCGCCCCGGGGCAGCCCGCGCACATCCCGATCGGCGGCAACACGGCGATCTCCTGCCTGCGCTGCGAAAGCGGCGTCTTCACGCCGGAGTTTCTCGGCGACTGCGCGCATCTGGACGTGCTGGAGCTCGAGCCCTGGGAGCGGACGCCCGACCTGCGGGCCGAGCCGATCGACCCGCTGAAGGAGGAGAAATTCTACGTCTCCTGCTACGAGGATGCCTGGCGCGCGGCGCACGGCACGACCCGCGGCTTTTCGCCGGAGAGCTATCTGCTTGCGGCGGCGGAACACCACCGGGCCGACCCCGGCGCGGTGCTGCGCATCCTTGCGGAGGACGAACCGGTGGGCCTGGTGGATATGGACATGCGGCGCGGCGCGCACGCGGGCTACGGCTGGCTTAGCCTGCTCTATCTGCTGCCGGAGTACCGCCGCCGCGGCATGGGCATCCAGCTCCTCGGCCGGGCGATTATGCACTACCGCGCGCTCGGGCGGCGCTCGCTGCGCCTGACCGTCGCGGAGGACAACGCTCCCGCCCTGGCCTTCTACCGGCACTGGGGTTTTATCACGCTCGGATCGGAGCGGGGGCGCTTTGGGAAGATTTTGCTGATGGAGAAGAAGATCGGGGGTGCGGGCTATGTTTGACCGGCCCGCGCGCGTCGAGCGTCTGCGTATCGCGCCCGGGCGGCGGATCCTCGTCGTCTCCGACATCCACGGGAACCTGCCCTATCTGCGCGGCCTGCTGGAAAAGGCTGCCTTCGGCGCGGACGACGAGCTGATCGTCGCCGGGGACTTCCTCGAAAAGGGCCCCGAGAGCCTGAACACCCTGCATTTTCTGATGGATCTGACCAGGCGGGGCAACTGTCATCTTCTGCTGGGCAACTGCGACTCCTGGAACGACGTCTTCCTCTTTCCCGAGGACGACGACGAGCGGGTGCTGCGCTATATCGTGACGAAAAAGCGCGGTCTGCTGTGGGAGATGTGCAATGCCGCCGGCATCGACCCCTTCGAGACGGAGAGCTTCACCCTCGTCAAGCAGGAGCTGCGCCGGCGTTTCCCCGGGGAATGGGCTTTTCTGGAGAGCCTGCCCCACGCGATCGAAACGGAGCATTACATCTTCGCCCACGCCGCCGTGCGGCCGGGCAAGGCCCTGGAAGCGCACACGGCCGACGAGCTGACCCGCTGCGATGCCTTCATGCGGCAGGGCTGGCGCTTCGACAAATGGGTGATCGTCGGGCACTGGCCGGTGATGCTCTACCACCGCGACATCGTCAGCGCCAACCCGATCATCGACCGCGACAGCCGCATCATTTCGATCGACGGCGGCTGCGTGCTCAAGGACGACGGCCAGCTCAACGCGCTGGTCATCCCCTTCGAGGGCAGCGAGGACTTCGGCCTCGTCGCCTTCGATCCCTTCCCGCTGCGCACGGTGAAGACCGCGCAGGCGGCGGGGGAGCGCTCCTACTACATCCGCTGGGGCGACAGCCGGGTGCAGGTGCTGCGGCGCGGCGAGGAATTCTCGCACTGCCGGCACGTCCGCACCGGCTACGAGATGGACATTCTGACGAAATACCTCTTCACCGGCGAAGAGTTCACCGACTGCAACGATTGTACGGACTATGTCCTGCCGCTCGAGCCGGGCGACGCGGTGGGCGTGGTCGAGGAAACGAGCCGGGGCTTCTTTGTCAAGCACAAGGGCATGTCCGGCTGGTATTACGGAGAACTGACATGAACGGAATCCTTGACTTTTTCAAAGAAGATCCACTGCGGCTGCTGATCCTGTGGCTGCTGCTGATGAGCGTCGTGCTCTTCATCGTGATGGGCTCGGACAAGGGCCGCGCGAAGGCGGGCGCCCGGCGCGTGCCGGAGAAGACCCTGTTCCTGCTGGCCGCGATCGGCGGCGCGGTGGGCGGCGTGATCGGCATGCGCGTTTTCCGCCACAAGACGAAGCACTGGTACTTCGCCTGGGGCTTCCCGATCCTGGCGCTGCTGCAGATCGCGCTCTGCGTCTGGCTCTTTCTGAGAGGCGGCGCGGCATGAGGCTGCGCCCGCATCATCTGCTCTGCCTGCCGAACTTCGTCGGGGAGGGCTACGACGGCGCCTTCTGCGCCAACATGGCCGAGCAGAAGCGGCGCCTCGCCGAAACGGGGCGCATCACGCTGATCGACGGCGCGGACGAGGTCTGCGCCGCCTGCCCGAACGGCCGGGACGGGCTCTGCGCCTTTCAGGACAAGGTGCGGCGCTACGATCAGGCCGTCTGCGGGATCCTCGGCCTCGTTACCCCGTTTCGGTACGAAGCCGCGGAGCTGGAAAAGCGCGTGCGGGAAGAGATCTTTGAGGCCGGCCGTCTCGAAGAGATCTGCGGCGACTGCGAATGGTTCCCCCTCTGCCGCGGGCTCGCGGAAAAATAAAAAAACACCGTCGTATCAAACGACGGTGTTTTTATCAGGCAATGATTACAGCTGCTTCTGGGCGTTGATCTTCACGCCGGGGCCCATGGTGGAGGCCGTCACGCAGGAGCGGATGTACTGGCCCTTCGCGGCGGCGGGCTTGGCCTTGATGATGGCGCTGAGCAGGGCGACGTAGTTCTCGTAGAGCTTCTCGGCGCCGAAGCTGACCTTGCCGATGGGGCAGTGGATGATGTTGGTCTTGTCCAGGCGGTACTCGACCTTGCCGGCCTTGGCCTCCTTGACGGCCTGCGCCACGTTCGGGGTGACGGTGCCGGCCTTCGGGGAGGGCATCAGGCCCTTGGGGCCGAGGATCTTACCGAGACGGCCGACGGTGCCCATCATCTTGGGGTTGGCGATCACGGTATCGAACTCAAACCAGTTTTCCTTCTGGATCTTCTCGACGTAGTCCATGCCGCCGGCGTAATCGGCGCCGGCCGCGAGAGCCTCGTCGACCTGCTCGGGCGGGCAGAAGCACAGCACGCGGACGGTCTTGCCGGTGCCGTTGGGCAGCACGATGGCGC
>JAFZQE010000064.1 GCA_017552325.1 Oscillospiraceae bacterium
GGCGGCGGCCTCCAGCGGGGCCATGCGCGCCGGCTCGTGCGCGCGGATGTAAGAGGCCGCGGCCCGGGTCAGCCCGTCGCCGCCGCGCAGGGCGTTGGCGGCCAGGGTCAGCGCCGGGGCGGGCGCGGCCAGGCGGCAGCGCTCGGGCTCCACCGGCAGCTCGGGCAGGCCGAAGAGCGCCTGCGCGCGCTTATAGACGATGGCGGGGCGCTGCGGCTCGCCCGAGGCCGAGGCGGAGGCATAGCAGAGGTCGAGCGTTTCGGAGGGCAGGGTCAGCACATGGTAGATCAGCGCGAACTCGCGCCAGAGCTCCTCCTCGCCGGCGCCGCCCAGGTCGATGCCCAGGGCGTAGAGGCGCTCGCGCTCGTCGTCGGAGAAGAGGCCGCCCTGCTCCTGCGTCAGGGGCAGGCGCTCGTCGCAGGCGCCCAGCACGATCAGGTGCCGGATGCTGCGGCGGCGCATGCGGTCGAAGTCGCCGGCGGAAACCCGGTCGAGCGACACGGGGATCGTGCCGACGTCGTAGCGGGAGAGCATCTGCAGAAAGAGCCTCCCGAAGCTGTTCTGATCCATCTCCGTTTCGCCGAGGACGGCCTCAAACTGCTCGAGCGCGGACACGATCAGCTCCCAGAGCTGGCGGTACTCGGCGGCGAGGCGGTCCTGCCCGGCCGCGGCCAGCGCGGCGGCGCGCGCCTCCAGCGTCTCCGGCAGCTTCAGATCCTCGAAATAGCGGGCGAGCGCCGCTGCCTGTCCGGCGGCGGAGGAAGCCTCCTTCCCGCGCCGTTCGAGACTCAGCAGGGGCCCTGCGACGCGGCGGCGCAGGGCGTTGATCTCCTGCAGCCGCGCCTCGGACTCCTCGGTCACGGGCGCGCCGTAGCCGTCCGGGTGCTGCTTCCAGTCGCTCCGGCGCTGCCAGGCGGATGCGCGCAGCTGCCATTTGAAGACGTAGCTCTCCAGCGTGTCGCACTCGTCGGCGCTCAGGCCGGTGAGGCCGGTGCGCAGATAGCTCGTCACATCGTCGACGTCCCAGCCGCTTTCGAGGATCTCGAAGGCCCCGGCGATCAGCGCGGGGAGCGGCTTGAGCAGCAGCTCGCTGCGGCGCGTGAGGTAGAGCGGCACGCCGTAGTGGCGGAACACGCTCTCGAGCAGCGGGCGGTAGTCCTCGAAGCCGCGCGCCGCCACGGCGATGTCGCGCCAGCGCGCGCCGCCGCGCACCAGCTCCAGCGCGCGGGCCGCGGCGAATTCGCACTCCTCGGACATGCGCTCGGCCCGGTGCAGGGCGATCGCGCGGTTCTCGCCGTCGAAGCGCTCCTCCGTAAAGCGGAAGAGCCGCTCGGTGAAGAAGCGCAGCGCAGCGTCCTTGTTTTCGTTCTCTTCAAAGACGCGCAGGGAGACCGGGACTCCGAGCTCCTCGGCGGCGGCCTTCAGCGAGCGCGCGGCGCGGCGGGAGAGGGCGAAGATCTCGTCCCCGCCCCGCAGCGCGTCCAGGGTCAGGCAGACGGTGACTTCCGCGCCGCTGCGCAGCATCGCGCGGAGGATCTCCCGCTCCTGGCCGGTGAAGTCGATGAAGCCGTCGACCCAGATCCGCGCCCCCGGCCCGAGGCAGGCGGGAAGGAGCTGCGCGAGCAGCGTCAGCCGGTCGGCGGGGTCGGCACGGCCGTTCGAGACGACCGCGTCGTAGGCCTCGAGCACCAGCGCCGCGTCCCGCAGCTTGTCGCCGAGGCGCTCGTCGCAGTCCTCGGCGGCCGCCTGCAGCTGTTCGGCGCTCACGCCCGCGCTTTTCAGCTCGTCCGCGGCGGAGAGCATCAGCGCGGGGAACTCCGGACGGCGGCGCGCGCTGCGATAGGCCGTCAGCCGCTCGCCCACGCCGCCGAGCGCGAGGGTCATGCACAGCAGACGTCCGCCCTTGTCCAGCACCGGCAGCGCAGAGCCCCCTTCCTCGGCGAGGACGCGCCGCGCGAGCCCGGAAAAGCTGAAGACCTCGGCGAAGCGGCTCATCGTGTCGCCGCAGCGGCGGCAGAGCTCGCGCTCGGCCTCGTGGCTGTACTGCTCCGGCACGATCAGCAGGCTGCCGGGCTGCTCGGCGAGCACCCGGGCGCGGATCTCGTCCATGGCGGCCGCGGTCTTGCCGCTGCCCGCCGGGCCGATATACAGCTTGAGCATGGGCCTCCTCCTTTCGGGGAAAATAGGATTCAGCCCCCTCGGATGAGGGGGCTGCTGACAGTTACTGTTCTTCCGGCTGGCCGGGTTTTTCCGCCGGCTCGGCGGGAGCGGGATCTTCTGGTTCGGACTCCGGCGCGCTCGCCTCCGGCTTCTGCTCCGGCGCGATCACCTCGTCGAAGAAGCGGCCGAGGTCGATGGCGTCGGCGTCGCGTTCGACGGTGTGGATGGCGGTGAAGCGCTGCGTCGGCTCGCCGAGGCCGTCGGTACCGCTCTCGTTCTGCAGCTGGCGCTGACGGCGCGCGGCCTCGCGGCGCTTTTCCGCCCGGCGCTTCTCGCGCAGATGCTTCCGGTGCAGCGCCCGGTAGCGGATGACCAGGGTGATGTACAGAAGGATGATGATGAGCAGCACGATGCCGGTGATGAGGACCTCGCGGGAGAAGACGAACTCGTTCACCTTGTCCTGCATGATCTCGGTCTTGGCGATCTTGATCTCGCTTTTCGTGATCAGATCGAAGGGGCCGTATTCCTTCTCACCGATTTTCACCATCAGGCTGCCCAGCACGGTGTTGGCCGCGATGGGCGCGTTCAGGCGGTCCTCGTAGATGCTGATCGTCAGGTGGCGGCTGCCCTCCAGCTCCTTGGGCAGCAGCAGGGTCAGGCTGTCGGTGCACTGGAGCTTGGCCATGGCGTCGCCCTCGGCCTGATTGACCGGCAGCGGGTCTCCGATGGTCTCGCCGGCGGTGAGCACCGTCTGGTACGAGAAGTTCTCAAAGGCCCAGTCGTAGAGGGCGATCGTGTCGTTGAAGCTCTCCGGCTCGGCGGAGTCGGCCGTCAGCGGGCCGGGGCAGCCCAGCACGACGATCATGACCTTCATGTCGTCCTTCTCGGCGACGGAGGCCAGGCAGTAGCCCGCGCGGCGGGTAAAGCCGGTCTTGGCGCCGACGGCGTATTGATAGCTGTAGTCGCCGTACTGCGAGTAGTAGGAGTCCGGCGTGGTGAGCGCGTCGGTGCTCTTGAGATTTCTCTCGTCGTTGTAGTTGGTCTTGGGCACGGTGTAGTAGCTGGTGCTGAAGGCCTCCGCAAAGGCCTCATGCTTGAGCGCTTCCTGCAGGAGCACGCTCAGCTCGCGGGCGGTGGTGATGTTGTCGTAGGACAGGCCGTTGGGGTCGACGAAGCGGGTGTCCTTAAGGCCGAGCTCCGCCGCGCGGGCGTTCATTTTTTCGACAAAGCCGCCGATGCTGCCGGAGATGTGGGAGGCGATGACGTTGCAGGCGTCGTTGGCGGAGACGACCATCGCGCAGTAGAAGAAGTCCTGAAAGCTCATTTTTTCGCCGGCGACGATGCTGGCGTTGCTGCTGGAGCTGTCCATGCCGGTCTGGCAGTCATAGCCCGCGGTGACGATCTCCTCCATCGTCAGGGGGTCGGCCTCGGCTTCGACGGCCTCGACGGCCAGCAGGCCGGTCATAATCTTCGTCAGGCTTGCGGGGGAGCGCGGCTCGTCGGCGTTGTGCTCGGCGATCACCTCGCCGGTGTTCATGTCGATGATGATCCAGGACCGGGCCGTCACCTCGGGGGGCTCCAGCGCCAGCGCGGCGGGGGACACGATGCTCAGCAGCAGGCAGATCAATATCAAAAAACTTAAAGTTCGGAATTTTTTCATTTTTCTCTCCCGATTTTTCAGGAATGTGGTATTATGGTATAGTAAAAGCACGAGTGCTATTATATAATCGAAAGAAGAAAAATGCAACTTAATTTCGCCGACAGGCTTCGACATGGGCGGAAAGCCGGAGGAAACACATGAAGATCCTTGTTGTGGACGACGAGCGCCTGCTCGTCAAGGGAATCAAATACAACCTCGAGAACGAGGGCTACACGGTCGACGCCGGCTACGACGGCGAGGAGGCGGTGGAGCTGGCGCGCACGGGCGGCTACGACCTGATCGTGCTGGATCTGATGATGCCGAAGAAGGACGGGCTGCAGGCCTGCCAGGAGATCCGCAGCTTCTCCACCGTGCCGATCATCATGCTGACGGCCCGCAGCGAGGGCGCGGACCTGCTGATGGGCTTCGAGTCCGGCGCGGACGACTATGTCACCAAGCCCTTCAACATCCTCGAGCTCAAGGCGCGCATCCGCGCGCTGCTGCGCCGCTCGAGCATCACCGCCGCCCCGGCCCAGCCGGCCAGCCCGGTGCTCCGGCGCGGGCACATCAGCATCGACCCGGAGCGCCGCAGCGCCAGCAAGAACGGCCGGAACGTGGAGCTGACGATGAAGGAATTCGACCTGATCGAGTTCCTGATGCGCAACCCCGGCAAGGTATACAGCCGCGAGAGCCTGCTGGACCTGGTCTGGGGCTACGACTATCAGGGCGACACGCGCACCGTGGACGTGCACATCCGCCGCCTGCGTGAAAAGCTGGAGCTCGACCCCAGCCGTCCGACCTACATCGTGACCAAGTGGGGCGTCGGCTACTACTTCTCGGACGAGGACTGAGGCATGCGCAGCATAAGGCTTCAGTTTTTCAGCATCATCATCGTGATCCTTCTGATCCTGCTGCTGCTGTTCAACACCTATCCGCTGATCTCCTCGCGCGACCTGGTCTTTCAGGAGAAGGAGAGCGGCATGCTCAGCCAGGCCTCGGTCGTCGCCGCGTCGCTGTCCGGCCTGGACAGCCTGGGCCGCGGCGGCATCGAGGAGGTGCTGCGCCTGATGGACGTCAGCGGCTACGGCCGCGTCGCCGTGGCCGACGAGCATGGCACGCTGGTCTACGACAGCGGCGGGGGCGGCGCGCCGGAGGAGCTGCTGCGCGCGCTGGAGGGCAAGAACGTCTTCCGCTCGGACTTTGACGAGACCGCCTTCTTCAGCGCCTGCGCCGTGCCCTTCACGACGCAGAACGGCCAGCGCGGCGCGCTCTATCTCTACGAGCGCGACCAGGAGCGCGCGGGGCTGATCATGACGGTGCAGGGGAGGATCCGCGCGAGCTCCCTGGCGATCGCGGGGCTCGCGATCGTGCTGGTGCTCGTCTTCGCGGAGCTGCTGCTCAGCCGCATCCGCGAGCTGGTGCAGTCGATGCGCATCGTCGCCGGCGGCGATTACGAGCACCGGCTGAAGGTGAAGGGCAAGGACGAGATCGCCGAGCTCGGCGACGAGTTCAACCTGCTGACCGAGCGCCTGGACGAGACCGAAAAGCAGCGCCGCCGCTTTGTGTCCGACGCCTCGCACGAGCTGAAAACGCCGCTGGCCTCGATCCGCCTGCTGGCCGACAGCGTCGTGCAGAACGACAACGTGGACATGGCCACGGTGCGGGAATTCGCCGCTGACATCAGCAGCGAGGCCCGCCGTCTGCAGCGCACGACCGAGGAGCTGCTGGACCTCAGCCGCCTGGACGACGGCGTGCAGCGCCTGTCCGAGCCGGTGGACCTCAAGCAGGTCGCGCTGGACGCGCTGGTGCCGCTGCGCCCGGTGGCCGCCGAGCGGCAGGTGCATCTGCACCCCGAGCTCAGCGAGGGCTGCGTCATCATGGCCAACACCGACGACATGTTCCACGTCATCTTCAACCTGACCGAAAACGCCGTCAAGTACAACGTGCCGGACGGCGACGTCTGGATCAGACTGGAGGCCGATGAGGAGAAGATCATGCTCACCGTGGCCGACAGCGGCATCGGCATCCCGGAGGAGGACCGGCTGAACATCTTCTCCCGCTTCTACCGCGTGGACAAGGCGCGTTCCCGCGCCTCGGGCGGCACCGGCCTCGGCCTGAGCATCGTGCACGACGCGGTGCTGGCCCACGGCGGCAGCATCGCCGTCGGCGCGAACAAGCCCCAGGGCTCGGTCTTCGTGGTGACTTTCCCCCGCCCCGATGAGGAGGAAACGGGGATTTGAGTCAACGGGAACCCGCTTCGCTGGGCTTCCCGTTGAGAATTTCGCCCTGCTGCATGCACTCGCTTGCGGGAGACGCTCGCACACTGGCAGGGCGCAAAGTGTGTTTTCCGAGGTACACGCCCCCGGAAAACACGATTTGAAAAAGAGCCCCCGGGATGGCTTGCCATCCCGGGGGCGTTTTTCCAAGCACTAAGCACTGCGCACTAAGCACTCCCTTCGGGGTGCAGGCGGGCGCGCAGCAGCAAAATTGCCGCGCCGAGCAGCACGACGGCGACGCCGAGCAGCTTGAGCGGCGTGAGCGTCTCGTGCAGGAAGAAGACGCCGATCAGGCAGCTCAGCACGGGCATCAGCAGCAGCCAGAGCTTGACGACCCAGACCTCGTGCCGCCGCAGATTGCGGTAGTAGAAGAAATAGATCCCGGTCTGCGCGAGGCCGCCCAGCGGCACCAGCCACCAGAAGCCGGGGACCGCGCCAGCCGCCTCGGCGGGACGGAGCTCGCCCGTGAGCGCCGCGCTGCCGGCGAAGAGCAGCAGCACGACGAAGTTGTTGTAGTAGGAGATCGTGTCGGCGTCGACCTGCCGGCGCTCCTGCGCGGCCTTGATGATAAAGGCGTTGGCGGTGACGCAGGCGGCCGAGAGCAGGAAGAAGAGGTCGTAGACGTTCAGCGCGAAGCCGCGGAAGTCGACGCCCAGCACCAGCAGCACGCCGAGCAGCATCACGGCGGTGCCCAGCCAGTCGGAGACATAGAGCTTCTTTTTCAGCAGGATCACGGTGACGAGGTTGACCATCAGCACGTCGGTCTTCAGCAGGGCCGTGCCGGTGCTGAGATTGCCCCCGGCATAGCCGAGGTTGGCGAAGAGATCCAGCAGAAAGCCGAACAGGCCGATCAGAAGCAGGATCCACACGCTTCCGCCCTGCCGGAAGAGCCGCGCGAAGCCGCCCGAGAGCAGGAGCTGCGCCGTCAGGAAGAGCAGCGCCGCCGAGCGCAGCAGAAAGCCCGTCAGCAGCGCCGAGCCGGTGGCGTCGACAAGGATCTTCGACACCGCGTAATAGACCGACCAGGCGACGACCATGCCGCCGATCAGCCCCGCGTTTCTGGCCTTTTCGCTCATCGCAGGGCTTCGAACATCGCCGCGAGGCGTTTATCGTCCAGCCTGACGGGGTTGTTGTTCATCAGCGGATGCGCGGCGCAGGCGGCGGCCAGGGCCGGGATATCGACCTCGCCGAGCTCGGACAGGCGCGTGCGCAGACCGCCGAGCGCCTTGAGGGCGCGGATGCGCGCGGCGAGCTCCTCCGTGTCCTTCAGACCGGCGCGGCGGCAGAGCTCCTCCAGCCGCGCGTCGGCATTGACGCGCACAAAACTGTCGAGCGTGAAGGCGCAGGCCTCGCCGTGCGGCAGATGATACAGCTCCGACAGCGGATAGCTGCAGGCGTGGCAGGCGGCGGTCTTGGGCAGGGCGAAGCTCAGCCCGCCGAGGAGCGACGCATAGGCCATGTTGGCCCGCGCCTCCATGTCCGAGCCGTCGCGGTACGCGCGCTCGAGGTTTTCGAGCACCAGGCGCACGGCCTCGACCGCCTTCAGATCGGGGATCGGCTGGTGGTTCCGGCTCCAGTAGCCCTCGAGCGCGTGGGCGAGCGCGTCGAGGCCGGTGTTCATCGTCGTGCGCGGCGGCACCGTCGCGCTCAGGCGGGGATCGACGATCGCGGCAGAGGGCATGAAGGCCGGGTGGTTGATCGTCTTTTTCTCGCTTTCATGGCTGACGACGCTCACCTGCGTGACCTCGCTGCCGGTGCCCGCGGTGGTGGGCACGGCGACGATGCGCAGGCGCGAGTTCGCGTCGAAGGCGCGCAGCCCGCGGTAGTAGTCGAGGGCCTCGCCCTCGTTGGGCGCGACGGCCGCGGCGAACTTCGCCGTGTCGATCGAGCTGCCGCCGCCGACGCCGATCACGGCGTCCGCCCCGGTCTCGCGGCAGAGCCGCACGGTCTCCCGCACGCCGGAAAGCTGCGGGTTCTGCTCCACGCCGGGAAACACGGCGGCAATGCGGCTGTCGTCGGCCGCCATTGCCTCGGCCTCCGGCGCGAAATGCCGCCCGCAGACCAGCACGGCGCGCTGCACGCCGAGCTCCGCCAGCACCTCGCCCAGGCGGGCGAAGCAGCCCTCGCCGAAGTATATCTTTACCGGCTGGGCGTAGACGAACTCAGTCCCCATAGATCCCGTCCTCGATCGCGTTGAGCTTTTCGGCGAAGCGGTGCATGTTGGCGGCGCGCCAGTCCTCGAGATCCTGGCACCAGGCGGTGTTCAGGAAGGTCCTGACCATCTCGACGGCCATCTCCGGGCCGACGATCCAGCCGCCCATGCAGAGGATCGAGGCGTTGTTGATGGCGCGGGCCATCTTCGCCGCATACACGCTCTCGCAGGCGACGGCATAGACGCCCCTGAACTTGTTGGCTACGACGCACATGCCCGCGCCGGTGCCGCAGATCAGGATCGCCCGCTCATAGACGCCCTGCTGTACCAGCGGGGCGACCTCCGAGGCCACCTGATAGTAGGGGTGCACCTGCTCGAGCTCGACGGTGCCGAGATCGTCGAAATCACAGCCGTTTTCGGCGAGCCAGGCCTTGACGGCCTCCTTGACGTCAAAGCCGGATTTGTCGCTTCCGATCGCTATTTTCATATAATCTCCTTCCTTGCAGGCTCCCCTGAAAGGGGAGCTGTCACGGCGAAGCCGTGACTGAGGGGTTTGTCGGTTTACCGATCCCTTTCGTGGACGCTGTCACGCAAAGCGTGACTGAGGGGTTTGTCGGTTTACCGATCACGTTCGTGGACGCTGTCACGCGAAGCGTGACTGAGGGGTTTGTCGGTTTACCGATCCCTTTCGTGGATGCTGTCACGCGAAGCGTGACTGAGGGGTTTGTCGGGAATATGTCATAGACGCAAACCCCTCCGCCCCGGTGTGCGCACCGGGGCACCTCCCCTTTCAGGGGAGGCCTCTCATAAAACGGAGTGAGGAACGCGCGATCCCTCACTCCGGTTTTTAATCCGAACTCTGAATTCACTTCAGGCTGACCGCCCGTTTGGCTTTCTCAACGATGTTTTCCACCGTCAGGCCCATGACCCCGCGCAGATAGGGGATCTTGCCGACTTCGCCGAAGCGGTCGGGCACGGCGACGGCGCAGACGGGGATCTTCTCCTCGGCCAGGGTCTCGAGCACGGCCGAGTGCAGGCCGCCGATGACGTTGTGGTTCTCCACGGTCAGCACCGCGCCGGTCTTGCGGGCGGAGGCGAGGACGGTCTCGCGGTCGATGGGCTTGATGGTGTGGACGTTGATCAGCTCGGCGTCGATGCCCTCGGCGGCCAGGAGCTCGGCTGCCTTCACCGCGTCGGCGGTCATCATGCCGGAGACGAAGATGCTCAGGTCCTTGCCCTCGCGCAGCGTGTCGGCCTTGAAGAGATCGAAGCTATAGCCCTCGCCGAAGACCACGGGGGTCTCCTTGCGGAAGAGACGGACGTAGACCGGGCCCTCGTAGGCGTTGACGACGGGGATCGCGGCGCGCAGCTGCACCTCGTCCACCGGCTCGAAGATCACGATGCCGGGGATGGAGCGCAGCACGCCGATGTCCTCCATGCTCATGTGCGTGGCGCCGTTGAGCTCGGCGGAGATGCCGGGGTCGGTGCCGACGATCTTGACGTTGTTCCTCGCGTAGCAGACGGAGATCGCGATCTGGTCGCAGATGCGGCGCGTGGCGAAGGGCGTGAAGCTCTCAATCCAGGGCTTGAAGCCATAGCTGGCGAGGCCCGCGGCGATGGAGGCCATGTTCTGCTCGGCCACGCCGCAGTCGAACATCTGCTGCGGGAACTGCGCGTAGAGCTTGTGGGTGCCGCTGGCCTTGGAGAGGTCGGCGTCCAGGATGCAGACGTGCTTGTCGGCGCTCATCAGCTCCGCCATGACGGAGGCGTAAACAGCTCTCATTTCCATGGTCTTCACTCCCCTCTGATCTCAGCGACGGCGGCACGGGCCTGCTCCTCGCTGACCTTGGTGTTGTGGTTGCCGGCGCCGAGATCCTCGATCCACTTGACGCCGCAGCCCTTCTTCGTGTTCAGGATGACCATCGTCGGCCTGCCGCTGTCGGCGCACAGATGCGTGTGGCGCAGCGCCTCGGCCACCTGCTCGACGTCGTTGCCGTCCTCCACCTCGATGACGTTCCAGCCGAAGGCGGACCATTTCTCGTCGAGCGGCGCGACGTCGTTGATCTCGGCCACGGGGCCGTCGATCTGGAGCTTGTTGTAGTCGGTGATCGCGATGAGGTTGTCCAAGCCCTTGGCCGCGGCGAACATCGCCGCCTCCCAAATCTGGCCCTCCTGGCTCTCGCCGTCGCCGACGAGGGCGTAGACCTTCGCGCCGTCGCCCTCGAGCTTGGCGCCGAGCGCGATACCCACGGCGCAGGAGAAGCCCTGGCCGAGGGAGCCGGCGGTCATGTCGATGCCGGTGGTCAGGCGCATGTCGCAGTGGCTGGGCAGATGGGTGCCGCCCTGGTTGAGGGTCAGCAGCTCCGCCTTGTCAAAGTAGCCGCGGTTGGCCAGCGTCGCGTACACGGCGGGGCCGGCGTGCCCCTTCGAGCAGACGAAGCGGTCGCGCCCGGGCATCTGCGGGTTGGCCGGGTCAATGTTCATCTCCTGGAAGTACAGCACCGCCAGGGCCTCCACCACGGACAGGCAGCCGCCGATGTGCCCGACGCCCAGGTGACCGATGCAGGTCATGATATCGCAGCGGATATCCTTGCAGATTTCTTTCAGATCGGTTTTCAACGGAAAAACCTCCCTATCGTTTTATTGGCTCAACAAATTCAGTTTAGCCCCTGCCCCGGCATTTGTCAAGAGCCGCGGGGGATTGACAGCGCGCCGGGAAAGGCATATGATGACACGGAAAACACAGGAAGAGGTGCGACGATGAGCTTTCAGGCCCTGTATGTCCCGGTGGGCGTGCCCACCTTTCATCTGGAGAGCGCGGCGGATCAGTTCGAGCGCTCGAAAAAGCTGCTGCGCGCGGCGGAGGCGGACTTCGTCTGCCCGGAGGAGATGCTGCTGAGCGTCGAGGCGCTGCGCGGCTATCTGGAGGGGAAAAGCCCCGACCTGGTCGTGTTCCAGAACCTCACCTTCGCCAACGCCGCCTATATGGCCGAAGTCCTGCGCCGCTTCGACTGCCCGCTGCTGCTCTGGACGCTGCGCGAGCCGGTGATCGACGGCGGGAGGCTGCGCCTCAACTCGCTGACCGGCGCCTATTCCGCGGCGAACACCCTGCGCGCCTTCGGCGGCCGCCCCTTCGCCTACGCCTTCGGCGCGCCGGAGGAGGAGAGCGTCGCGGAGACCGTGAAGACCGTCGTCGCTGCGGCGAAGCTGAAAAAGGCGCTGCGGAGCCTGCGCCTGGCCGCCGTCGGCCACACGCCGCAGGGCTTCGGCTTCGGCCGGGCGCTGGACGCCGAGCTGATGAGCGTCTTCGGCGTGGAGCTCGAGTCGATCGAGGCCCGGGAGCTCATCGAGCGCGCAAAGGCTTACGATCCTGAGGGCTGCGCGGCATACCTCGAAAAGACGCGCCGCGCGACCTGCGGCCTGGACAAGACCCCGGAGAAGAACGCGCTCGACCACGCGCGGCTCTACCGCGCCTACAGCGAGTACGTGCGGGAGCGGGGGATCGGCGCGCTGGCCTCGCGCTGCTGGCCGGACTTCTTCACCGCCTACGGCACGCCGGTCTGCGCGGTGCTGAGCCTTCTCAACGACGGGGGCGTCGCCGCCGCCTGCGAGGCGGACGTCTGCGGTGCGCTGTCGATGTGGATGGGGATGCGGCTCTCCGGCGAGCCGGTCTTCTTCGGCGACCCGGTCTCGCTCGACGAGGGCGAAAACACGCTGACTTTCTGGCACTGCGGCGCGGCGGCCTGCTCGCTGGCGCGCCGGGACACGGGCGCGGAGATCGGCGTGCACCCGAACCGGAAGATCGGCCCGGCGATGAACTTCGGCTGCGAGGCTTACCCGGAGGCGACGGTGTTCCGCGTCGGCCGCGAGCCGGACGGCAGCTTCCGCTTCTTCCTCGCCGAGGGCGAGATCCTCGACAGGCCGCGGCAGTTCATCGGCACCTCCCTCGTCGTGAAGACCGACAGCCCCTGCCGGGCGCTCGTCGAGCAGAGCGTGCTGGACGGCTTCGAGCCGCACTTTGCCGTGATCCGCGGCCGCCGCGCGAAAACGCTGCGCGCCCTGGCCGACATGTTCGGCTTCGAGGTGTACGAATACTGAATTATATACAAAAAACAAGCACAGGCAGGCGCCGGAGCGCCTGCCTGTGCTTTTCTAAAAACTAAAATCTAAAAACCAAAAACTACTTCACCACGACGCTGTCCGCGCCGAGCTGCTCCCGCAGCTCCTGCACGAGGGCCGGGTGGATGCGGCAGCGCGCGCCGATCTTCTTGCGCTCGGCCTCGCACCAGATGACCAGCGGCTCCTTGCCCGGGAACATCGTCAGCAGCAGCTGGATCCGGTGCAGCATCGGGCTTTTGCGGGAGGGGAGTTTGACGTACAGGGTCTTCTCCCGCTTCTCCTCCTCGGCGCGCTTTGCCTCGCCGATGGCCTGCTCGAGCGGCAGCAGCGCTTCCGCGACGAGCTGCGGCTCCTTGTCGTCGCGGGCCGAGATGCGCCCGCGCGCCCAGAGGATCTCGTTTTCCTTCAGGTATTTGCCGTCGCTCTCCAGCACCTTCGGGAAGACGATCAGCTCCATCGCGCCGCTGTCGTCCTCGAGCACCGCATAGCTCATCAGCGACTTGTTCTTGGTCGGGCGCGTGCGCACCGAGGACACGACGCCCGCGAGCGAAACGCTCTGCCCGTCGGAGAAGAGGCGCGGGGCATCGGTCTCGGCAAAGTCCGCGAGGATCGCGCCGAGCTTCGACACGCCCATGCTCTTCAGACGGTCGCGGTAGGCGTCCATCGGGTGCCCGGAGAGGTAGAGGCCGGTGACCTCCTTCTCCATCTGCATCTTCTCCTGCGGGCTGTATTCCTCAAGATCCGGCATCGTGATGCTCTTCGGCTCGTCGAAGCTCTCGTCGCCGCCGCCGAAGAGGTCCATCTGTCCGGCGATGTTGTCCTTGTTCTCACGGCTGATCGCGTCGAGGATCAGGGGCGCCGCCTGCAGAAGCACGCGCCGCTTGTAGCCGAGGGAGTCGAAGGCGCCGGCGCGGATCAGATTTTCGATCGCGCGGCGGTTCATGTCCTTGTCGATCATGCGGCGGCAGAAGTCCTCGAAGCTGCGGAAGGGGCCGTTCGCCTCGCGCTCGGCCACCATCGCGCGGATCGCGCCCCAGCCGACGCCCTTGACGCCGACCAGGCCGAAGCGCAGGTTCGCGCCCGACACGGTGAAGTCCGCGTCGCTCTCGTTGACGTCCGGCGGCAGCAGGCGCACGCCCATCTCGCGGCTCTCGGCGATGTACTCGGCCACCTTCCCGCTGCTGTCGAGCACCGAGCTGATCAGCGCCGCCATGTATTCGCGCGGGTAGTGCTTTTTCATGTAGGCCGTGCGGTAGGCCACGATCGCGTAGCTGACCGCGTGGGCCTTGTTGAAGGCGTAGCTGGCAAAGTCGAGGATCTCGTCGTAGATGCTGTTGGCGACGTTCTCCGGCACGCCGCGCTTCACCGCGCCGTCGATGCCGCGCGTTTCGTCGCCGTGGACGAAGGCCACGCGCTCGGCGTCGATGACGGCGTGCTTTTTCTTGCTCATCGCGCGGCGGATCATGTCCGCCTGGCCGAGCGAGAAGCCCGCGAGCTGCTGGAAGATCTGGATGACCTGCTCCTGATAGACGATGCAGCCGTAGGTGACGGCGAGGATCGGCCGCAGCAGCTCGTGCTTGTAGCTGACCTTCTCCGGGTGCTGGCTCCACTCGATGAAGCGGGGGATCGAGTCCATCGGGCCGGGGCGGTAGAGGGCGATGACGGCGGTGATGTCCTCGATGCTGCGCGGGCGCAGCTGCGTGCAGACGCCGGTCATGCCCGTGCTCTCGAGCTGGAACACGCCGGAGGTGTGCCCGTCGGCGATCATGCGGAAGCTTTCCTCATCGTCCTCCGGGATCGTCTCGACCCGGAAGTCCGGTTCCGTTCTGCGCACCATTTTGGCCGCGTCCTCGAGCACGGTGAGGTTCCGCAGGCCGAGGAAGTCCATCTTCAGAAGCCCCAGCTCCTCGAGCGTGGTCATCGGGTACTGGCAGACGACCGACTCGTCGTTCGTCGCCAGCGGCACGTAGTCATAGACCGGCTTTTCGGTGATGACGACGCCGGCGGCATGCGTCGAGGCGTGCCGCGGCATGCCCTCGAGCGCGCGGGCGGTGTCCAGCAGGCGCTTGACGGCGGGGTCGAGGTTGTACTGCTCGCGCAGGGGTTTAGAGAGCTGCAGCGCCTCGTCGAGCGTGATGTTCAGCGCGCCGGGGCCGTTTGGGATCTGCTTGGCCACGGCGTCTGCCTCAGCGTAGCTCATCGCCAGCGCCCGCGCCACGTCGCGCACCGCGCCGCGCGCGGCCATCGTGCCGAAGGTGACGATCTGGGCGACGTGGTCGTGCCCGTAGAGGCGGTTGACGTAGTCGATGACCTCGCCGCGGCGGTTGACGCAGAAGTCCACGTCGATATCCGGCATGCTGACGCGCTCGGGGTTCAGGAAGCGCTCGAAGAAGAGGCTGTATTTGATCGGGTCGACGTCGGTGATGTGCAGGCAGTAGCTGACGACACTGCCCGCCGCGCTGCCGCGCCCGGGCCCGACGGGGATGCCCTCGCGCTTGGCGTAGCCGATGAAGTCCGAAACGATCAGGAAATAGTCCACAAAGCCCATCCGGCGGATCATGTCCAGCTCGTAGTCGAGCTGCCTGTGCACCTCCGGCCGGTTGGGGAAGCGCTCGGTGAAGCCCTTTTCGCAGAGCTTTTTCAGATAGGCGAAGCTGTCCGTCTCCCCGGCGGGGAGCTGGAAGCGCGGCAGGTGGTAGTGGCCGAACTCGAAGTCGTATCGGCACTTGTCCGCGATCTCGGCGGTCACGTCGGCGGCCTCCGGATGGCGCGGGAAGAGCTCGCGCATCTCCTTCTCGCTCTTGAGATAGAACTCCTGCGTCTCGAAGCGCATACGGTTGGGCTCGTCCACGGTCTTGCCGGTCTGGATGCACAGCAGCACGTCCTGGGTGTTGGCGTCGGCCTTTTCGACGTAGTGGGCGTCGTTGGTGACGACGAGGGGGATGCCGGTCTCCGCGCTGAGCTTTTCGAGGCCCTCGGCGGCCTGCCGCTCCTCGGGGATGCCGTGGTTCTGGATCTCGAGGTAAAAATCCTCGCCGAAGAGCGCCTTCAGATCGAGCGCGCGCTCCTTCGCACCCTCGTAGTCGCCGCGCAGCAGCTTCTGCGGGATCTCGCCCGCGAGGCAGCCGGACAGGCACACCAGGCCCTCGGCGTGCTCGTGCAGCAGCGCCCAGTCGATGCGCGGGCGCAGGTAGAAGCCCTCGAGGAAGCCGAGGCTGACCAGATAGCAGAGGTTGCGGTAGCCGGTCTCGTTCTTGCACAGCAGGATCAGGTGGGAGTAGTTGTTGTCGACGCCGTGCTCCTTGTCGTGCCGCGTGCGCGGGGCGACGTAGACCTCGCAGCCGACGATCGGCCTGACGCCTTCCTTGAGGCAGGCCTTGTAGAAGGCCACCGCGCCGTACATGACGCCGTGGTCGGTCACGGCCAGGGCGGTCTGCCCCAGCTCTCTGGCGCGCTTGGCCAGCTTCTCGATGCGGCAGGCGCCGTCGAGCAGCGAATACTCGGTATGAACGTGAAGATGGACGAATGACATGGGATCACTTCCTTATAGGCTCCCCTGAAAGGGGAGCTCCCGCGAAGCGGGTGAAGGGGCTCAATATGTGACACGAAAAACCCTTCCACCGCGCAAGCGCGGTCCCCCTCCCCTTTCAGGGGAGGCTTATTCCTCGCGCGGCGAGAGACAGAATCTTCTTCATCCGGTGATTGAGGCAGCTTTTCGTGACGGGGGGGATACTCAGCTGCGCGAGGTCGGCGAGGCTGGCCTCGGGATTGGCCAGGCGCAGCAGCGCGGTGTCGCGCAGCGGCTCGGGCAGTCCGTCGAGGCCGTATTCGCGCACGAGGAAGCGGATCGCGTCCAGCTGCTCCTGCGCGGCGGAGACCACCTTGTCGGCGTTGGCCGTGTCGCAGTTGACGCGGCGGGTGATGGTGTTTCGCATGTCCTTCTCGACCTTCGCGGTCTGCACGCCCATCGAGGCGCTCATCGCGCCGATCGCGGTCAGAAAGTCGGCGATCGCGTCGGCCCGCTTGAAGTAGAGCAGGGCGTTGCCGCCGCGCTCGGCCTCGCGCGGCTCGAAACCAAGGTCCAGCAGCAGGGTCTTCGTCTCGCGGCTGACGCTGCGGTGCGGCGTCGCAAGCTCGAGGTGGAAGCCCTTTTCCGGGTCGGTGGCGCTGCCGCCGGCGAGGAAGGCGCCGCGCAGGAAGGCCAGGCGCTCCTCGTCCTCCTCCAGCACGCCGAAGTTGACGTGGTGGGAGAGCGTGCTCTCCGGTTCGAGCCCGAAGGCCGCGAAGATCGCGCGCAGCTTGTCCGGCTGCTCGACGGCAAAGCGCAGCTTGCCCCCGGCGTTTTCGGCCGGGAGCGCGTCGAAGTCCAGGCCGAAGGCGCGGCGGAAGAGCTTCGGCAGCAGCGCGGCGAAATCCGGCGAGGCGGTCACGAGGCGGATCTCCCGCGCGGAAAAGCGGTTGCCGTAGAGCAGGACGCCGTAGCACTCGGCGAGGGCGATATTCTTTTTTTGCGGCCGCAGCCGGCAGAGCTCGGCCTTGGCGTCGGAAGAAAAAGACATAGGATCACCTCTATGAGCCTCCCTTCCGCAGAAGGGAGGTGGCATCCGGCGTCCCCCGCAAGCCGGATGACGGAGGGTTACTCCTATTTCAGGGAAACCCTCAGGCGCTGCGCGCCAGCTCCCTTTTGCGAAAGGGAGCCCTCGATTTGTCATTTATCCACGTCGCGGTTTACGTTGACGGAGCTGACAGCTGTTAGAAGTATTTGTACACCGGGATATCGGGAGGGTCGGAGATCGTGCAGTATTTTTCAAACTCCCGCCGCCGTTCCTCCGTGAGCCGTACGGCGAGAAACGCATGGTCGTTCCATTGGCAGCTCGACAGCGTCAATTTGCGGGTGAGCGCGCCGCATTTCGAGATCATGAGGATCAGGTAATCGTGCTTTGTCTGCGATCTGGCGCCGCGGAAGACCGGAGCGACAAAAACAACCTCAAAGTCATCCCAAGAAACGCGCCGGACACGGAAAACGGAAACGACGGTGATGCCCTGCTCATCCAGAGAATAGCGGGAATTTCCCCAAAGGGCTCCCAGCAGACCAATAAAATACGCGGCAGCGCAAAAGATCAACGCAAGCAGGAAAACCAGGAGCTGTTCAAATGCGCCGCCGGAAATGACATCGGTAAGCAGCAGCACAAAAAAGCCCAGGAAAAACAAAAACAGGAGCAGGAACAGGGCAAACAGCGCCCGATTTCCCCAAACCATCAGCATATCGTGCCTTTTTTCATCGGTTCCGTGTACGTATTTCATAACAAGCTCCATTCAACGGTTCGGAACAGGATCATTCCGAATTCCGAACTCCGGATTATTTATCCACGTCTCTGTTGACGTTCACGGAGCTGACGCCGTGGGCGACGAAGTAGTCGTTGAGCGCGGAGGCCAGCGCCACGCTGCGGTGACGCCCGCCGGTGCAGCCGATGGCCACCGTCAGGCCCAGCTTGCCCTCCTCCGCGTAGAGCGGCAGCAGGAAATCCAGCAGATCCTGCATTTTTTCGAGAAAGACCCGGGTCTGCGGGCAGGCGAAGAGAAACTCCTTGACCGGCAGGTCGAGCCCGGAGAGGGCGCGCAGCTTGTCCACATAGAAGGGGTTGGGCAGGAAGCGCGCGTCGAAGACCAGGTCTGCCTCCATCGGCAGGCCGTGCTTGTAGCCGAAGCTCATCACGGTCACCTCCAGGCCGCGCTTGTGCTCCTCCCCGGCGAAGAGCGCGAAAAGGCGGTTCTGCAGCATGCCGAGCGTCAGATTGGAGGTGTCGACGATGTAGTCCGCGCGCTCGCGGACGGGAGCGAGCAGCTCGGCCTCACGCTGCACCGCGGCCTCCACCGACGTGCCGCGCGAGGCGAGCGGGTGCGGCCGCCGGGACTCCTTGTAGCGGCGGATCAGGGTCTTGAGGTCGGCGTCCATGTAGAGGATACGGCAGCTGCAGTCCATGGCGTTCAGCTCGTCGATCGTGCGCAGCAGCTCGCTGAAGCCGTTCTTCTCGCGCACGTCCGTCACCAGGGCCACGCGCTCGTAGCGCCCCCTGGTGGCCAGGCACAGCTCCGCGAAGCGCGGCATCAGCGCGACGGGCATGTTGTCCACGCAGTAGTAGTCCAGATCCTCCAGCACGTCCGCGGCGCGGCTCTTGCCCGCGCCGGACAGCCCGGTGATGATCAGAAATTCCATAAAGCCTCCTCTCAGGCTCCCCTGAAAGGGGAGCTGTCGCGGCGCGTCTCACGCAAGCGCCGTGACTGAGGGGTTTCCCGATGACAGGAAACCCCGTGAAACCCTTCCGTCATCCGGCTTGCGGGGGACGCCGGATGACGCCTCCCCTGTCAGGGGAGCTTATTCCGTCGGCATTCCCGTTTCCGTCACCCGGTTGCGCTTCGGGACGGGGCTGTCGTCGACCAGCTTATAATCCGGCGGGAGGATGATGATCTCCGGCTCGAGCGCGACCTGAAACTTCTCCCAGACAGTCTGCCGGATGTGCATCATCAGCTCGTGCACGTCCTTCGCGGTCGCGCCGCCGCGGTTGACGACGAAGCCGGCGTGCTTTTCGCTGACCTGCGCGCCGCCGATGCTGAAGCCTTTCAGCCCGGCCTGGTCGATCAGCGCCGCGGCGAAATAGCCCTCCGGGCGGCGGAAGGCGCTGCCCGCCGAGGGCAGATCCAGCGGCTGCTTGTCGCGCCGCCGCTCGTTGAGCTCGCGCATTTTGGCCGAGACGGCCTCCTTCTCGCCCTTTGGCAGGCGGAAGACCGCGCTGAGGATCGCCATGCCGGCGCTCTGCTGGAAGATGCTGCTCCGGTAGCCGAAGCGGCAGTTCTCGTTCTTGATCTCGAACAGCTCCTGCCAGGGCAGGTAGTAGTAGACCACGCTGTCGACGACGTCCTTCATCTCGCCGCCGTAGGCCCCCGCGTTCATGCGCAGGCCGCCGCCGACGGTGCCCGGGATGCCGGAGGCGAATTCCAGCCCCGTCAGCCCCTGCTCGCAGGCGAAGGCCGCCAGCCGCGCCAGGCTCACGCCCGCCTCGGCGTAGATCGAGCCGTCCGGCAGCAGAAAGATCTTCTGCAGCTTCTCGGTGCTCACCAGCAGCAGCTCGGGCAGGCCCTCGTCCGGGAAGAGGATGTTGCTGCCGTTGCCGAGCAGGAAGGGCGCGGTCCCGTGCTCGCGCAGAATGGCGCAGAGCCTTGTCAGCCCCGTCACGTCCGAGGGCACGGCCAGCGCCCGCGCCGGGCCGCCGATGCGGAAGCTGCTGTGCGCGCTCATCGGCTCGTTTTCCAGCAGGGTCATCCCCGGCAGCTTCTCTTTGATCTCCCGAATGGCAAGTTCCAGATTTTCCATACGTTCCCTCAATTATTCTAAAAACTAAAAACTACAAACTAAAAACTATTCCCCGTCGACCAGCGCGTCGTGGGCGGCGGTCAGCGCCTCGGCGGCGTTGTAGCCCATCTTCTTCTGGCGGTTGTTCATCGCGGCCAGCTCCAGGATGACGGCGAGGTTGCGCCCCGGGCGCACCGGGATCGTCACCTTCGGCAGCTCCACGCCGAGGATCGTCTCGGTCTCCTCGGTCAGGCCGAGGCGGTCGTAGGCCTTGCCGTCGACCCAGGGCTCCATCAGCACGACGAGGTCGATGCCGGTCTCCGGCTTGACCGCGCCGACGCCGTAGATGTGCCGGACGTTGATGACGCCGATGCCGCGCAGCTCCATGTAGTAGCGGATCATCTCCGGGGCGGTGCCGTGCAGGCGCTGGTGGCTGACCTTGCGGATCTCCACCGCGTCGTCGGCGATCAGGCGGTGGCCGCGCTTGATGAGCTCCAGGGCGGTCTCGCTCTTGCCGATGCCGCTGTCGCCCATCAGCAGCACGCCCTCGCCGTAGATCTCCACCAGCACGCCGTGGATCGTGCAGCGCGGCGCGAGGTGCCGGTGCAGGGAAACGATCACGTCGGCCATGAACTCGGAGGTGTCCTCGTCGGTGATGAAGAGGTTGCGGTCGTATTTCTCGGCCATCGCGATGCACTCCTGCGAGGGCTTGACGCCGTGGCAGATCACCAGGGCGGAGATGTCGTACTGCATGAAGCGCTCGTAGGCGGCCATGCGCTCCGCGGAGCTCAGGGTGCCGAGATAGGTGCTCTCGACGTGACCGATCATCTGCAGGCGGTGCGGGTCGAAATAGTTGTAGAAGCCTGCCAGCTGCAGGGCGGGGCGGTTGACGTCCGCGGTGGTCAGCAGGGCGTTTTCGTAATCCTTCGAGGTGTGCAGCGGCTGCAGGTGGTGCTCCTCGACGATGGTCTTCAGCTTGACGGAATATTTGCTGCGCATGGGATCTCCTCCCCCGGCATACTCTGCCAATGTACTATATGTCTATTGTAAACGCCCGAGCCCGCTTTGACAAGCATTTTCTTCACGCACCCGGGCGAATCGGCGGATAGTTTTCGGCTTGTGGTTTTTGGGGAAGGAAACGGCGGCAGCCCCCTCCGGGGAGGGGGCTGCCGCGCAGTCAAACAACTTCTAAAAACTAAAATCTAAAAACTGAAAACTATCGCTCGATATGTTCCATCAGGTCGTCGCGGGCTTCGTCGGGACCGACGAGGCTGCGCACGAGGCCGAACAGATGGCTGTCGCCCTGCTCGCCGAAGCTGTAGACGTGGAAGGTCCAGATCTGCTGCGACTGGTGCTCGGCGTAGGCCGCGGTGGCGACCTCGTAGGCGGTCCGCCCGCCGAGGCCCTCCATCGGCGTCTCGTAGTCCAGCACGGTGGGCTCGTCGCCGTAGAGGTGCAGGTAGAGCTTCGGCGTGTCCCAGGTCCCCCACTTTTTGGCGCTGTCGGGATAGCGGCCCTCGTCCGCGGCGGCCTCGACGGCGGTGATCAGCGTCCGCCCGGCCAGCATGTGCGCGGCGTGGCCGTATTCGCCGTCCACGTCGTGCCCGACGACCACCGAGGGCTTGAAGCGGCGGATCTGCTCCACCTCGAAGGACTCGAAGGTCTCGTAGCCGTAATACCACTCCGCGGCGTCGAGGGTCTCCACCAGCACGTCGCGCAGGCCGCTGGTCACGGGATAGTGTCGCACGCCGGCCGTCCACAGGCCGTTGAGGACCTCGTGGCAGCGGAAGCGCTCGGTGCCGATATAGGACGAGGTCATGTAGGCCACCTGCACCGCCAAGCCGCGCCCCGCGCCGTAGCCGGGGATGATGCCGCCGAAGAAGATGAACTCGTCGTCAAAATGCGTGGAGAAGAGCAGGATGTCCGCCTGTTCCCAGGGCTGCTCCCAGCGCTGCACCCAGTCCGGCACGATCCCGGCGCCGAAGGCGTACAGGTCGCAGAGCGCGACGGTCTTCGACCCCAGACGGATCGTCACTTCCTCCGCGGACTCGCGCAGCGCGACGAATTCGTGCATATAGCCGTCCCCGCCGCCCTCGATCGTCCCGCTCGGGGTCTCCAGGGTCCAGGGCTCCGGATGGTCGTTCCAGACCAGGTAGAGCCCCGCGATCGGCTGATCGGCGCGCAGCGTCAGCGCCGTGCCGCCGGGCAGCTCGAGATAGGTCATGAAATAGTCGTCCAGCAGCTTTTCCGACAGCTCCGCGCCTTCGATGCGCAGCTTCAGCTGCTCCGCCGGCCAGTCCGGCTCGGGCGTCGGCTCGGGCGTCGGCTCCGGGGTCGGCTCGGGCGTGGGCTCAGGTGTAGGTTCGGGCGTGGGTTCCGGCGTCGGCGCGGGCGTCGGCTCCGGGCTGGGTTCCGGCGTGGACGCGGGCTCCGCGGTCGGAACGGGCGCCTGCTGCGTGCAGCCCGCGAGCAGGAGCAGCAGCGCGAGCAGCAGGGCGATGATCCTCAGGGTAGTTTTCATGAGGGCAGAGTTCCTTTCAAGGCGTGCACCCCCGCCAGCGGGCGGGGGTGCCGACAGAATTTCCGGCTGCCTGTGACAGGCGCTCTCAGCCGAGGAAGCGGTACAGGGTGCGGTAAAGATCTTCCAGCGCTTCGTAGCCGAATTCGGAGACCCACTTGCCGTTGACCTTCAGCACGGTCAGGTTCTCGTACTCCGTCTCGGGCTCGTCCAGCTCGCTGCCGGTGATCGTCATCTCGGCCTCCAGGTCGTAGCCGTCGGTCACCTTGGCGGTCTTCAGAACGCTGCCGAGATCCTTGATGTAGCCGATGAGCTTGTTGAGATCGCTGACGCTGATGTCCAGGTCTTCGGCCAGGTCCTTCTTCTCGGAGCTCTTCAGGGAGCTCAGCGACTTGCCGAGCGCGGCGTAGCGCTTGCCCAGCTCCTTGAGGTCGTCCTTGTAGTCGTCAAGGTCGTCCTCGTCGATCTGCTCCTGCGAATCGCGTTCGTTCCGGATGCGCACCTTGAAGTCGTCGCCGTATTCATCCTCAAAACGCTCGATCATGAGGGCAAGGCTCTCTTCGTTGCTCTCCAGATAGTCCTCCTTGAAGTCGTCGTTCTTCTTCATGATCTTCAGGATGTTGGAGACGGTGTTTTTGTCGGCGCCGTTGAGAAGCTTGACGACCGCGGTCTCATAGCTGGTGATCTTGCCGTTGTACATCTTCTCAAGCAGCGAGAACGAGGAGGTCTTGCCGCCGCCGGCCAGAAGCGTGATGAGGATGACGGCCACGATGACCAGCGCCAGGGCGCCGCCGATGATGGCGAGCAGCGCCTTGTTCATGCCGAGGATGCGGTCTTTCAGCGAGGGCTTGCCCTCCGCAGCGGGGGTGTAGGATAAATCGTCCATGATCTGCACTCCTTTTTCATTTTTCCCGGTATAATCCGATCGTTCCGACGGAGAATGGCTTTTCCGTTACCGCCAGTTTACCCTATTCGGCCGCGGCGGTCAAGGGCGTTTTGACATTATTTTGTCCGCCGCGCCGCGACGAAAAATGTGCGAAAGGGGATTGACAATCATTTAACTTGGTGATATCATTATGATATCAAAACAAAGCAAGGAGGCTTTTTCCGTGAAAGAACAGATCCTGAACAATAAAAAGAACGGCATGGCGATGCTGCTCCTGCTGCTCCTCGCCTCTCTGGCGGCGGTCGCGCTGATGGTCGCAGGCGGCATTTTCGGCATCGACCGGGGCGCCCCCTGGGGCGTCGCGCTCTTCGTCATCGGCGTGCTGTGGATCTCCCTCGGCTGGATCCTTTTCCTCGGCCTCAAGGTGCTCAAGCCCCAGGAGGCCCTGGTGCTGACGCTCTTCGGCAACTACGTCGGCACGCTGAAGGAGGAGGGCTTCTACTACGTCAATCCCTTCTGCGTCGCGGTCAATCCCGCGGCCAAGACCAAGCTCAACCAGTCCGGCGACGTGGACGGCGGCGGCGGCGGCAGCGCCGCGGCGCTGAACATGATGCTGACCGGCCAGGCCCAGGCGATGGAGGTGACCAGCAAAAAGATCTCCCTCAAGGCCATGACCCTCTCCAACTCCCGCCAGAAGATCAACGACTGCCTCGGCAACCCCGTCGAGATCGGCATCGCTGTGATCTGGCGCGTCGTGGACACGGCGAAGGCCGTCTTCAACGTCGACAACTACAAGGAATACCTCTCCCTGCAGTGCGACAGCGCGGTGCGCAACATCGTGCGCATCTACCCCTACGACGTGGCGCCCAACGTCGACACGACCGGCGACGGCGTGGCCGACGAGGGGAGCCTGCGCGGCTCGAGCGAGCTGGTGGCCCGCCGCATCCGCGACGAGATCCAGGAGAAGGTCGGCGAGGCCGGCATCGAGATCATCGAGGCCCGCATCACCTACCTGGCCTACGCGCCGGAGATCGCGGCGGTCATGCTGCAGCGCCAGCAGGCCAGCGCCATCATCGACGCGCGCAAGATGATCGTCGACGGCGCGGTCGGCATGGTGGAGATGGCGCTCGAGCGCCTGAACGAAAACGGCGTCGTGCAGCTCGACGAGGAGCGCAAGGCCGCCATGGTCTCGAACCTGCTGGTCGTCCTGTGCGGCAACCGCGACGCGCAGCCGGTGGTCAACTCCGGCTCGCTGTATTAAAGCCATGGCCGAAAAGAAACAGGTGCCGCTGCGCCTCAATCCCAAGCTTTACGACGCGCTCAGCGCCTGGGCGGAGGACGATTTCCGCTCGCTCAACGGGCAGATCGAGTATCTGCTGACCGAGTGCGTCCGACAGCGGAAGAAAAACGGCAAATACGTGGGCGAGGAAATCGACGTCCCGCCCGAGCTGGACATTTAGTCACCGACGAAGCAGCGCTTCGTCGGTGAGGTACTCGCGCTTATCGCACTCGGCTTACCGGGGACAAGCCTCGTTTGGTCGGCGCGAGGGCTCGCTCTGCTCGCCCTATGGTGTTTTTGAGGCGGCAAAGCTGCCTCAAAAACGATTGGAATCACTTTTGCGGCGTAAAAGAAACTCCGTTGCTTACTGCTTCCGGCAAGTGCCGGGAAAACAAAGGAGGAACCGACATGCGTATTCCCTCCCGCGCCGAGGTCGACGCCTTCTGCGGCAGCCCGAGCACCCGCTGGCAGCGCGTCCTGGGCATCGTCTCCCCGGTCCTGCTGATCGGCGCGATCGTCTTTATCCTGATCCGCTGGCCGCAGCTGCCGGAGCAGATCCCCTCCCACTACAACTTCGCCGGCGAGGTCGACGGCTACAGCGGCCGCGGCATGCTGCTGCTGATGCCGATCCTGGGCCTCGTCATGGACGCGGTCCTCGTGCTCGCGGGGCGCTTCCCGAAGAGCTGGAACACCGGCGCGAAGATCACGCTCTTTAACCGCGTGCGCGTCTATCGGCTCGTACGCGACCTGATGGCCGAGCTCCGCCTCGCCGGCGCGCTGTTTTTCGCCGGCTTCGGCGTGTATCAGAGCCTGCTGCCGGAGCATTTCTCCGGCAACATCCTGGGTATTCTGACCCTGCTGTTCTTCGTCCCGATCGTGCGCTATTTCGTCCGCCTGGGGATAAAAGGCTGAACGAAATGGCTTGACAAAATTATAACAAAGGACTATCTTATGAAAGACAAGACGCTTCGAGACTATCTGCTCTGGGCTTTCGGCCTGGCCTGGCCGCTGCAGGTCCTGGCGTCCTGGTTCGCGGTGCGGAAGGGAAACCAGACGGCCTTCACGCTCATCATGGCGCTGGCGATGTTCGCGCCGCTGGCGGCGGCGCTGCTGGCGGGGGCCCCGTTGAAATCGCTCGGCTGGAAGCCGAATCTCAAAGGGCATATCCGCTGGTACCTGGCCGCCTGGTTCTGCCCGGCCGTGCTGTGCGTGCTGGGCGCCGCGCTGTATTATCTGGTATTCCCCGCTCACTTTGACGGCTCGGGCGCGGCCTATCTGGCCGCGCTGCCCCCGGAGGCGCTGCAGCAGTATGAGATGCAGGCGCTTCCCGCTTCGTTCTTTATTGTGATTTCGGCGGTCAGCGCGGTGACCTACGCGCCGTTTATCAACGTCATCCCCAGCTTCGGCGAGGAGGCCGGCTGGCGCGGCTTTCTGACCCCGCGTCTGACCGCGCGCTTCGGCCGCAGGAAGGGCCTTGTGCTCAGCGGCGCGATCTGGGGCGTCTGGCACTGGCCGGTGATGATCCTCGCAGGCTATGAGTACGGCCTGGCATACTGGGGCGCGCCGCTGCTCGGCCTGCTGCTCTTCTGCTTCATCACGACGGCGCTCGGCGTCCTGTTCAGTCTGCTGTACGAAAAAGTCGGCAGCATCTGGATCTGCGCGCTCGCCCACGGCGCGTTCAACGCCTTTGCTTCGATCCCCTCGCTGCTCCTCGATCCGGGCAGCAGCTGCCAGCAGACCCTCGGCCCCTATGCAAACGGCGTCATCGGCGGCCTGCCCCTGATGCTCCTCGCGCTCTTCGTTCTGTTGAAAAAGGCGCCCGCCCCGGCGGACGCAGCTGAATAAAAGGAGACAGACCCATGCTTGAAATCAATCATCTGACCAAGAGCTTCGGCGACAAGAAAGCCGTCGACGACCTGTCGCTGTACATCGCCCCGGGCGAGATCTACGGCTTCATCGGCCACAACGGCGCCGGCAAGACCACGACGCTCAAGTCCTGCGCGGGCATCCTGCCCTTCGACGCCGGCGAGATCCGCATCAACGGCATCAGCGTCACCGAGCGCCCGCTGGAGGCCAAGCGCGTCCTGGCCTATCTGCCGGACAATCCCGACCTCTACAACTACCTCTCCGGCATCCAGTATCTGAACTTCATCGCCGACGTCTTCGGCGTGGACAGGGATCTGCGCGCCGAGCGCATCCGCCGCCTGGCCGACACCTTCGAGCTGACGGGCGACCTGGCGCAGCCGATCTCCGCCTATTCCCACGGCATGAAGCAGAAGCTGGCGATGATCTCCTGCTGGCTGCACGAGCCGAAGCTGATCCTGATGGACGAACCCTTCGTCGGCCTCGACCCGAAGGCCGCGCATCTGCTCAAGGAAATGATGCGCGGGCACTGCGACCGCGGCGGCGCGATCTTCTTCTCGACCCACGTGCTGGAGGTCGCCGAAAAGCTCTGCGACAAGGTTGCCATTATCAAGAACGGCCAGCTCATCGCCAGCGGAACGATGGACGAGGTCAAGGGCGACGACTCGCTGGAGTCCGTGTTCCTGGAACTGGAGGAAGATCATGACGCTTAAAGCTCTGCTCCGGGTACGGCTGCTGGGGATCAAGGCATCGCTGACCGGCGCCAACCGCAGCAACAAAAAGCGCTCGAGGGCATCGATCATCGGCTTTTCCGTGCTGATGCTCTATACCTTCGGCTACTTCGTGTTCATGATGTACATGATCTTCTCCCAGCTGGCCGAGCCCTTCGCCATGCTGGGCTACGGCGCGGTCTACTTCGCGATGGCCGCGATCATGTCCTTCTGTCTGATGTTCATCGGCAGCGTCTTCACCTCCAAGGCTCAGCTTTACGAGGCCAAGGACAACGATCTGCTGCTGTCGATGCCGATCAAGCCGGGCGAAGTGCTGCTCAGCCGCATGCTGACCCTGCTGCTGATCGACCTCGGCCTCGGGCTGGTCGTCTCCGGCCCCGCGATCTTCGCCTGGGCGCAGGTCGTGGGCTTCGATCTCGCCTGGTTCATCCCCTGCCTCATCGTGCTCATCGTGCTGCTGCCGCTGTTTACGCTGCTGGTGGCTGCGCTCTTCGGCTGGCTGCTGCACCTGGTCTCGGCGCGCGTGCGCAATCAGTCGCTGCTGACGGTCGGCCTGTCGCTGGCCTTCCTCGCGGTCTATTTCGTCGCGATCTCGCGGATGAACATCTGGCTCACCGAGATCGTGAGAGATCCCTCGCCCCTGGTCGGCGCGCTCAGCGGCTTTGCCCCGCTGATCTGGATCGGCCGGGCCTGCGCCGAGGGCAATCTCCCCGCGCTGGGCGGTCTGGTCCTCGGCACGGCGGCGCTCGCGCTGCTGGGCTGGATCCTGCTGTCGCGCGGCTTCCTGCACGCCGCCACCGACAATCGCGGCGCCGCGAAGATCAAGTACGTCGAGAAGCGCGTCAATGCCGTCTCGCCCGACCGCGCGCTGCTGCGCCGCGAGCTGAAGCATCTGGGCTCGAGCCCCGCCTACATCATGAACTGCGCCCTGGGCGCGATCATGGCCCCGGTCGCGGCGGTCTTTCTGATCGTCAAGCGGGACAGCTTCCTGCCGCTGCTGGCTATGCCCGGTCTGGGGGAGTATCTGCCGCCGATGATGCTGCTCGGCCTCTGCTTCCTGTCCGCCATGTGCACGCTCACCGGCCCGAGCATCTCGATCGAGGGCAAGAGCATGTGGCTGCTGAAGTCCCTGCCGGTCACGCCGCGCCAGGCGCTCAGTGCCAAGCTCCGCATGCACCTGCTGGTCGGCCTTCCGCCGATGCTGCTGTGCTCGGTGATCTTCATCGTGCTGCTCCGGCCCGAGCCGCTGACCGCGGTCTGCTGCTTCCTGCTGCCGGCGGCCTGCATGCTGTTCGTCGGGCTGTTCGGCCTGTTCGAGAACCTGCGCCACCCGAATTTCGACTGGGTCAACGAGACCCAGGCCGTCAAGACGGGCATGAGCATGTTTGCAGTCATCTTCGGCACGATGGCTCTGGTCATGCTGCCGATCCCGGTCGTTCTGATCTGGGGAGACCAGATCCCGGTCTCGCTGCTCGCGCCGGGCTTCCTGGCGCTGGTGCTGCTGCTGGATCTGCTGCTGTGGCGCTGGCTGCGCACCCGCGGCGAAAAGCGCTTCCTCGAGCTCTGATCCTCCCGCGCGGGCGAAAAAAGCTCCTTTCCGGGGTCCCGGAGAGGAGCTTTTTGAAATTGAGAAAAAAGTGTTGACAAATCCAAAACGATCTGATATTATAATCCAGCCGTGGCCGAGTGGTTCAGTCGGTTAGAACGCCGGCCTGTCACGCCGGAGGTCGAGGGTTCAAGTCCCTTCTCGGTCGCCACAGCCCCCTTTGAGAAAAGGGGGCTGTCATTTGCTGATATAGCTCAGCAGGTAGAGCGCATCCTTGGTAAGGATGAGGTCCCCGGTTCGAATCCGGGTATCAGCTCCA
>JAFZQE010000065.1 GCA_017552325.1 Oscillospiraceae bacterium
GATGCTGTCGTCCATGGCGAGGCTGGTGGCGGTGCTGTCCATGACGGCGAGGCGGCGCGCGAGCACCTCGTCATAGGAGATCTCATCGAATTTGAAGGCCTCCGGGTTCTTGCGCGGGTCGTCGGAATACACGCCGTCGATGTTCTTCGCCAGCAGGATCGCGTCGGCCCCGATCTCCGCCGCGCGGAGGACGGAGGCGGTGTCGGTCGAGAAGAAGGGAGAGCCGGTGCCGCAGGCGAAGAGGACGATCTTGCCGCTCTCCAGATATTCGATGGCTTTGCGGGTGTCATAGCGCTCGCCCACGCCCTGGATGTCCACCGCGGTCATGACGCGCGCGTCGCAGCCCGCCTGCCGGAACACGTCCGCCACCGCGAGGCAGTTCATCGCCGTCGCGAGCATGCCCATACGGTCGGCGCTGACGCGCTCGACCTTCCCCGCGCCGTCCTTGACGCCGCGCCAGAAATTGCCGCCGCCGATCACGATGCCGACCTGCGCGCCCATCTGCGTGCAGGCCTTCACGGCCTCGCAGACGCGGGAGACGAAGTCGAAATCAAAGCCGGTGTGCTTTTCCGCGGCAAGCGCCTCGCCGCTGATCTTGATGAGAACGCGCTTGTACTTAGCCTGCATGATATTGCTCCTTTATATATCCAGTATGCCCAGGATCACGATGCCCGCGACGACGACGGCGATCATGGCGTAGTGCTTCCAGCTCAGCTTCTCCTTGAGGAACAGGCGGCTCCACAGCACGGAAGCCACGCAGTAGGAGGAGATGATCGGCGCGGCGAAGGCCACGTGCTCGGAGTCCGCCAGCGCGTAGATGTAGAAGAACTGGCCGACGGTCTCAAACACGGCGCCGGTGTACTTGGGCGCCTCTTCCCGGGCGATCAGCTTCTGCTTTTTAATCCCCAGCACGTAAACCGCGCACAGCGCGCCGACGATCAGAAAGGTCAGCTCGTAGGCGACGTTCGCGGAGTCCTCATCCAGTACCTCGAGCACGCGGCTGTCGGCAAAGGTGCCCAGCGCGTCGAGCAGGCAGTAGATCACGGGGATCGCGATCGCGATCCAGCTCTTGGCGTAGTGGTGGTTGGAGGCGTCCTGCCGGGCGCGGCGCAGCTCCTCGTCCTCGCGCGACTCCACGACGCCGAGGCCGATCACGCCGATGCACACCAGCGCCACAGCGACGAGGGCGACGGGCGGGAGATCTTCGCCGATGCCGACGGTCATGAGCGTCAGCACGGCCACGATCGCGCCGGAGGAATTGCAGATCGGCGAAGAGATGGACAGCTCGATGTAGCGCAGGCCCAGATAGCCGATGGCCATGGACAGGATATAGAGCATGGAGACCGGCAGGTAGGTCAGCAGGATGCTCCCGTTGATCTCA
Organism: Oscillospiraceae bacterium; assembly: GCA_017552325.1. Lineage (GTDB taxonomy): Bacteria > Bacillota > Clostridia > Oscillospirales > Oscillospiraceae > Limivicinus. The sequence goes on from JAFZQE010000065.1 coordinate 1,382, forward strand.
ACGCCCTTGACAAACACCTCGTAAGCCGCGTGCAGCCCCATCACGACGCCGACGGCCATGACCATTTTCAGGTGGCTGTACTTGTCCTTCGCGTCCTGGCAGCCTATTTTGGAAAACAGGTCCGACCCGCTCCAGCACAGGAGGGCGATGACGGCGAACCAAAACCACATATTCCTATTGTTTCCTCACTTTTCTTTTTTCACTCCAAGGTATCTTACCACATGCCGCCGCATTTGACAAGCGCGTCTTGCGCCCTTTTCCGCCCCCCGCAGGCAGGCGGGAACTGGGTCTTGTACTTTTATATTAATGGTGTTATACTGAATATTTGGAAACCAAAAGGAGGCTTCATTATGACAAGAATCGATATCTTTTCCGGCTTTCTCGGCGCCGGCAAGACCACGCTGATCCGCAAGCTGATCGCCGAGGGCTATCAGGGCGAGAAGCTCGTGCTGATCGAGAACGAATTCGGCGAGATCGCCATCGACGGCGGCTTTCTGCAGGACGCCGGCGTGCAGATCACGGAGATGAACTCCGGCTGCATCTGCTGCACCCTGGTGGGCGACTTCACGAAGGCGCTGGCCAAGGTGATGGCGGACTTCGCGCCCGACCGCATCCTGATCGAGCCCTCGGGCGTGGGCAAGCTCTCCGACGTGGCCAAGGCCGTCGAGCGCGTCGAGGGTGCGCAGATCGGCGCGAAGGTCACCGTCGTCGACGCGGGAAAGTGCAAGATGTATATGCGCAACTTCGGCGAGTTTTTCAATGACCAGGTGCAGAACGCCGACCTGATCGTCCTCAGCCGCACCGGCATCGTGAACGACGCCAAGACCATGACCGCCGTCGAGCTGCTCAAGGCGCTCAACAGCGAGGCCGGCCTGATCACCACGCCCTGGGACAAGCTCAGCGGCGAGCAGATCCGCGAGGTCATGGATGCCAACGGCCTGCGCGCGGCGAAGGAGGCGCTCGAGCACGAGCACCATCACCATCATCATCACGACGACGAGGAGTGCGACGATCCCGCGTGCGAGTGCCATCACCATCACCACGATCACGACGAGGATGAGGAGCACGAGCATCATCACCACGACCACGACGAGGACGAGGAGCACGAGCATCATCATCAC
>JAFZQE010000066.1 GCA_017552325.1 Oscillospiraceae bacterium
ATCAACGCTGATAACAAAATGATAACAGAAGGGGTGATAGGCTGGATAATATGGATAGATCAAATAATCAAAGGAACCACGAACCGGACGAACAATATTTCCTAAACGGAATCAGTTAAGTCCTGTCGAGTGGGAATAATTAAGAAGTAATTCTTCGAGGCCGGAAAGCCTTGAAAATACTGGCTTTTTGAGCTTCCACTACTCCGATTGATAGCAAATTGATAGCACAAGAACCCGAGATTTGTTGAGAGCAAATCCAAGGGTTTGCGAGTGTGCTGTTTCCCATTATCATAAACCAAAGAGGTCAACCTGACTTTTGCAAGCCGGGTTGACCTCTTTCTTTTTTGCCTTCAGACAGGCTCTTTTTCTTTCTTCAACTCTTCGATCAGCGCATCGGACAGAGCATGTGAAGGAACCTTGGCCCGCCGCGCGGATTGATCCAGCTCCGGGTACTTGTAGCGCCAGCGGTCGTATTCCTCTTTGCTGATCTCCCCGCGCTCCAGCTTGGCGGCTTGTTCCCGCCAGGAACGAAACATATCAAACAGTTGAAGATAAGTCGAGCCCTTTGATTTATCCAGCCGCAGGCAAACTTCGCCGTCGATCTCTCCGATCTTGAGCCCGTAGATATCCTCCAGTGCAAAAAGCGTATGCAGCAGCCCAACATAGCTGTCGATTTCCGGCACATCCAGCGCTTTAGGAGATACATCCAGTACTCTGGCCAGCTCTGCGGTCAGATCGGCCTTGGGGGTTCGTGCGCCGGTTTCATATTGTGCCATGCGAACATCTGCGGTTTTTTCCGAGAAGCCGACCATTATGCCCAGATACTTTTGCGTCATGCCCCGCAGGGAGCGGATGAAATGGATTCTTTCACCGATCGCCATATCAGACAACTCCTATCTACTCGTAGTTTCGAGAATATATTAGCAAATATGTTTAGTGTTGTCAAGGAATAATTAAATAAATTTGTTTAGTTTTTCTCCTTGACTTAACTGTATTTGTTTAGTATAATTACCATGAGCTAAACTAATATGTTTAGTGAACTGAATGACCGTCCGACCAGAGATACACCGCCATGATCTTCACAACAGGAAGGGAGCGCCTCCACAGGGGGGACGACACAGCGCCGCGCAGGGTTGCCTGTCTGGAAACTGGAATCGGGTAAAACGGCAAACCATTTTCGTAATTAAATAACTGCTCTCACTTTTTAGGGCGGGGAAAGGAGGTGATTCATATAGCTGAACAGGTTTTTATGAAGGTGGACGAGGTCGCAGCCGAGCTTGGAGTTTCAAACTCCTATGCCTATAAGCTGATCCGGGAGTTGAACAAGGAACTCAAGGCTGCCGGCTGCATCGTCATCAATGGTCGTATTGACCGAAAGTTTTTCCACGAGCACTTGTATGCTACTCAGAAAAAGAAGGAGGATTGATCATGGCAGCATTCAAAGACAAGAAAAACGGCACATGGTATGTGCAATTCCGCTACACCGACTGGACCGGTGAGCGGCAGCAAAAACTCAAGCGAGGATTCACAACGAAACGAGAGGCTCAGGAATGGGAGCACGAGTTTTTGCGGACAAAGCGGGCGGACCCGGACATGAGTTTCGAGAGCTTTGTAAAGCTCTATGAGCAGGATATCAAGCCAAAGATACGGCTGAATACCTGGCTTACCAAAGAATCTGTGATCGAAAGCAAGATCCTGCCCTATTTCAAGAAGCGAAAACTGTCGGAGATCACGCCGCGAGACGTGCTGACCTGGCAGAATCAAATGTTGAAGCAGAAGGACAAAACCGGACAGCCGTATTCCCCGACGTATCTGAAAAACATCAATAATCAGTTCAGCGCTATATTCAATCATGCAGTGCGGTTCTATGGCCTGCATGAGAATCCTGTCCGAAAGGCCGGGGTCATGGGCGAGAAAGAGAGCGACGAAATGTTGTTCTGGACGAAAGAGGAATTCCTGCTGTTCATCGACGCGATGATGGATAAGCCCATGCTGTATTACGCTTTTGAGATCCTGTACTGGTGCGGCATACGCGAGGGCGAGCTGCTGGCGCTGACGCCCGCGGATTTCAATTTCAAGGAGAAGACGCTGCGGATCAACAAATCGTATCAACGGATCAAGGGCGAGGATGTGATCACGCCGCCGAAGACAAAAAAGAGCATCCGCACGATCGTGATCCCGGATTTCCTGTGTGATAAAATTCAGGACTATTTCAAACAGTTCTACAGCCTGCCGGAGGACGCGAGGGTCTTTCCTCTGTCGAAGCATCAACTGACAAGAGGTATGGAATATGGCTGCAAGCAGAGCGGCGTGAAGAAGATCCGAATCCACGATCTCCGCCACAGCCACGTTTCTCTTCTGATCAACATGGGATACTCAGCGGTCGCAATCGGGAATCGGGTCGGGCATGAGAGCGTCGATATCACATTTCGTTACGCCCATATGTTTCCGACCGTGCAGAAAGAGATGGCAAATAAGCTGAACGAAGAAAGGAGCGCATGAAAATGTCTGCAAAGAATCGAGATGAACACAACCGTTATAGAAATATCACCGTAGGTTTCCGGGTATCGCCCGAGGAAAATGAACAGATCAACATAGCCGTGGCGCTCTCCGGCCTGCCGAAGCAGGAATACTGCTATCGCCGTTGTCTAAACCGCGAGATCGTGGTCCAAGGCAATCCGAGAGTGTACAAAGCGCTGCGGACACAGCTTGCCGCCGTTCTCGATGAGTTGAAACGCATCGAGTCTGCCGGTGAACTTCGGGACGAGCTGCTGGACAATATCGAGCTGATTACCCGGACGCTGGACGGCATGAAGGAGGAGCGACGATGACGGGAGAAAAAGAAACGACTGTCCTTGGCCCATCTGTTGGCGCAGATGAAGGACAGCCGAATCAAAACCTTTGTGAGGACAGTTTAGCAGATTCTCTCGAAGAATACAATAGATATTTTCGCCAACTGAACGATCCCTCATACCTAGCGACGGTATCCATGAGAGAACTGTATGAAACCGCGTATGAGAGCAAGCCGCCGCTGATCGACGGTCTGCTCTTTCCCGGAACCTATCTTCTGGTCGGCGCGCCGAAGCTGGGCAAAAGCTTCCTGGTCGCGCAGATTGCCTACCATGTCAGCACCGGGACGCCGCTGTGGAATTATCCGGTACGAAAGGGAACGGTTTTGTATCTGGCGCTGGAGGACGATAACCAGCGCCTGCAAAGCCGGATGTATCAGATGTTCGACATGGCAATAGCCGATCAGCTTTTCTTTGCCACTCGCGCAAAGCAGCTCGGAAAAGGACTGGACGATCAGCTGGATCGTTTTGTCCGGGAACACCCGGATACCAAGCTCATTATCATTGATACGCTGCAAAAGGTGAGAGAGGTCGGCGGGGATGCTTACAGCTACGCCAGCGATTACGACATTATCACCAGACTGAAAAGCTTTGCCGATTGCCGCAGGCTGTGCCTGATCCTGGTGCATCATACGCGAAAGCAGAAGGCAGAGGATGTGTTCGATATGATCTCCGGTACAAACGGTCTGCTCGGCGCGGCGGACGGAGCGTTCCTTCTGCAAAAACCGAAAAGAACCGCAAATGAGGCTACGCTGGACATTTCCGGCCGGGATCAGCAGGACCAGCGCCTCCATCTCTATCGCAACGAAGAAAAACTGTGCTGGGAGCTGGAACGGTGCGAAACCGAGCTGTGGAAAGCACCGCCAGAGGCAGTTCTTGAAACCGTCGCGTCTCTCGTAAACGCGGAAAGGCCGGAGTGGATTGGAAGTCCGACGGAGTTAGCGGAGGCCCTGACTGTAAACATGAAAGCAAATGCTCTGACCATGAAGCTGAATGTCAACACCGGGCGCTTGTTCCGGGAATACGGCATCCGCTACTGGAACAGCCGGACACATGACGGGCGAAGGATCACCCTGCGCTATGAGCCGGAGGGGGCGTGACGATGTGTGACGGTCGTGACGATGATTTCGACAGCGGGTGCGGTATCAAAAACACCGTCACCATCGACACGGATCGTCACCGGGGAGCGGAGAAAAGGTCAGGGGGGCATACTTGCGGGTGGAGATTTCCGTCAAGAAATACAACCCGTACCCCTTGAGCTTTTTCTCACGGAAGACACTCGCGCTGCGGAGGGGAAAGAGACTTCTTTCCTCTCCTGCCCAACGGCGAGTGACGCGGCTTTTATGCTTGCAAAATGAAAGCATTATCATGATGGTTATGCTTTCAAATTGCAAGCATGGATCGGCGCGGATATGGCGGCGATCTGGCGAAGGGGTACAGGGGAAGCGGCAACGTCCCCTGTGCTCTCGGCAGAGCCCACGGCACTTTGCAGCCCTTCAGGGATGAAAGTGTCATAGTGGGTTACACACTTTGAAAAAGTTGTGTAACCGCACCCTGTACCACCGCTGCCAGGAAAGGAAGTGAAAACGCATGCGCGATACAAACTACTCCGTTGCCCGCGTCGAGCAGCACACCAAGGCGAGCATCGGAAAATCCGAGCGCCACATCGAGCGCAAAAACGAGAGCTATGAAAATATGAACGTCGATCTCTCCCGGACGCCGATGAACGTCCACTATCAAAGCTGTGGCGACCAGACCTACAACGCACATCTGGACAGGCTGGTGGAAGATGGCAGCGTCTCTCTCCGAGGCTTGAAGAAGGACGCCAAGGTTTTTGACGAGATGATCTTCGATGTAAATACAGCCTACTTTGAGGAGCGCGGCGGCTATGAATACGCCTGTCGGTTCTATGAGGAAGTGTTCCGCTTTGCCCAAAAGGAGTACGGCCCGGAAAATATCGTTTCTGCCGTCATGCACGCCGACGAGCTGAACACCGCTCTGACAGAGCATTTAGGCCATCCGGTCTATCACTACCATATGCATGTCGTCGCGCTGCCGGTGGTGGATAAAGAGATCCTCTGGACGAAACGATGCAAAGACCCGGCGCTTGTCGGAACGGTCAAAGAGGTCATCCATCAGATCAGCCATTCCAAAAAATGGGCCTCGAAAAAGGAAACGGACGAGAACGGCCACACGCAGATCATCAAATCCTACAGTCTCTTACAAGACCGATTTTTCGAGCATATGCGGGATGCCGGGTTTGAGGACTTCGAGCGAGGAGAGCGCGGCAGCACAGCCCAGCATCTCTCAGTCACGGAGTTTAAGGTCAAGAAGGAGACAGAACGGTTGGATAACCTGGAAACTACCGCCGCGTTCATGGAGAACAGCATCCGTTTTCTCGAAGGGCAGACAGAGGAAGCCCAAAAGAAAGCCGACAAAGCGCAGGCTCGGGTGGACAAGCTCGTCCCCAAGATGGAGCAGATCGAAGACCTGGCCCGCAAATATACCAGCGACGCGGATCAGGTACTTCCCCAGCCGGATGTGCTGGAATCCGCCAAGTCGTACCGGGAGAAGAAGGCAATGCCCCTGTACCGGAAGATCATCGGTGTGCTACGGAATCTGTTCAGCAAGTATCTGACGCTGAAACATGACTATGGAGATCTGCAGCGCAAATACAAACGGGAGATCGACAGCGGAAATCAAATGAAGAAGACGATCAAGCGCTTGAATGAGGAAAAGGACAGCCAATCCGGGATTGTTGCCAAGTTCTACGCGCTTTGCCGCGGCTTCGGAAAAGAGTATATCGAAGCCCAGGCCACGGGCATTCTGGAACGGGAGGCTATGGAACAACAGCAGAAAGAGCTCGCCCGCAAGCGGTATGACCGGGACGCAAGGTAAAGGGAGGTCTTTTTTACCTTGCCACAGCATGATTTGTTCCATGAATTCTGTTCATTGTATCTGCCCTCCGACTAAGATCTCTTTACCATCAACCCAATAGAACTAGTCCCAGTGCCATTCATCCTGCCATTGAATGCTCAGCTTTCCGTCCTCAAAAGTGGCCGGCAGCCAGACATAGCGGGAGTCGGCCAGATTTTCGCCGTTCCAGCGATCCCCGCCGTAGATCCATTGGCCGTTCGGAGCCTGAAACAGAGTCGTCGACTGGGTGTCAAAGGTGACGCCGCGACCCTTTCCCGCGCAGGGGTTCCCATCGCTGTGCCATTTTCCGAAAATACTGTCCGCCGACCAAACGCGGGCCTGGTTGGAGCCCCAACCGGTGGTGGAAGAGGTCATCAGATAATAGCGCCCCTCCGCCTTGATCAGCACGGGAGCCTCTCGCATGGCGCCGGGAAAGATCCTCAAATAATCCACGCCGTATTCCTTGCCGGACAACCCGGTGTAGTCTTCGTTCAGGCGGGAAATATATATCGTTTTGTTGTTTTCGCTGGTATAGACGATATAGGCCGTTCCATCCTCATCGGCGAAGAGGTTCAGGTCTCGGGCTTCTCCTTTGGAAGAGGGGTAGCAGTCGATTTGCCCCTCCGGGCATTCCGACAGCCGATAGCGACCCACGAAGCGGAAGGGTCCGAAGGGGCTGTCGGATACCGCCAGCCCCGCCATGCCGAGGTCATAGGAGTAGCTGTTTTTCTCCGTCGGGCCGTCGCTGTGAAACCAGATCACATAGTTGTCATTCTTGGCGTTATACAGCATCTTCGGCCGTTCGATTACCTTGTCCCGCCCGATACAGTCGAAAAGATTCCGTTTTTCTTCCTCCCCGTAGCTCCCATAGAGCGCCTGAAAATAGGGGTCTGTATCGATCTGCTCCACAGAGTCCAGCGGACGAAGCACGTCGCCGCGGCAGGTCCAGTGGACCAGGTCCTCGGAAGTATAGACGGCCACCGGATTCCCGAGGTGTCCATCCGTTTTGTTTTCCCCGACCCAGACATAGACCTCCGTCTTTCCTCCGTTTCCGTCGGGGATCGGCATTCTCTGCACCTGACCGCCGTGGGCCTGGATGGGGGAACCCTCGCTGTCGTTCCAGACAGCGCCAGGCAGAAAGCTGTTTTCAACCGTTCGAGCCTTGTTCACATGGAGCGCCCGGCCGCCCTGGAGCAGCAGCAGGAGGGCAAACAGCGCTGAGATCAAGCGGTATAGCCACGGACGCATCCTCACACACCTCCTGGAAAGCACAGCGGCGCAATAAGAAACACATCACAAAGCAGCAGCCCGACCAGCGTGAGCCAGGGCTGCGCTTTCGTCAGAACTCTTGCGGCAAGGCAGAGCAACACACCCAGAGCCAGAGGCAGCAGCGCCGTACTGAACAGGCCGCACAGCAGGGTAAATAGGCCGGCGGCCAGAATGCCCAGACGCAGCAGTCCCTCCGGCAGCGGGACCCTTTCGCCCCGCTGCCGAAGGAAGATCAAAACGCCGCCCACCACGGTTCCTGCCAGCGCAAGCCGGACGCAGAGGCGCAGATGGTCATCCCCTGCTGCATAGATATAGCTCCCGGCCAGCAGAAGCAGGGCGCCAAGGGTGCCGATCCATGCCCACGCGGGTTTTCGCAGAATAAGAAGGATCAGTTGCGCCGCCACAAAACAGAAGACAAAGCCCTCTGAAAAACCGGGGCTGAAATCCACGCCGATCCCAGCTATGATCAATGCCGCCGCTGACAGAAAAGCAGCGGCGGCGATTTTGACTGTCTTTGTCATCGTCTTCACGAATCAAAGGAGGCCCACAAAAAGGCCTCGACCTCGGCCAGCAACTCGTCCGTAAACAGACGGTCGTCCGCGTGTTTGCACTTTGGCACCAGCTTCAGGGTCACGTACTCACCGTTTTTCATCAGCGCTTCCTGCAATTCGACCGACTGGAGATGAGACACAGTGATATCCGCGTCGCCGTGTACGATCAGCGTACGCAGATCCGGGTTGCGGTTGTCCTGCCGCTCGGCCCGGCGCAGTGGGCTGGCTCCGACCTTCTCTTCCTCGCCCCAATCCTCATAGTTCTTGCGGAACCAGAGCTCCTCCAGGCTGCCGTAGTCCCCCAGCACCTCATTGGCCCAGCCGTTTGCCACGGTCGGGATCCAGGACACCAGCCCCTCCTCGGCGAAATTGCCCCGCTGGGTGACGAAGTCGATACAGCCGTAATAATCCACCAGCGCGTCAAAAGCAGGCATGGCAAAGCGTTCCTCCTCCGTCTCGCCGATGCACAGCGTGTCGGAGTACGCCTCAGGCGCGGAGAGCGCGGTCATAGTCGCCAGATACCCGCCCGCGGATTCGCCCCAGACGGCGATACGCTCCGCATCAAAGCCGTATTCCTCCGCGTGGCAGTACAGAAAACGCACGGCCGCCTTAACGTCGCAGGCCGCGGCCGGATAGGCCGCCTCGGTGGACAGGCGATAGTTGACGCTGGCACAGGCGAAGCCATGATCCCGGAAATAGCGGTACATGAATTGCGCCTGACGGGATTGAGAATCGTTGAAGGCAAAGCCGCCGCCATGGATCAGCACAAAAAGCGGGGCGGGCGTGTCCGTATCCGGCACATAGAGGTCGAGATACTGTGCCTCGGAGTCCGCGGCATAGGCCAGATGCTCATAGCTTTTGCCGCCGTCCCAGTCCGTGGACGTGTCCAGCGGCAGCGTCGGGGAAAAGAGGTTACACCAGACCTGCCGCACCGTATAGCGGTTCACAAGCAGCACCAGCGCCAGAATCAGCAGCAGCGCCAGCAGGATCCAGCGCCCGATCGGTTTCTTTTTCGTCTTTTCCATGGGGATCCCCCTCAGAAGATTTTTTGCAGGAAATTGTACAGGGACAGATGCCAGTGACCGATGGAGTGGTAGCGCATCGGGAAGAGATCGAAGCTGGTGTTCACGCCCTCCGTGAGCCGCGGCTCGATCTCGCAGAGCATTCGGTAGCCGGGGATCATATACGGTGTGGCAAAGTCAAAATTGCCGGTGGTAGCGTAGAGATAGGAGATAGGAAGCTCCTTCCATTCCTCCGACCGGATCGTTTCGCGCAGGTGCTCCTCCGTGGTGCGGAAGGAGCTGAACAGGCCGAAATACGAGAAATAGTCCAGGCTGCCGCAGAGGGCGGCGTTGGCCGTGGTCACCGCGCCGCGGGAGAGACCGGCAAAGGCCCGGTGCTCCCGGCTGGCAGCAAAGCCTGCGTCGTCCGCTGTTTCCGCCCAGGTGGAATACTTCGACTCCACGGCGGGCATCAGGTCGTTTCTCAGCTCCTCGCGGAAGGAGAAGGTCAGGATATCCAAGCTGCTGTCTTTCCCGTCGTCCTCCACATAGAAGGTCGGCGTCACCACGATCAACGGTTCGATCTCCCCTTGGGCGATCAGGCGATCCAGCATGATCTTGTTGTACGGATGGGTCTGCAGCCAGTAGTTTTCATCGTCTCCGGTGCCGTGCATCAGATAGAGGATGTTATACTGGTTTTCCGCGTCATAGCCGTAGGGCAGGTATACCAGCGCCCGCTTGGTCACGGAGCGTCCGTCCGTAGCATAGGCTTTCGTTTCGTAGACCAGCTCCTCCAGCGTTCCCGCCTCCGCGATCTCGCCGGTATCGAACTTTGCGGGCACCGCCCAAACAGCGCGCTTGGCATGGCCCTCCCACGATCTGTCCCGGTCGACGTTACTCTTCCAGACCCAGCCGACGCTCACGAGGATCAGCACGAGCAGCGCGAGCGGAAGCCAGGGCAGCCGCCCCGGCTTTTCTTTTTTCCACAGCATCCAGCCCGTACCCAGCACCGCCCAGGCCCCGCCGATCAGCCCCTGGATCAGAAACCACAGGGCGAAATGCGTAGTTTCCCCGTAGTTCAGGAAGCTGTTGAGCACAAAGCCGCCGACGCCCACGGCCAGCAGCAGGAAGGGCATCCGCCCGTGATAAGCGGCCCAGGCCGTCAATACGATCAGCGCCTCCAATACGAGCGCGGTCAGCGCCATGTTCGCCAGCGCAAGCGTGAGGTATCTGGCGACCTGCAGGATCGCCAGCAGGCACAGGCTCAGGAAAACAGCCAGTCCGATCCTGTCAAACAGACTGTTTTCCGTCTTCTCTTTCATGTCACAGCACCTCCTCAAAGATCTCAAAGCGGCGGGCGCAGCGTCTCGCCCGCTCCTTTCAGGCCTTTGAAAATACGGCGGCAGCTATTTGCTGCCGCCGTATTTGGGATTTGGATCAGGCTTCTTTCCTGGTGACGCCCGCGAAGGAGGCCACCACGGCGATCAGCCAGGCGATGCCGGCGACGATCGCAAAGGTGATGAAGGCGGCGATGATGTCCTTCTGGTACAGGCCGGCAAAGACCAGGCCCATATCGTTCACCACGGGCGCGACGGAAACGGCCAGCGCGGCCATGAGAAGGATCGCGTGGACAGCGAGGAACAGATTCGGGATCTCCTTGCCGCGCACGATCGCCAGCACCAGCGCCAGAACACCGGCCAGCGCCGCGAAGATCAGCAGCGTGTTGGTCGTGCCGGTCTGCTGCACAACGGACTTATACAGCAGCATGCACACGACGGAGAGGATCGTCGAGATCGCAGCGAGGACAAAGCCGAAGGTGATTTTCTTGTTGTTCATGGTTCAGTCCTCCTTTACTGTTTTTCCTTTTTGGAAAGCGCAGAGCTTACGTACCAGGCGCAGGCCGCGACGGCCAGAACGCCGGTGACCCAGTTGACAGCGGTCAGCGTGGTCTCCCACCAGGGATGCACGCGAACCACGCGGGTATCGCTGGTGACGCCGTTCATGGTGTTGGAGTTGGCGAAGGTGTAAAGATCGTACTTCAGCATCTTCTTCAGCTCCTGCTGGAAAACGGTGTCCTTCTCGATGAGCTTCATGTTGTCCGCGGAGTTGGGATCGCCGATAATGGATGACTCGTACGCGTTCTCCGTCAGGCAGCCGCCGCCGCCGGCGAAGGTCACGTCACGCCAGTTCATGTACTCGGCGCCGTTGATCATGTCGGTGACCACATAGCCGGTGTAGCCCCACTCGTCGCGGAGGATGCCGGTCAGCAGGCCGCGGTGCGCGCCGGAGTATACACAGCCGAGACGGTTGAAGGCGGTCATGACGCCCTGGGCATAGTTGCCCTCAAGCGCACCCTGGAAGCCGCGGAGCTCGGTCTCACGGGCGCCCTGCTCGGAGATGAAGGTGGCGGTGCCGGAGCGGTTGGCCTCCTGATGGTTCAGCGCGAAGTGCTTCGGCTCCATCATCAGGCCCTTGGACAGGCCGCCCTTGCAGACCGCGACGCCCATGATGTTGGTCAGCATGGAGTCCTCGGAGTAGTACTCATGGTTGCGGGAGCAGTAGGTGGCGCGGTGGTTGTTCAGGCCGGGTCCGAACAGGGAGCTGGCGTTAGCCCACAGGGAGTCTTCACCGAAGAGCTCGCCCTCGCGCTCGACCAGCTCCACATTGAAGGTGGCGGCCACGACGGGCTCGGTGGGCATGGTGGGCATATGCCAGTTGGCATATTCGTTGTCGGGACCGACGTAGGTGGGCTCGTCGGATTCAGAGGCCGTCCAGTTGGCGGTGTAGCCGGGCACCTGGTCGGACACGAAGCCCACGGGGCCGTCGTAAATGGCGACGACGTGCAGGCCGATGGAGTCGATCGGGTCGAAGTTGCCGCCGGCGCCCTTCATGAAGGCCACGGCCTCTTCCAGCGTGATATTCTCAATCAGGGTATCCCACATCGGATCGTCGAGAGCGACGGTGCCGGCATAATCGCCGTTGTCGTCCACCATGACCAGGTCGATCAGGCGCATGCCGTTGTTGGCGCCCCAGGTCTCGCCGCTGCCGTTTTCGGTGAGTTCGTAGTTCTGGTTGTGCAGCGCCTTGAGCATGCCCTCATTGGGGCTGATGCCCCAGACGGGCTCCCAGCCCTTGTTCCAGTCGGCGCGGGTGATGAACTCCACGCCGCGCTCCGGCAGGAGCTTGCGGATATCGCCGTCCTGCAGCTGGTTCTGCACACCCTCGGAGTAGGTCTCGATGTCCTTCGCGCCGATGCTGATCTTCTTGGCATTGGCGGCGTTGATGACCTCGTCCTCGGTGATCTTCACAAGCTTGTCCTCGCTGCCGAGCTTGGCGGCCAGGACGTTGTTGAGCGCCTCATGCGCGCCGTTGCCGATGGCGAAGTAGTAGTCGCCGGCGTCCAGGATCCAGGCGCCCTGAGTGCCGTCGGCCTTGACGGCGTCCTCATCGTAGGAGGCGACGTACTTGGCGTCAAACTCGACCGTCACGGTCTCGCTGGCGCCGGGGGCCAGGGTCTGGGTCTTGGCGAAGCCGACCAGCTGGATCGCGGATTTCTCCACGCCGCCCTGGATGTACGGGGCCTGGGCGTAGAGCTGGACCACGCTCTTGCCGGCGACGTCGCCGGTGTTGGTGACCTTCACCACGGCCTTGCTCTCGCCGCCGATGTTGAAGTCCACGCTCTGCAGCTCCTGCTCAAAGCTGGTGTAGGACATGCCATAGCCGAAGGGATAGACGACCTCGGCGGCGTAGTCCCAGCCGCCTTGGGAGGCGAAGACGCCCGCGCTGCCGTCGGCGTTGCCCTGGCCGAGGACGGCGTCCTCGTAGCGGGTCTCATAGTATTTGTAGCCGACGTAGATGCCTTCGGTCTCCACGATGTACCAGCTGCCCTTGTCGGTGCCGGGGTCAAGCTCGCCCTCGGGGGCGTCAAAGAAGAACAGGCCGAAGTTCTGCATGGCCGGTGCGGAGATGGAGTTGGCGGCATAGGTGTCGGCAATGTGGCCGGAGGGGTTCACCGCGCCGGTGAGCACGTCCGCCACGCCGCGGAAGCCGTAGGCGCCGGGGAGGCCGGCCCAGACGATGGCGGAGATGGCCGGGTCATTCTTCAGTTCGCCGATCTCCATGGTGACGTCGGCGTTCAGCACGACGATGACCTTGCCGTTGGAGTTGGCCTTGGCCAGCTCAAGCATGGCCCTTTCGTTGTCGGACAGAGCCAGCGGGCGCTCGAAGTTGTCGCCGTTGGGATCCTTCATCGTGGACACCGCGTAGTCCGAAGCCTCGGAGCTGTCGCGGGACAGAAACACGATGGCGGTGGTGTCCTTGGCGGCGTCCAGCACTTCCTGGGTGTAGAAGTCTGCGGGCGGCTCGCCGATCATGTAGCTGTCAGCCGTCTCGAACATGGGCCAGAACACGGGGATCAGGGAGTGGCCCGGGACCTCGTTGCCGAAGAAGGCCGCCTTGCGGCGGTAAGTGTCAGCCTCGGAGCTGTTATAGAGCGCGAGCAGCTCCTCGTTCAGCGATACGCCGTTTTCCTTCAGCGCGTCGATGAGGGTGACCGTGGTCTGGCCCGCCTCATAGTTGACGGAGGTGGTGGAACCGATCAGGCCGCCGAAGGTGGGAGCGAGCGCGTTCAGGCCCCAGAGGGTGACCTTCTCGCTGGCGGGGTCGAGGGGCAGCGCGCCATTGTTCTTAAAGAGCACGGTGCCCTCCTGGGAGATCTCGCGCGCCAGAGCTTCCTTGGCGTCGATGACCTCCTTGACGGTCTTGAACTCGGACTCGAAGTAGATGCCGTCGCTGGTGCTCTCACCGGTCTTGACGGTCTCATAGCTCGAAGTCCCCAGGAAAGTGTTGATCTTTCCCGCCCAGGTCTGCGCGATGCTTGAGACAAACAGCGACAACACGAACAGTGACGCCAGAATGACCGCAAGACCGCGCTTCAAGCCAGTTTTCTTGCCTTTCATATGATCCTCCTTGCTGTATTTTTTGCGCTTACGCTGATCCTATAGTAGCATTTGAATTCCGGCCCGTCCACAAATTGGCGCAAACGCCCCTTTTTCCGGCGTAAACGAAAGCGGAGCCGTGGCCCTGCACAGCTCCGCGGGATCGTCTTTCACTTTTTCTTTCAAGTCTCGGCGCAGGGCAGCAGGATATCCAGCCGAAACAGGTTCTGATCGGTACGAACGCTCATCGTGCCGCCGTACTTTTCCACGATATGCCGGATGCTCAGCATGCCGAAGCCGTGATAATTCTGCTCATTTTTCGTCGTGATCGGCAGCCCGTCCTGCATCTGCACCGCATGCCCCAGATAGTTTTCAAAGTGGATGGAGAGGAAGGCCCCCCGCCTGCCGGTCCGGAAGCTGATGATCCGGTTCTCCGGCGCCTCGCTGCTGACGCTCTCGATGGCGTTGTCCAGGGCGTTTCCGAAGAGCGCGTAGAGATCCATGGTGTCGAGCCGCTTCAGATCTTCCCCGTCGCAGACGCAGGTCAGGGTGATGTCGTGCGCCTTGCAGTAGAGCTGCTTGTCCATCAAAATCAGGTCGAGGGTTTCGTTGCCGGTTTTGGCCGCGCTCTCATAAAACAGCACCGCGTCCTCCACCTGCCCGATATAGGCGTCCCGCTCGGCCTCCGACTTCATGCGCCGAAGCCCCTCAATCTGATGCTTGAGATCGTGGCACTTGCGGTTGATGATCTCGATGTTTTCCGCGGTCAGGCGCTGTTTTTTCTGCTCGGCGGCCAGCAGCTGCCCGACGACCTCGCTGCGCAGCGCCAGCTCCGTTTCGTGCAGCAGCCCGATTTGAATGCCCATGGCCAGAAAAGCGGCCAGCACGTTCGCCAGATAGGGATAGATGTCAAAGTCCGCTCCGGTGGACCGGCGGGCAAAGAACGTGACGTAGGCGCAGATCACGAGCGCGTTCTGCAGCACCCGGTGCTTCGGCAGCGTATGCCCCTCCCGATCCTTCATCCATTTCCACATGACGGCCAGCGTCGTGCCGTACAGCAGCAGCATCAGGCCCCAGGTCACCAGCAGCGCCGTCAGGCTGTATTCCGGGAAGGCCCCGAGGGTCTTGATTATCCAGAAGAGATTGAACACGGCGTGCTGCAGCACCAGCGCGCAGGAGGTCGAAAACAGCGCCTCCCTCGGCGTGCACACATAGCACAAGCGCAGCAGAGCGAAATACCAGGCGGTGGGGATCAGCAGGAACAGGCGGTCCAAAAACGGATTGTTCGGAAACAGGCCGCCGGGAGACAGATGAAAAATCAGCTCAAAGCTCAGCAGCACCGGCAGCGCGGTGAGCAGGAAGCGAAGCCAGAAGTGCCCGCGCCGCCGAAAGGTCGGGAAGGCAAAGAGATGCACGGCGAGCAGCAGCTGAAAGGGGTGCCCGCTCAGGATGCGCAGCAGCGATTCTTCCAAACCCGTCATAGCACGATATCTCCCATAAACTCCGTCAGCTGCTTCAGGAAAGCCTGCCTCCGGGTACTGCCGATGGGCAGCAGCGCGCCGCCCACGCGGATCTCGCTGCGCCGGATCTCGGTGACGTAATTCATGTTGACCAGATAGCTCTTGTTGCAGCGGGCGAAATCATAGGGCGCCAGGCGCTCCTCACAGTCCCGGATCGACCCGCGCACGGAGAGATCGCCGCCCTCTGTATGGTAGATCAGGGTGTGGTTCATGACCTCGACGTAGTACAGCTCGTCGATGGGGACGCGGCGGTCGCCCTCGGCCGTGGAGACGACGATCTCCTTTTTTCTGGCGCGATCGGCGGCAACCAGAGCCCGCTCCATTTTCAGGCTGAAATTCTCATAGCTCACGGGCTTGACGAGGAAATCCAGCGCACGCACCCCGTAGCCCTGTACGGCGTAATTGGCCATATAGGTCACGAAAAGCAGGCAGACCCTCTCATCCCGCTCCCGCAGGCGCCGGGCCGTCTCCATGCCGTCGATGCCCTGCATCTCGATATCCATCAGCACGATCTCAAAGCTGTTCTCGCAGGCCCTGAGGAAGCTCTCTCCATCCTCGAAGGCAGAGACCGTCAGCGCCAGTTTTCTCTCCGAGGCAAAGCGTTCCAGGAAAGCGTTCAGATTGGCTCTCTCCTCCGCCTGATCATCCACAACGGCAACCCGGTACAAGCAATCCCCTCCCCCTCTGTGTTCTATATAGGAATTATATCAAAAAAATCGCAAAATCGCAAGACCGGCGCCGCCGGGAGCCGCGGATCGCAGCTGTGCCCCCGCTGATTTTTCTTGCCCCGGGGAGAAGGATGTGATAGGATGATCGCAGCTTTCGACCCTTGGCGCAGACGGCCGCCGAACCAATGCCGCGCAGAAAGGCTGGGTGATTGAAGATCAAAACATTAAAAACGAAGCTGCCGAAGCTGCTGCTTCTCGCCTCCACGGCCTATGCCGTGCTGAACCTGCTGCACTGGCCCCTGGGCTTCAGCTATTTTACACAGCTCTCCAATCTCTACCTGGCCGCCGTCGTGCTCCTGCAGCTGGTCAGGCCCCGCTTTTCCCCGCTGCCCGCCTTGAAGTTCGGCGCGGTCGTCTCGATCTTCGTCACGTTTTTTGTGTATCTCACGATCCTCGGTCCAATGATGCCGGGCGGCCTTGCGGCGGCCTACGCGCAGGATCACGGGGCGAGCTTCTGCCTGCATCTGCTCACGCCCTTTCTCGCCTCTTTCGACTTTTTCCGGAACGACGCCCTCTACCCCTACCGGAAGCGCCACGCCCTTCTGGCCCTCGTCCCGCCGTCTCTGTATTTTCTGCTGATCCTCACGCTGGGGCGGCTCGGCCTTCGCTGGGGGCGGGGCGACATGCTGGCGCCCTATCCCTTTCTGGACTACGGCTCGCCGGCGGGCTGGTTCGGTTTCCGGCCCGAAACGGCGGACCTATGGACGTCGGGGATCGGGGTTTTCTATGCCGTGATCGCGCTGCTCGTCCTGTTTTACGCCGTGTCGTCGCTTCTGCTCCTGCTGGCCGGGCACAGACGGAAGCAGGCTTCCAGGATCGAAAACAACAGATAGCAAACAGCCCTGCCGGGATCCCGGCAGGGCTGTTTGCTATCTGTCAGCACGTATTACATCGTCGCGGACGCCAGTTCATATGGCGCAAGTTCAAGAGCGGCCTCCCTGTCCTCCAGCCGGATAACCGGACGCAGCACCCTGTCCGTACGATTGAGCAGAAGCAGCGAGAGCGATCTGTCTGGCCTTTTCCATGCGGTCGCATCGATGTCGTCAGAAAAGCGAGTGGTTTCGACGCGTATCGAGCCGGGAACGACAGCCCTGGCAAACCGCTCATAATAGCGCTGGATCGGCGTGGCTTCGAGGCGCTTTTCCTGTCTATGGAAATGAAATGGAGCGAGGCAGAAGTTGCCGACATAATTCGGGCCGCCTGTTTCGTCCAACAGCAGGTTCCAGTCGAAGAAAGCCGTCAAGCCGTGGTTCAAATCGCCGATCAGTTCATGAGAGAGAGCCTGCGCAGCGCCGACCTTGTCTTCCTTGTCATAAAAGCGGTATTCGATACAACTCTCTGACAGGATCAGTTCTTTTTCGGGAAACCGTCTTCTGCAGAGCTCCAGTTGCTCAAAGTGATCACCGGAGTACCAGTGAAAACATGCGCCTGCGACCATATCCTCCGTCGTTTCGTCGATGATGTCGCGCATCCATTCATAAAGGCGCTCTTTATTGTGATCCCACAGATAGATCTCGACGTCAGTCAGACCATGACGCTGAAGCGCCGGATAAAAATAATCACGCAGGAACAGCTTTTCCTCCGCTGCCGTAAAGACACAGGAATCCCAGGTCTGTACAGCCTTTGGCTCGTTCTGCAGGCTCATTCGATTGACAAGAACGCCCAGATTGCGCATATGCCCGGCATAACGGCAGAGATAATCCGCATAGGCGGCGAAGTACTCCGGCTTGAGCTTGCCGCCCTGCTCCCGCCTGCCGTTGGTCTTCATGAACGCCGGAGGCGACCAGGGGGCGAGCATCACCGGGATCCTGCGCCCGGCGACAGCCTCGGCGTCCCGCAGCATGGGCAGGATGAAGCGCTCCATGCGGGAAAAGTCCGGCGCGCCGCTTTCCGTATAGCCGTCATACTGTCCCAGGCAGAAATCGCAGCTGTCGATATGGATGCGGACAAACTGGTAGTTCATCCGCTCCGGCAGAAAAAACGCCTCCAGCAGAATGCGCTTCTGTGTGTCGTCCATCTGGGCATAGGTGGACGCCGCCGCTTCCGTGATCGCTCCGCCAAAGCCCAGAAAACGCTGGTCTCTCAGCTCAGGGTAGATATTGATTACGTTTTTCTCGGTTTCTCCCGGGCAAAGTACCAGTTTCTTCACGTGCTTTATCCTCCTTTATCCCAATCTCTCTTTTGAAGCCAGCCGTTTTTCACGCAGCGGGCAAAGTCCCAGCTCTCCTTCCAACTGGCATCCGTCGGCACCTCGCGATCCCGCAGCAGCTGATAATTCCAGTAAAACCAGCCGACAGTCTCCTGCCAGGCTTTCAGTTCGATCCCGGCGATCTCGCGGTAGCGTGAGGCGCAAAGCGCCTTGTCCGCATAGGCGGAATCCTCGTATTTATTGCAGATGCACCACTCGCCCACGATAACGGGAACGTCCATCTGCGCCTTGCGGATCTGCCTCATCACTCCGGCGATGTACAGTTTGTATGCCCAAGGCCTGGGGATGGGAACAAAGCTCTCCATCGCAAAGATATAGGGGTGGGTATCCAGCGCCACATTGGTAAACCTGGATTCCCTGAAGAACCGATTCCAGGAGGTGCAGCGGAAACCATCGTGGAAGACCACGGTTTTCTCATCCCCCATGTGTTTCCGAATGCAGGTATAGGCTTTGGTGTAGAAGTCGCGCAAAAACGGCAGCGGCACGTAGCCGGAGCCTTTGGCTTCCTCCTTGTCCACGGCCTTTCCGGTGGACGGAGCGGTGAGGTAGACGATCCAGCTGATGGGCTCGTTGAGTACCTCGATGCCAAATAGCCCCTTGCGCTTTCCGTAGCGCTGGGCCAGACGTTCCAGCACCGTGAGGGCGAATTCCACCTCCTCCGGGTGCTTGTACCAGTGGCAAACGCCGGTGAGACCGCCGTTATCATAGCCGTTTTGGCTGTAGGGCACCGTGTGCAGGTCAAGCAAAATCTCCAGTCCGTATTTCTCCGCCCAGTCAAAGGCCTTATCGATCCACTCCACGCAGCCAACGAAGGGAGGGCGGTCGCCAAAGGTGAAGTACGGCACCGGAAGACGCACGGTGTTCAGGCCCTGCTCAGAGAGGAATCGGAAGTCTTCCTCGGTCACATAGCTGTCCCGGTGCTTCTGGATCAGGGCGGTAAACTCCGCCGCTGGGAGAGTGCGGCCCAGCCAGGTTTCGTCCTCTGCCCGACTGCCTTCAAACAGATCCGGCTTCATCCATTTTTCGAGAACGAGCCAGTTGCCCAGATTGACGCCGCGAATCTGTTCTGATCGTTTCCCCATGATGCTTATTCCCAAGCTCAGTTTCTTTTCAGCCGATCGTCACAGACGTTTTGGCCGTGCGGATGCCGTCCGTCACGGACGCCGTGATCTCGCCGCTCTCGCCGGCGCGGACGATCAGCAGCGCCTCGCCGTAATAGGTGTCACTCGTATCGTCGAGGTAACTCTGCTCGTAGAAGGGGCAGGCGGAGCCAAAGGCCTCCAGTGTGCCGCCCTCGACGGAGGCTTGCAGCATCCCCCGTTCGCAGGGCTTGGTCGTGCCGTTTTCGTCGGTATAGCGCAGGCGCAGGAAGGCCAGGCGCCCGGGCAGCACCTGCGGATCCTCCGCCTCGATGCGCAGCTCGGTGGACTTCTCCGCCGTGACCAGCCGGTCCCGCCCCAGCTCTTTGCCGGCGGCGTCATAGGACACCGCCTCCAGCGTGCCGTTTTCATAGGGGACCTTGAAGAGTACGCGGCAGTCCCCGCGGGGCGTCTTTTTGCCCAGGGACTTCCCGTTGAGCAGCAGCTCGACGGAAGCCGCCCTCGCGTAGACCTCCACGGTGGCCTTCTTCCCCTCGAAGCCCCGCCAGCTCCAGGAGGGCATGGCATTGGTCATCTTCCAGGCGGAGGGGCTGTGCTTGCCCTCGTGGCAGATGGGCCGCACGGCGATATAGGGGCCCTTTTCCCGTTCAAAGGCAACCTTGGTGTACAGCGCCTCGCCCAGGGGCTTGCCCGTCAGGTCGACGCGGCCGCTGCCCGCGCTCATCCAGCCCAGGCCGGCGTTGAAGTTTTTGGCGTAGTCGGCGTACTCCCAAGAGCCGATCATCACCTCGCCCAGATAGTCGATGCCCGCCCATACGAAGTCGCCGATCAGCCGCGGGTTGTCCCGCGCCAGCTCCCAGAATTTATAGGCGTCGAAGCAGAAGGTCTCCGAGCCCAGAATGAGCCGGTCGGGGTAATGCTTCAGATCCTTTTTGTAGCGCTTCTCGCCGTAGTTGTAGCCGGCTACGTCCATGTTGGCGAAGGACTCCCGCGTTGTCACGTCGCTCATGTGCAGCGTGGCGCCGAATTTCATGAAGTCCGCGCCCAGGAGTCCGGCCATGTCGTTGAAGAACTTGGAGCCGGTGCTGCTCTCCTTGGCCTGCTTGCCCGCGGCCTTGGCCTTGGCGGCCCGCTCGGCCTCTTTGGCGGCCTTCTCGTCCGAGTACTGGCCGAAGCCGATATGATTGAGGAAGTTGAAGAAGATGTTGACGCCGCAGGTGACGGGCCGGGTGCCGTCCAGCTCATGCAGCAGGGCGGTCATGTCCTTCGCCAGCTGAATGCCCTTGGGCTGCGCCGTCTCCGCGACCTCGTTGCCGGTGGAGTAGAGGATCACGCAGGGGTGGTTGTAGTCCTTGTCCACCATGTCCGCCATGTCCTGCTTCCACCAGTCGAAGAAGAAGTCCACGTAGTCGTACATGGTCTTGTGGATGTACCAGTGGTCGATGTACTCGTCCATCACCAGCATGCCGAGCCGGTCGCAGATCTCCAGCGCGGTCTTGGAGCAGGGGTTGTGGGCCGAGCGCAGGGCGTTGTAGCCGTTTTCCTTCAGGATGCGGATGCGGCGCTCCAGCGCGTCGGGGTCGCATTTCGCGCCCAGCAGCCCGTTATCGTGGTGGACGCAGGCGCCCCGCAGGATCTCGCGCTTCCCGTTTATGAGCAGGCCGTCCTTCCCCCAGGAGAGCGTCCGGAAGCCGAAGCCCGTCTCCGCCTCGTCCTCGCCGAAGCGGACGCGGCAGCGGTAGAGCTTCGGCGCGTCCACGCTCCAGGGCTCCGCGCCGGGAACGGACAGGGTGAAGCTCCGCTCCTCCCCTTCCGCCGCGGCCAGGACCTTGTCCCCGTCCAGCAGCTCGACGGAAACGGGGCCTTCCCCGGCCGTTTTCACCGTGATCTCAACGCTGGGCGGATCCAGGGAGAGGGTCTTGAGCTTCACGCCGTTGAGCTCCACGTGCTTCTCCGGTCCCGTCCAGAGCTTGACCGGGCGGTAGATGCCCGCGCCGGAATACCAGCGGGAGTTGGGCTGATCGGCGTTGAAGGCGCGCACCTCCACCGTGTTCTCTCCGGCCCGGACGAAGGGCTTGCAGTCCACATAGAAATTGGTGTAGCCGTAGGGCCGGAAGGCGGCCTTCTGCCCGTTGAGCCAGACCTCCGCCTTGCGGTAGACGCCCTCAAATTCCAGAACCAGGCAGCCCGCAAGCGCTTCTTCGGAGATCGTAAAGGTCTTGGTGTAGGCATAATCCCGCCCCTCGAACCAGCTGACGTTCAGCCCGCCCATGGAGCTCGCGCTGCGGGGCTCCCGGAGCATGGCGTCGTCCGGCACCGAAACCGGAAGCCCCGGCTCCGTCTCGCCCAGGTGTCTGACAACCCAGCCGTCGTTAAAGTGCTGAAACTTCATGTGATCCGTCCTTTCCTTTATTCATTTCTGCCTACCGCCCCGCGCAGGGCGATGAATATCCTATGATTGGGGTTTCTTCCACGTTCCACTGTCCGTTTTCCAGCCGGATGTGCAGCAGTTTCCCGCCCATCGGGAAGCTGCAGTCCAGGCTGCGGAAAAAGCGGGTCTGCGGTCGGAGCTCATACTCCGCGCCGCCGGGGCTTTGCGGCCGCAGGCCGACGAACCAGCGGCTCAGCAGATAGATGGGGCTTGCCGCCCAGGCGTGACACAGGGATTTCCCGTAGGGATCACCGTACATCTCATACTGCTGCTCAAGCGGCTTCGCGCCGTCGTATTCCTCCCAGAAGGTCACGGCGCCCAGCCGCAGCATCCCGCCCCAGTAGGCTTTGATCTGCGCCAACACCTCGTCCAGATACCCCAGGCGGCAGAGCGCCTCCAGCTCATAGAAGCGGAAATAGGGCGTCGTGATTGCGGGAACGGCCTCGTTGAAGATCACGGTTTTTGCCAGCAGCTCTTTTCGCCCGTCATCCGCGACGTCAAAGAGGATCGCCAGAATATTGGCGTGGCGGGTCACGCGGCGCTTACCGGAGCGGAAGGAGTCGATATAGGCGCCCTTTTCGCCGTCCCAGAAGAAGGCCTCGATCTGCGAGAGCAGCGCGCGGCGGGCGTCCTCGTAAAAGCCGCGCTCGCTCATGGGAGCGAAACGCGCCATTACACGCAGCGCCTCCGCCAGCAGCATCTGCTCGGCGCAGAGCGGCCCGTCCCGGTCAAAGTCCGCCCAGTCGATAAAGACCCAGTCCTTTTTGCGGCCGACGATGAAGCCGTACTCGTCCCGCTGGGTCAGGCACAGCGCCGTCAGGCTCTTCATCTTCGGCCAGAGCATGCGCACAAGCTCCTCATCCGCGTAACTCTCAAAATAGGTCTCGATGCTGAGCAGCCAGATCAGGGAGTAATCCAGGATCGTGTTGACGTGGGTCGTGACCGGCTCGCCGGGGCTGAGCGCGAGGAGCGTGCGCTTTTCCAGCTCCCGGTCGGCGGTCAGATAGCGGTTGACGAAGAGGCTCTGCCAGGCGTCGCCGCCCCAGATCCACTTGTCGCGCTTGATCCCGTCCAGCAGGAACGCGCCCGAGCAGAGGGAGAAGGTATGGGCCGCCACCGCGAAAATGCGGTTGAGCTCCCCGTCGTCGGACCGAAAACGGGCGCGGACGGGGATGTCCACGTACTGATGGATCGCCCGCACGGCGTAAGCACCCGGTTCGCAGCAGGGGAGAAAGGCATAGCGCAGCGCCTGCCGCGGGCAGCGGCGGGTCTCGGCGTCCGGGCTGCAGAAGAAGTAGCAGTTTTTCGTATCCAGCGCCTCGGCGCGGGATTCGCCCAGGTACACCGTGGGCAGTCCCTCCCCTTTCACCTCCAGCGCCGCGGTCAGCTCCGTTTCAAATTCATAGAGCGTTCCGCCGTTCACGGCCTCCACAGACACGGGAAGATACACCTTTTCCGTATACGCCCACTCGGAGGGGTCGCGCGCGGGATCCGTGAAATAGCGGTTATACGCCGCAAAAACGGGTTCGCCGTCGAAATCCTCGACCTTCCAGCCCCCGTCGGAGCGGATGCTCTCTCCCTGCACGTAGATCGAGGGCACGCAGCCGATGCAGCCGACGTGGACGGCCAGGCTGTGCGTCCCCGCCGGGCAGGAGATCTCTTTCCCGATGGGGTATTTTTGCTCATCCAGCAGCACGTAGCCCACCGCACCCGTCACGGCGCGGACCGTGAAGCGCGTCTCCTCCGGCAGCGTATAGCCCCGGCGGAAAACCACGCGCTGGCGGAAGCCCTCGCTTTTCCAGAAGGCCGGCCAGCCGAAGCCCCGTTCCACCCGGGAAAAATTCTGTTTCAAGGCGTGGTAGCGCTCGAAATCCCCGGGGTACCACAGCCAATAGCTTGTCTGTTCCATGCTCATTCCTCAACCGGGATTTCCGCGAACACCAAGCGTTCGCCGTCGTCAGCGCTCAGGCGCAGGACGCCGGGCTTGCCCGCCTGCACGACGGTCTGCAGTTCGCCGAAGTAGCTGGGCGACTCGCGCTGGGCGAAGTTCCCCCGGAAGCTGCAGCTTCCGTTCGCCGCGCCCATGACGCGGCCGTTTTGCGCGTCAAAACGGACGGTATGCTTCTCCATGGGCTTGATCTCGCCGCTTTCATCGGTGTAGCGCACGCGGAAATAGACCATCTCGCCTGGGCGCGCCTTTTCCGTCTCACATTCCAGCCGAAGCTCAGTCTTCTCGCCCGCCGTCAGCAGGGCGTCGCGCCCCAGCTCTTTTCCGTTTTCGTCGAAGGCGATGGCCAGCAGCTCACCGGGGCGATAGGCAGTTTTAAAGCGAAGGATGCCCTTCTTCGGCTTCCCGGCTCCCACGCGGACGCCGTTGACGTACAGGTGCACCCGCGCGGCGCGGGCATAGACCTCGATCTCCGCCGTCTCGCCCTCGCAGCCCGGCCAGCTCCACGAGCGCATCGCGCGGGTGAGCTGCCAGCCGGTCATGGTGGGCGTTTCCTTTTCATAGACCGGGAACACCGCGAGGCGCGGCTTCTTTTCCAGCTCGAAAGCTACTCTGGTAAAGTCGACCTCAACGTTCGGCTTGCCGGTCATATCGATGCGGCAGGTGCCGCCGCGGACCCGATCCTCCGGCGCGCCGCTGACGTAGTCGGCAAATTCCGGGCTGCTGTCGCCGCACTCGCCGATGTAGTCCCAGGCGGCCCAGACGAAGTCGCCGACCAGCTGCGGCGTGGTCTTGGCGGTCTCCCAGAAGTCGTAAGCGTCGCCAATCAGAGTCTCGGAGCCGAGGATCAGGCGCTCGGGGTACTTTTTCGCATCCTTTTTATAGCGCCAGTTGCCGTAGTTGTAGCCCGCGATATCCATCGCGGCGAAGACGTCCCGCGTTTTCCAGTCGCAGGGCGGCAGCGTCGCGCCGAATTTCATAAAATCGGTGCCGATCTTCGCGGCGATCGTGTTGAAAAACTCTGAGCCGACGGCCTTTTTCTTCGGCTTTTTAGCGGAAGCGTCCGCGGCGGCCCGGGCGGCGGCTTTGGAGTTCTGTTCGGCCTTTTCGTCGCTGTAGACGCCCATGCCCATGGAGCTGAGGAAGTTGAAGAAGATGTTGATGCCGCAGGTGACAGGGCGGGTGCCGTCCAGCTCGTGCAGATAGGCCGTAAAGTCCCGCTGGAGCAGAATGCCCTTTTCCTGGGCGCTCTCGGCAACCTCGTTGCCGGTGGAGTACATCACGACGCAGGGGTGGTTGTAATCCTTGTCCACCATGTCCTTTAGATCCTGCCGCCACCATTCCAGCACGGAGGAAGCGTAATCGTAGCGGGTCTTGTGCATGTACCAGCAATCCACGTACTCGTCCATCATCAGCATGCCGAGCTCGTCGCAGGCGTCCAGCAGGTACTTGGAGCAGGGGTTGTGCGCCGAGCGGACGGCGTTGTAGCCCGCCTCCTGCAGGATGCGCACGCGCCGCCGCTCGACCTCGGGATAGCTGCAGGCGCCCAGCAGGCCGTTGTCGTGGTGGATGCAGGCGCCGCGCAGCACCGTGCGCTTTCCGTTGACGGTGATGCCCTTTTCCGCGTCCCAGCTTAAGCTCCGAATGCCAAAGCGCTCCTCCGCCGTGTCGTTTTCAAAGCGGGCGCGGAGCGTGTAGAGCTTCGGGTGCTCCGGACTCCAGAGCTCGGCTCCCGGCAGAGTCAGCTCGAAGGGGGGGATTCCTTTTGCGGAGGAAAGGACGGTGTCTCCGTCCAGGACTTCGACCTCGACCTCGCCGGGCGCAGAGGTCCCGACCTCGACGCGCACGCGCGGCGGCTCGATGCCGAGGGTTGTCACGCGCAGGCCGTTGAGCTTGATGTGCTTCTCACCGCCCGCCCAGAGCCAGACGGGACGGTAGATCCCGGTGCCGGAATACCAGCGGGAGTTGGGCTGATCGGCATTGCGGGCGATCACGATCAGCTCGTTTTCGCCGTCCTTCAGCCAGGGCTTCAGCTCGACATAGAAGTTCGTGTAGCCGTAGGGGCGGAAGGCCGCCTTCTCCCCGTTGAGCCAGACCTCGGCGTTATGATAGACGCCCTCGAATTCCAGCGTGAGCTGCTTGTCCTTCAGCTCCTCCGGCAGCGTAAACATCTTGTGGTACTCGTAGTCTCCGCCCTCGAAGTATCCGATATTACCCTCGCCGAGGCTGGTGGGAACGCGTGCCTCGGTGCGCATGGCGTCGTGCGGCAACGTGACGGGCAGGGTCTCACCCTCCCGGCTCAGGGGCCGGCAGGTCCATCCGCGGTTGAAATCGATCCGTTTCATAGGCGCCTCCTGTCATTTGTCGAGCGATAGATTCTCCCACATAAACTTACCATAGCTCAGCGAAGAAAAAAACCTCTATGCCGTAAAATGCCCGAAATCGAGCGCAAACAGATGTCGACGCGGTCGACTTTTTCGGTTATAGTTAATTTGTAAAGATATAAGGAGAAGATCATGGCACTGATTTCCATTATTGAAGACTTTCATCCCCTGATCGACGCACGCCTGCTTGCGCGCGCCGAAGCGCTCCGTCCAGCGCTGCGGCACGAGGAACGTCTGCCGCTCCCCTTCAACGATGCGCCGCTCGGAAAAGGCGCCGAGCTGCTGCTCGACTTCGGCGAGCACCTGGTCGGCCGCGTGACGCTGACGCTGGGCACGGCCGGCAGTCACCCGGACGCGCCCGCAACCGTAAAGCTCTTTTTCGCCGAGACGCTCCGCGAGCTGGACGAAGATCCGGCCGCCTTCAACGGCTGGCTGTCCCGGAGCTGGATCCAGGAGGAGACCGTCCATGTTGACGAGCTGCCGGGGATCCTGACGCTCCCTCGGCGCTACGCCTTCCGCTATCTGCGAATCACGGTGCTGGACACCTCGCCGAAATACAGGCTGATCGTCGAGAAAGCCGTATGCCGGACGGAAACATCCGCCGACCGGACGCGAATGAAACCGCTGCGCAGCGGAGACGAAAAGCTCGACCGCATCCATACTGTCAGTCTGAAAACCCTGGCCGACTGCATGCAGGAGGTCTTCGAGGACGGGCCGAAGCGCGACCGGCGGCTGTGGCTGGGCGACCTGCGCCTGCAGGCGCTGACCAACGCCGTGTCCTTCCGCCATTTCGATCTGGTCAAGCGCTGCCTTTACCTCTTCGGCGGCAGCCGCTTTCCGGACGGTCGGGTCAGCGCCAATGTCTTTGCCGGGGCGAGGCCGGAAGGGGACGACACCTTCCTTTTCGACTACGCGCTTCTGTTCCCGGCCGCGCTGGAGGAGTATCTGGAAGGAACCAACGACGCCGAGGCGCTGGACGACCTGTATCCGATTGCCATGGAGCAGATCGACTACGGCCTCCGGCAGCAGGAGGACGGCCTGGTAAACGCCGCGGCGGTGAAGGACTGCTTCATCGACTGGAGCGACACGCTGGACCGCACGGCCTGCGCCGGGGCGGTGCTGCTCTACGCCCTGCGCTACGCGCAGCGCCTGGCCGAGCGGAAGGGTGACGCCGCCCGCCTTGAAGAGCTGCGGCGGCAGTCGGCAGCCCTGCGCGCGGCCTTGCTGCGCCGCTTCTGGAATGAGGACGAGCAGTGCTTTGTCTCCAACGGGCAGATCTCCGCGGCCTCCCAGGTCTGGTTGGTACTGGCCGACGCCGGAACGCCGGAGCAGGCCCGGCAGGCCATGCGGCGCGCCCTGTCTCTGCGCGGAAGCCCGCACATGACGACGCCCTATATGCACCATTATTTCGCCATGGCGCTCCTGAAAGTGGGACTGCGTACCGAAGCCGAACAGCATCTGAAGGACTATTGGGGCGGCATGCTGGACGCCGGTGCCGACACCTTCTGGGAGTGCTGGGAGCCGGAGAAGCCCGGCAGCTCACCCTACGGCGGCCTCATCGTCAACAGCTTCTGCCACGCCTGGAGCTGCACCCCGGCCTACATCATCGAAAAGCACTTGCTGAATCAAGATACAAAATAAGATCGGAGGAAACGCGTATGAAAACGAAGCAGGCCTTCAACCCCTATCTGCCGAGCTGGGAATACGTGCCCGACGCCGAGCCCCATATCGTGGACGGCCGGGTCTATATCTACGGCTCGCACGATCTCTTCAACGGCATCAACTTCTGCCTGGGCGACTACGTCTGCTGGTCGGCGCCGGTGGACGATCTGGGCAACTGGACTTACCACGGCGTCATTTCCCGGCGCGAGCAGGATCCCGCCGCGCCGAAGCTGCGCGTGACCAACGGTCTGGCCGCACCGGACATGGTGGTGGGCGACGACGGGCGCTATTACCTCTATTACTTCATGGGCGGCACCAAAATGATCTCCGTGGCCGTCTGCGACGAGCCCGCCGGAAAGTATGAGTTTTACGGCTATGTTAAGTATCAGGACGGCACGCCCATCGGCAAACGAAACGAGCCCTTCCAGTTCGACCCCGGCTGCCTGAAGGACGACGACGGCCGGCTTTACCTCTACACCGGCTTCGCCTTCGGCGGCAATCCGATCCTGCTCGACGGCTCCCAGCCGACGAAAAAGGGGCCGATGGTCTTCGAGATCGACACGAAGGACATGCTGACCGTCATTTCCGGGGACGAGCTGAAGTATATCGGCGTGCTGACCGGCGAAGAGGCCAAGGGCACGCCCTTCGAGGCGCAGCCCTTCGGCGAGGCCAGCTCCATGCGCAAATTCAACGGCAAATACTATTTCATCTACAGCTCCCTCAACAGCCACAATCTCTGCTACGCCGTCTCCGATTTCCCCGATCATGGCTTCGAATACGGCGGCATTCTCGTCTCCTGCGGCGATATCGGGCTCCCCGGCGTGCCGGACGTGAAGCACGCGCGCATGTGCACCGGCAACACCCACGGCAGCCTCATCGAGATCGGCGGGAAACACTACATCTTCTATCACCGCCACTCCAACCGCAAGCAGAGCTCCCGTCAGGCCTGCGCGGAAGAGATTCGTTTTGAGGACGGCAAATTTTATCAGGCGGAGATGACCTCCTGCGGGCTCAACGGTGCGCCGCTCGCCGGCAAGGGTCATTACCCGTCCTACATTGCCTGCAATGTCTACGGCAAAAACGGCACGCGCTTCCTGTCCATGCTCAAGTATCCCAGGAAGCTCGATCCCTTCTTGACCCAGAAGGGCAAGGACCGCGAGGAAGGCCCCGACCAGTACGTGTCCAACTTCTGCACCGACTGCACGGTGGGCTTCAAGTACTTCGACCTGCGGGAAACCAAGTCCATCACCGTGAAGCTCCAGGGCTACGGGGACGGCTGCTTCGTCACGGTGCGCACCCAGGAGCACGGCGAGCCGATCCTGCGCATCCCGGTGGAGACCTGCACGACCGGCAAGAGCTTCACCGGCCACATGCCCGCCGGGCTTAGCGAGAAGGAGGCCCTGTATTTCTCCGTGGAGGGCAAGGGCGGCACCTTTGATTTTCTGTCCTTCGATCTGGCGTGAACGCAAAGCTTGCCGCGCTAATCCGAGAGCCCTCGGACCGCGCCGGCAGCTGCAAAGGGATAACAGCTTCAGGGCGTATGGAGGGATAAAAATATGATCCTCGGCGTAAACACTTACGGTATGGGCCGCCTCCTCAAGGCCGGATTCCGGCAGACCTTCCGGATCCTGAAGGAAAACGGTGTCACCGCGGCGGAGCCATGCGTCTTCTTTCCGGGAAAAAAGCCCGGCGTGGGCTCTCTGATCGGGCTCGGCATGAAGCTTTCGGACCGCCTCGGCGGCGTCTGGGCGCCTGCGGAAGCGAAGGAAAAGATCGAGCAGCTGCGCGCGGACGGTTTTCGGATAGAAGGCGCCCATCTGTTCGGCGGCCTTGCGGAGGACGGGATCGAAGCCGCCCTCTCCTTTGCGAAGGAAAACGCCCTGCAATACTACGTGCTGTCCGTCATGACCGACCGCATCCCTCAGGCGGCAAAGCAGCTTCCCCTGCTGCGGCGCGCGGTCCGGGCCTTCCGGGATCAGGGCGTTCATCTTCTGCTGCACAACCACGACATGGATCTGCGGGAAACCGACGGGCAAAGCGTCCTCGATTTCCTGCTGCAAAACGTGCCGGAGCTGGAGCTGGAGTTGGATCTGGGCTGGGCCGCCTATGCGGGCCTTGACTGCCCGGCCGCGATGGAGCGCTACCGCGATCGGCTGCGCGTGCTGCATTTCAAGGATATGTGGCCCTCCGAAGCCGCCGGGAAGCCTCATTTCTGCGCTGTAGGGGAAGGCCGTCTCCCCCTGTCGGCTATTATGGAAAAAGCGCAGGAGCTCTCATTGTTCCCGGCGGGTTTCATCATCGACCAGGACAGCAGCGAGAGCGATCTGATGGCGGAGATCCTCTCCGGCGCCGCGCATATCCGCGCCGCCGAAGCTCCGCAGCATCCGGTTTATGACGGCAAGCTTCCGCTGTCGATGCTGACTTTCCCTCTGATCGGAGAAGTGCTTCGGCGCTCTCTGCGGGTGGAGGAGCTCTGCGAAATGGCGCGCGGTCACGGGCTCTGCGGCCTGGATCTGATGGAGGCCGAGATCGCGCTGTACGGCAAGGCAAGGCTCAAAGCAGCGATGAAGGACCGGGGCATTTCCCTGAACTGCCTGATCGCCACCGTGTCCATGGGGACGCTCCCCGCGGGCGTAATCCGCGCTCTCATCAAAAAGCATCTGCATACCGCCCAGGAATTCGGCTGCGGCAAGCTGATGCTGATTCCGATGCCCCAGAACGAAAGGATGCCCGCGGACGCGGAAAAGAGAGCGGCGCGAAAAGCGCGCGTGATCCGCTTCCTCAACGAGGCGGTGGCGGAAGCGCGCAGCTTCGGCGTAACGGTCTGCGTCGAGGATACGCCCAGCTGTGACATCCCGCTCTGCTCCATCGAGGACTGCCGCCGTGTGCTGGAAGCCGTCCCGGGTCTGGGGCTGGTGTTCGATACCGCCAATATGCTCCCCCGCGGCGAGGATCCCCTTGCCTTTTATGAGGCGTTGAAGGAACACATCTACCACGTCCACCTCAAGGACGCGCTGTTTACCGACACCCCGAACGCGGATCGCTGCGTGAACGGCCGCTATCTCCGCTGCGTTCCCTGGGGCGAGGGGCTCATCCCGGTCAGGGAGCTGATGGAGCGCCTGGAGCAGGACGGCTTCGCCGGCGTCTGTGCGCTGGAATACGTCGCTCCCGAAGGAAAAGGTCTAATTGCCAACCACAAGCAGCTGGAGTACTTTCTCCGATAAAACAGGGCAAAGTCAAAGTGTTGTGATAAGCGCAAGCTTTTCTCTTCTCCTCACTCCTTTTTCTCCCCTTAGCGGATCGCGGGCTGCACGAAACCATGCAGCCCGCGATTCTGTATAGATAAGCAAACAAATGATGAGCACAACTATTTCGAGGACGCCCATGATAACGAGGACTTCTGGGCTATGTTTGGTATTTAGCTCCGATGACCGTATAGTTCAACTTTTCCCCGCCGTTTCTTCATCGGAGCGGCGGGCTCTTTTCCGCCATGATTTTATAATGGAAACATTGAAAACCGGTTGGCTATGTGCTATAGTGACCACATCAATAGGCCGGTACCAAACTGCCAAACAAGTCCGTTAGCCGTCCAAGCCACTGTGGACTACCCCAACAAATCGGACCGGTGATAGCAGCTTTGATAGCTTTTTGATAGCAAAAGTCCGAAGACCCCATGGGTTGAGGATAATGGGAGTCACACGGAGTCACGTCGAGACAAATCTCCTAAACAAAAACAGTTAAAGTGGGGATTTGGTTGGCGAGTGGGAATAAAAGTCTAATATAGAATTATAATCAACAGCCGCCAAGTGGGATGATCTCCTGCTTGGCGGCGTTTTCTTTTGCTATTTTTTCGGATTCGTGATAGAATTAAACTGATAAACAGAGGAAAGCGGTATATTATGATAACTTTTTCAGAAGCGCTTAAAAGCGGAGATTTAGGTGCGATTCGAAGATTTCCAAAAGCGGATTTTCATAACCATTTCGTGCTTGGTGGCAAAAGAGAATACATTTTTGATAAAACCGGGTATGTAATCAACCCGATTTCCAAGCCGTTATCATCTATGAATGAGATGGACGCTTGGAGCGCTGAGTATATCGGAAAGCGCTTCAGCAGTACAGAGGGGCGCAAGCTGCTGATTGAAGCGACCTTTGTCCAGGCAAAAACGGACGGCGTTACCGTTTTGGAAATCGGCGAGGATGTATGGGGGCTGGGTGAGTTTTTTCATAATGATATCGGAGAACTTATCTATGCTTTTCAAGAAGCGAATAACAAGATTGCTCCCGAAATAGAATTACGTTTGCAAATTGGTTTGTCCCGGCATTGTCCCGTCGATTATCTGGAGAATTGCCTGAAACACTTTTGGGGACATAAGGAATTTTATTCTATTGATCTGTACGGTGATGAGTTGGCGCAGCCGATCGAAAACTTCATCCCGATATATGAAAAAGCTGCTGAGAACGGGTTGGCTTTGAAGGCACACGTCGGTGAATGGGGTTCTTCGCAGGATATTGTTAAGGCAGTTAAAGCATTGCATCTCAATGAAGTGCAGCACGGTATCTCCGCTGTTCAAGATGAAGATATGATTGGTTTTCTTGTAGAAAATGACATTAGACTAAACATCACCCCATCGAGTAATGTTCTGTTAGGTCGTGTTCCCGATATGGCTCACCATCCGATAGCTCTGCTTTACCGAAAAGGAGTAAATGTTTCCATTAACTCCGATGATGTATTGATTTTCGATTCAGATGTTTCAAAAGAATATCTTCGTTTGTATCAATCGGGCTGCCTGACAGCGGAAGAGCTGGACGATATACGGATTAAAGGTTTGAACAGGAGATGGTAGTACTGCTCAACAACTTTGACAAAGCAAACAATCTCCTTGACGGACATAACAGCAATGCACAACTGTTCGGTACGATCCACTTTTATGATGATAGTGAAATAACTAACTGGTGCGCTGACTTTGTGTTACGAGAATTTTGGCTTAAGAACCTTCTGGGATTTGCATCAAGATCAAGAAATACAAAATGATACAGAATGGCAGAACAAGATGATTGAAATTGAGATGAGAGTATCACAGAATCCTGATTTTCAGAGGATTGCGTTCTTTCATCATTTAATGTTTGAAAAACGAGGATAATATAATATTTCGCAATATAAATGAAAACCTGCCTTGAAGACACAGGGGAGACAGCTTTTGCGCTGTCTCCCCTGCTGTTATGCGAATGTCCCGGTCATTCGCCTTTGTCGTCGGAACGCTCTTCGTCATCCTTGTAGTAAATGTCATAGAAAAGCGTTCCGTCTTCCTCCTGATAAACCTCGGCCACCATGTCGCCGTCTTCAACGACTTCGAGCAACTGTCTCGGCATATGTATGCCCCCTTTCATGCGCGAACACTATAGCACGCGAAAAAATGAAAAACAAGTCTTGACAGAGGGCGCGGGGGTGATAAAAGCGGCGGGCCTGTTTCCCCCGCCGCGCCGCAGCTCTCCGGCGCCCCCGAAAAGCCGCCCGGGTCCTGCAGCATCCGTTCGCGCTTGCTTTTGCGTAAAAGATCATGTACAATGGAACGCACAGGGGGTGTGTATTGTGTTCACAGATGTTATCTCTTATATCGCGGTCGGCGCGGTGCTGGCCGTCCTGGGTCTGCTGACCTGGAAGAAGCAGAAGGTGTCCTTTCTGCACAGATACCACTATAAGAACGTAAAAGAGGAAGATATCCCGGCCTATACCAGGCAGATGGGCGTCGGCCAGCTGATCGTCGGTGCGGGGCTCTGCCTGACGGGCGTTCTGCGGCTGTTTGTCAAGTCCTTTGTCTTTTGGACGCCCTTTATCGTCGGAGGCGTGATCGGTCTTTTCATCATGCACAAGGCGCAGATGAAGTACAACGGCTCCTGGTTCGGCTGATCCGGCAGAAAGAAAAAAGCCCTTGGCTGCGGTCAACGCAGCCAGGAGCTTTTTGTCGTCATCGGGAGCTCAATCGTTCTGTTCCTCCCGAGAGATAAAGTGGACGATTTCTTTCTGCGGCGCAATCAGAAAAGGGATCAGCTCCAAAGGGTAAACCTTTAGTCCCTTTTTCAGATCATCCAGAGGCACCCAGCAATAATCCAAATCCACACGCTCGCCGTCCAGTTCGTCATAGCCGTGGAATGTGCCTTCAAGCGGAATGTCGGGATCCGGCAGATGCACATAGTAGTAGAGGCATATCTGATGGCAGGGTTTCTTTCCCCAGGGGAAGAAGATCTCGCCGATCGCCATCAGCCGATCCACTTCGATCTTTGCATGCAGTTCTTCTTCAAATTCCCGTTTCAATGTCTCCGCGCTAGTTTCCAGACAGCTCACATGTCCACCGATAATCGCGTAGTCGTCGTTCTTCGGCTTCTGCAGCAGCAGGCGGTCGTTCCGGATCAGGATCCCGCCCACTCTGTACGAAAAGACAAAGCCTTCGTTTTTGAACAGAATGTCTTGCTTCATATCGACCTCCGGCAAAGTCCGAATTGTACTGTTTTATGTACGCTCTCTTTCACGCGCGAACAATATAGCACGCGAGAAAACGAAAAGCAAGTCCTGACACAGGGTGCGGAGCCGATATAACCGGCGGGCCCGTTTATCCCGGCGCATCTGCCCGGCGGGTCGGCCTTGAAAAGCCGCCCGGGGCTGTGCTATACTGATCCCGGCGGCGGACTGCCGCCAGCCGACAAAGCCGAAAGGAGGAGGCCGCCGTGAAGACCCGCTATCCCATCGTGCTCGTGCACGGGCTCGCCATGAAGGACACCTTTTTCATGAAGTCCTGGGGCCGGATCGACCGCATCCTGCGCATCCAGGGCTACACGGTCTACAAGAGCCGCGTGGACGGCTTCGGCTCGGTGAAGACCAACGCCGTGCAGCTCCGGGACGAGATCGAGGCCATCCTCCGCGAGACCGGGGCCGAAAAGGTGAACATCATCGCCCATTCCAAGGGCGGCCTGGACGCCAAGCACATGATCCGCGAGCTTGGCATGGCGCCGAAGGTCGCCTCGCTCACCACGCTGTGCACGCCCCACCGCGGCACGCCGATCGCCTCCTTCATCATGCGCTTCCCGAAGTTCGCGGTCAAATACGTCGCCTTCTGGGTCAACCTCGCCTTCCGCATTCTCGGCGACAAACAGCCGGACAGCTTCGCCGCCTGCGAGGAGCTCAGGCGCGCCGAGAATCTGGAGGAGGAGATGATGAACGTCGCCGACGGCGTCCTGTGCCAGAGCTTTTCCGCCTCGGTGCAGAAGGGACGGGCAAACTTCGTCGACGCCATCCCGCTGCTCTTCTCCCGCTTCATCGAAAAGGGCCGGGTCACGGACGGCATGGTGCCGCAGGATTCCGCCATTTTCGGCCGCTACCGCGGGGACTGTATCGACGATTCGGTATCGCACACGGAGATCGTGGACTTCATGGTGCGGGACAAAAAGCGCGACCAGATCTTCGCCTTCTATTCCGCGCTCTGCGAGGAGCTGGTGCAGGCCGGTCTGTAAGGCCGCCGGAACGAAAGGAAAAAACAGCCCCCTGCCGCGATTGCGCGGCGGGGGGCTGCTGTATGATCTGAGTCTTTTCCTTTCGGTTCGGGGGCGCTCAGTCCTCGCGATCCGCGTCCGCCGGCTGCTCTTCGGGCTCCGCGGCGGTCTTTTCCTTCGCTCCGCCCCGGATCAGCGAGACCAGCGTCGTGACGGCCACGACGATATTGGCCGCGAAGCCGACGTAGTTCATGATCGCAAAGCTGAACACCGAGTACATCAGCATGTTGACGATGAAGGATATCTTGAGCCCGCGGTCGTTGTTTTTGAACCGGAACATCGCGACGGAATACTCCAGGTTCGCCGCGACGGGCAGCAGGTCGAGCAGCTCGCGGTTGTTGAAGATCACGCCCAGCACCACGCCCAGAGAGATCAGGATCCACTCGACGACCCTGCTTTTGACGTTTTTCATCGCCGCGTAGTTGCGGAGGATGGCGACCAGATTCTGCGCGGTGCTGCTGTAGCCCTTGAGGATGATGGAGCCCGCGCCGTAAAAGACCTGGCTGATCATCTGGACGCCGAGGATCTGACTGCGTTTTTTGCGCGTGCCGCTGATCGAGTCCGTGACCATCGCGCACAGGCTGCAGACGTTGCCGACGATGACCTCACTGAGCATTTCTTAGCCTCCCTTGCCGTGCTCGCTCTCCGTCTCCGCCGGGGAGCGATCCTGTTTTACCAAAAAGCGCCGCCTTCGTCAAGGCTCAGTCCCGCTCCGCCAGATATTCGGCCAGGGCCAGGGCGATCTCAAAGTGGCCGACGTCGTGCTGCGTGCCGGCCTTCTCGCCCTTCTTGTGGCGCTGATCCCATTCCGGCGCGTCCAGCAGGTCGCCGCTGGTGAAAAAGGCGTAGAGCTCCAGGCCGCGGAAATCGCACATGGCCTGCAGCCCGGCGCACTCCATCTCCACCGAGATGCAGCCCTCGGCCTTCCTCTTCTCGAAGTTGCTGCGCGTCTCGCGGTAGAAGGCGTCCGTCGTCCAGGTCCTGCCGAGGACAAAGGGGATGCCGTTTTGCTTCATGAAGTCCGCGACGACCGGGGCGTTGGGAACCTCGATATAGTCCGCCGCCGGGGCGTAGTGGTAGGAGGTCCCCTCGTCCCGGTACGCGGCCGTGGGGATCATGACCCGGCCGTGGGCGATCTCCTTGTTCAGGCAGCCCGCGCCGCCGAAGAGGAGAAACTTCCGGCAGTCAAGGTCGGCCGCCGCGTCCTCCGCGAGACCGACGGTGATCGGCGCGCCGACGTAGGTCTTGTAGAAGGCGATGCGCTTGCCGCTGCGCCGGATCTCGTAGACCGGCGTTTTCCCGGTCGCGCAGACCAGCGTGGCGATCCGGCCGTCCGCGTAGTTTTCGACCGCGTAGTTCTCGATCTCATAAGAGAAGGTGATGATGCAGACGTCCGCCTTCGGCCGGTTCTCCTTCGCTTTTGGGCTGATGATCGCCGGGGAGGCATTGTCAAAGCTGTCTGTGATCATGGGGAGGCTCCTTTCCGCAGCCGCGCAGGTTTTTTGTTTCAGCCATTTTATTTTATCGGATGGCGCGGGATTTGGCAAGCCCTCCTTCCCGCGAAAGCGGGCGCGGTCATTGCTTTGCGCGGCGATCTGTGCTATGCTGTGGTGTAAGGAAACGGAGGAAGGACGCATGGTCAGGCTGATCGAAGTGAACGAAAACAACTGGACGGAGTTCGCCGCGCTGCGCGTCGCGGACGGGCAGCGGCGCTTTCTTGACACGGCCCTCGGCATCCTCGCGCGCGGCTACGTTTACCGCGCCTGCCGCGCCCGGGTCTTCGGCGTCGAGGCGGATGGCCTGCCCGCCGGGCTCGCGCTGGTCAAAGATCTGGACGAGGAGCCCGCCTGCTACGACCTGCAGCAGTTCATGATCGACCGGCGCTTCCAGGGCCGGGGCTGCGGCACGGAGGCACTGCGGCTGATCCTCGCGGCGCTCGAAAAGGAGCGGAAATACCCCTGCGTCGAGGTCTGCGTCCACCGGGACGACGCGGCTGCGCTGCGCGTCTACGAAAAGCTCGGCTTTACCGACACCGGTTATATCGACGAGGCCGCGCCGGACTGCCGGAACCTGATGTATTTCTTCGGCTGAAAAAAGACAATAGACCGCCCTTCGCCTTGTCGGCGAAGGGCGGTCTTTCTTTATTCGATATTTTTCAGGCCCTCGTAGAGCTCATCAAAAGACTTCATGCCGCGGCAGCGGCCGAAAGAAAGGTCCCGGTTCTCGCCGAATTCCAACAGGAAGCACTTGGCCAGCTCCTCCACAGTCTGCTCCAGCGCGTTGAAAAACTGCCGGTAGGCGAAATCCTGCGCGGGCGTGCCCTCGGCAAAGCTGCTGAGGATCAGCGACTCGGTCACCTGGTCGAGCGGGTAGAGCTTGATGTGCATCAGCTCGTGAACGATGACCTCCTCGAGGTTCTCCTGCTTCGGATTGGCGATATTCAGCAGCAGGATCGCCTTCCGGTCGTCGCAGTCGATCTTGAAATCGCCGGTCTTCGGCCAGGCGGGATCCTCGACCAGCTCGAGCTTCAGGTCCCAGGCGGGCGTGAGGCGCAGCTTGCGGACGTATTTGTCAAAAAGCGCCGTGATCTGTTCTCTGTCCATGTGTTTCCCTCCGATTCAGTCCCGCCCCGACAGGTCGATCCAGTAGCGCTCGAGCCAGATGTCGCGCTCCGGCTCGTGGACGGTGGACTCGTAGACGCCGCCGTTGCGCAGGATCGTCCGGCGGCTGCCCTCGTTGCCCCGGATGCAGGAGACGAGCACCCGGTCGATGCCGAGCTCCCGGCACTTCGGCAGCGCCAGGGCCAGCATCTGCGTCGCGTAGCCCCTGCGCCGCTCGCTCGGGGCTACCGAATAGCCGATGTGCCCGGCGTATTTCTCCAGATACTCGTTGAAGCGGTGCCGGATCTGGATGACGCCGACGATCTTCTCGTCGTCCTCGCGCACGAAGATGTACTGCGAGGCCGGGACGCGGTCGATCGGCGTGGTCTCGATGTTTTTGAAGGCCTCCACCTGGTCGAGCCAGTCCTGCGTGCGCTCGAAGCGCCGCAGCGAGCCGCAGCCGTCCATCGAGCCGCCGGCTTCGAGGAATTCGCGGCGGTAGGCCTGGATCTGCCTGTCGTAGGCGATCGTCGGTTCGATCAGCTTCATGCTTCGTTCTCCTCTCCGTCATCAATCATCCGGGTCGATCATCCAGGTCGCGGTGCGGCTGTTCTGCCTCTCGGCGCGGACGAAGCCCATCGATTCATACAGGCGCAGGGCAGGCTCGTTGTCCGTGTCGACCAGCAGCATCATGCCCGCCGGGCGGTTGAAATCAATCGCCGCGGCCAGCAGCTTCCGGCCCCAGCCCCTCCGCCTTGCCTCTTTTTTGACCAGCAGGTCGACGGGCTCGTTTTCCCTATGGCCGAGCGTCAGGTCGAGATAGCCGACGACGGCGCCTTCCTCCACGGCCAGGAAGACCCGGAAGAGCTCCGGCGCCGCCGCGACCCTTTCGCCCGTCCAGTAGACGTCCGTCGTGTGCATGGCGAGGTACTGCTCCCGGTAAGCTCCGCTCAGCGGCACGATCCCGGCCGTGTCCACGGCGGGCGCGGGCCCGGCGAAGACCATCTTCTGCTGCTCGGTGAAAAACGCCGCGCCGCGGCGCTCCAGCAGCGCCGTGACCAGCGGATTTTTCGGATTGAACACGAAATCCGCCTGCCAGCCCGGATAGCTCTCCCGCAGCAGGGCGGCGAGTTCCTCCCAGGCTTCTTCCTCCCGCGAGAGGCCGACGAGCATCTCCAGATAGCGCTCCTCAGGGAGCACCAGGAAGACAAAGAGCCCGCTCATCGCGCCGTCGTCCCGAAATACGCCCAGCGCGCGCTTGTCCGGGCTCCCGGCGGCGCGCCGCAGATGCTGCTCCATCTGCTCCCCGGTCGACAGCATCGGCTCGGAAAAGCAGGGATCGTCCATCAGCTCCAGGGCGAAATCGAGATACTTCACCGGCGCGTCGAGGTCCCTGATCACGGCTGTTCCCTCCCCCGGGCGGATCGGCCCGCGTTTTTCGCTCCCAGTATACGCCCCCGGCAGCCCTCCGCGCAAGAGCGCGGCGCAAATTCTCTTGACGGCGCGGGGCGCGGCGGGTACAATAGCAGCAAATCCGGAACCGGGAAGTGAGAGAGTTGGTCGGAACCTTTGTCAACGTCGGCGCGATCGTCGCGGGCAGCCTGATCGGCGGGCTGTTCCGCAGGGTGATGAACGAGAAGATCAGCGAGGGGCTGATGAGCGTGATGGGCCTCGCGGCCTTCGGGCTGGGCATCAACGCCGTCGTGCAGAACATGCCGAAGAGCGTCTACCCGGTGCTCTTCATCGTCAGCCTCGCCGTCGGCTGCGTGATCGGGACGCTGCTGCAGCTCGACCGCCGCGTCAGCGCTCTGACCGAGCGCAAAAACGACGGCGGGAAGCTCGGCCAGGGCATCATCACCGGCTGCCTGATCTTCTGCATCGGGACGCTGTCGATCCTCGGGCCGGTGCAGAGCGCGCTGTACAGCGACCACACCTTTCTTTTCACCAACGCCTCGCTGGATTTCGTGACCTCGATGGTGCTGGCCTCGGCCTACGGGCCGGGGATCGCCCTCTGCGCCGCGGTGCTGTTCCTGTGGCAGGGCTCGATCTGGCTGCTGACGAAGCTGGTCGGCGGCTTCATCACCGACACGATGATGACGGAGCTGTCGGTCGTCGGCGGCTTTCTGATCGCGATGTCCGGCCTGTCGATCATGAAGGTCAAGGACTTCCACACGCTCAACTATCTGCCCGCGCTGCTGGTGCCGGTCCTCTGGTGCCTGATCATGGGATAAAGAAAGCTCTCTCGCTTCAAAGGTTTGTCTTTAATCTGAAAACGCCCTCCCGGCCGGGAGGGCGTTTTTATAGGCTTTTGCGTTTACTTGACGACCTTGACGCCGACGGTGTTCGACTCGTCGCTCACGCCGTCATAGCCGTAGGCGCTCCGGAGCGACACGATCTTGTAGAAGTACTGCACGCCGACCTCCACCTTCTTGTCGGTGTAGCGGGTCTTGTCGCCCTTGACGGTGGCGATCAGCTTGAAGCTGTCCTCGTTCTCGCTGCGGCGGAAGATCTGGATCTCGTCCTGGTTTTCCAGCGCGGTCCAGTTGATGACCGCCTTGCTGTCCGAAGAGGAGACGCTGGAGATCACGGGCGTTTTCTGCGGCATACCGCGCACGACGCTGGTCATGCTGTAGTAGGTCACGCCGTCCTCCTCGTACTTGGCGGCGATGCGGTAGTAGTAGACCGTCCCCTGCTTGATATTGCTGTCGTTCACATAGTAGGAGCCGGTGGCCTTGTTGGTGTAGGTGTCGAAGTTGAAATCGTTCGGTCTGCGGCGCTGGATGCGGTAATACTTCACGCCCTCGACCTTCTCCCAGCTCAGGCGCATCTTGCCGTTCCTGTTTTCGACCTGGAAATCCTTCGGCATATCGACATAGACGTAGTAGGCCGTCTGGGATTTCTGTCCGGCCAGCGCGCCCTCGTTCGGAACCACGTAGTACGAATAGCCCTGGCCGTTGACCACGTCCTCATCGAGGTAATAATCGCCCTCGGCCTTGTCAGTCAGCTTCTTGTAGGTGCCGTCCTTGCCCTTGCAGCGGTAGATGCTGTAGGTGCTGCAGTCGTCGCAGGCGTTCCAGCGGACGCGGATCGCGCCGTCCCGGTTGCAGATCTGGGCGATGCGGCCGTCGGTGATGCTGCAGCCCTTCTCCTCGGCGACCTGATAGTATTTCTCCACGCAGGCGTCCCAGGCGGCCTTGTCCTTCTCGGACAGCGCCGTGGGCTGCAGGCCGTAGTCCTCGCTCAGGATGCGGCCGAGGGTCTCGCTGAACTTCTTCACGCCGAAGACGTTCAGACGGCCGGTCTGATAGCCGTAGTCCCATTCCCGGAAGTTGTTGTTCTCCGGGAGGTGGAAGTCGACAAAGGGCACGCCGAGGCTCTCCGCGAAGTCGCGCACGATCTTGGTCTGCTTGTCGTCGTAGCCCCAGCGGGAGTAGTTCGGGCTCTTGATGATGATCATCGGGATACCCTTTTCGTCGCAGAGCTCCTTGATCATCGGCACGTACTGCGCGGCCATGTCGTTGATCCTGCTGCCGTTGAAGATCTTGTCCCAGAACAGGCCGTCGTTGCTCGTGTAGTTGTACTGCGGGAAGCCGCCCTTGTAGAAGTTGTACTGGCCGCTGATGAAGAGATCGGTCAGGTCCTCCGTACTCAGGTCGTTTCTGGAGTGGAAGCGCAGCAGCGGGAACAGATAGCCCGCGAAGGTCAGCAGCTGATCCGGCGCGGTGGCGTCATACTTCTTCATGAACGCGGACTCGCGCACGGAGATGTTCCAGGCCAGGGCGATCTTGTTGAGCGAAAGCGGGATGTAGTCGAGCGCGTAGCGGTTGAAATGCTCGCGGCGGCTGGTGTTGGTCTCCGTCAGGAAGAGGGATTCCACCACGACCATCTTGAGGTCCTGGTGCTTGAGCGCCTCGCGCAGATAGTAGTAGGAGGTGGACATCTCCTCGTCCGGGCAGCACATGGCGTAGCCCGTGATGCCGTACTGCTCGTAGATCAGCACGGGGCTGACGGAGCTGTACATGTTGCAGGAGCCCAGGAACAGCACGTCCAGCGTGTTGTCCGGTTCTTTATAGAAGCCGGCGACCTGGGCGGACTCCGAGTCCTCGCAATTGCGCTTGGGCAGGAAGACAAGGGTGGCCAGCGTCAGCAGCAGGCAGAAGATCAGCAGGAACGCGATCGACCGGATGATGAGTTTGAACACATTGGTTTTCATGTCAAATCTCCTCCTTTAGAATCCGGCATAGATGAAGGCGCCGGCGCTGTAGCCGTAGCCGTAAACACCGAAGATCATGATGGCGAAGATCAGCGCGTAGGCGATGATCCAGCGCAGGACGCGGCTGCCCTCGGCCAGGGAGCCGGCCAGGTCGCGCTTCTCCGCCAGACGGTCCACGATCACGATGACCAGGATGCCGGCCAGCAGGATGGGAAGCCGGTAAACGACGTCCAGCCCGAGGAGCGTGGATCCGACGCCGCCCGCGAGCTTGCTGCCGGCCCAGGTGATAAAGCCCTTCAGCTGGAGGTCGGTGAAGATCTTGCGGAGCGCCACCATCGCCACGGAAAGCTTCTGCGCGCGGAAGAAGATCCAGGAGAACATGATCAGAATAAAGGTGATCGCCCGGTGGAAAAAGCTGCTGATCGCAGGTCCGATCACGGAAGGCGTAGGCTCCGCCACGGTCCAGCGGGGATCGTCGTGATGCGCCTCTTCCTTCTTGCCGAGGCTCCGGATCTTTTCTTTCAGGAGCTTCAGTTCGGACTCGATCACGATGTACAGACCGTTGAGCAGACCCCAGACGATATAGCCCCAGTCGGCGCCGTGCCAAAGGCCGCTCAGGCCGAAGGTGACCATCGTGTTGTAGTATTTGCGCGACTTCTTGCAGCGGCTGCCGCCCAGGGGGATGTAGAGATAATCGATCAGCCAGCGGTTGAGCGAAATGTGCCAGCGGCGCCAGAATTCGGCCACGGACAGCGACAGATAGGGCTGGCGGAAGTTCTGCTTGAAGTTGAAGCCCATCACATAGGCGGAGCCGATCGCGACGAGGGAGTAGCCGGCGAAGTCGCAGTAGATCTGGAAGGTGAAGAGCAGCGTCGCGGCCAAGGTGGCGGCGCCGTGGTAGCTTGAGCCCATGCCGTAGGTCGCCAGGCTGTTGTAGACCGTGTCGACCGCGACGCTCGCCGTATCGGCGACGACCATCTTCATGAACAGGCCGTAGAGCACCATCAGCATGCCCCTGCGGAAGCGCAGGATGTCAAAGCTGTGCTTTTCGTCAAACTGAGGCAGGATGTCGCCGGCCTTTTCGATCGGGCCCTGCACCACCTTCGGGAAGAAGGAGACGAACAGCGCGTACTTCAGGATGTTGCGCTCCGCCGGGATCTTGCCGCGGTAGA
This sequence comes from Oscillospiraceae bacterium, assembly GCA_017552325.1. Lineage (GTDB taxonomy): Bacteria > Bacillota > Clostridia > Oscillospirales > Oscillospiraceae > Limivicinus. The sequence goes on from JAFZQE010000066.1 coordinate 43,036, forward strand.
CGTCCACCAGGTAGGACACCAGCGTGAAGACGACAAAGCTGATCCCCAGCGGTACCAGCAGCGACAGATGCGTCGCCTTCTTCGCGCCGCTCAGACCGGCCAGCGCATCGGAGAGGAAGTTGAAATACTTGTAGAAGGCCAGCGTGCCCAGGCTGATGACCACGCCGACGATCATCCAGGCCTTGGAGACCTTTCCCCCCTTCACCTCGCGGCAGCGGTCGATCTCCAGCGCGAGCACATAGGTGATCAGGGTCATAATGACCAGGAATAGCGTCAGCCCCAGGCTGTAGGCGGCGTAGAACACATAGCTGGCCACCAGCAGCAGCGGGTTGCGCAGCTTCTGCGGCAGCAGGAAATACAGGATCAGCGTCCCTGCCAGCAGAAGCATGAAGTCCAGGGTGTTGAATGACATAACCGAATCCCATCCTCAGAGTCTCTTTTCATTTCGCATTTCCCCCGGCCCGCCGGAAGGCGCCCGGCCGAAGGGCATACTGCGATAAATTGTATTATAGTACAAGATTATGTAAAGTGCAAGCCTTGTTTCGCCGCTTTCAAACCACAATCTTCCTGCTCCGCGCGGCTTTTTCCCCCAATCCGGGCGGAAGACCCGTTGCCGCGGGGATGCGGGCGGTGGTATAATGGGACTCGGGAGTGATCATCATGCCAAACTTCATGCTGAGACTCTGCTACGAGGGCACGCGCTACCGCGGCTGGCAGAAGCAGGGCAACACCCAAAACACGATCCAGGGCAGGCTCGAGGCGCTGCTCTCCCGCCTGCTCGGGCAGGAAATCGAGGTCGCGGGCTGCGGACGCACCGACGCGGGCGTGCACGCGCGCGTGCAGGTCTGTTCCTTCCGGGCCAAGACCGCGATGAGCTGCGGGGAGCTGCTGGCAGCGCTCCGGCAGTATCTGCCCGAGGATATCGGGGCGCTTTCGCTGGAGCTCGCGCCGCCGCGCTTCCACGCGCGGCTGAGCTGCGCCGGCAAGACCTACGTCTACCGGATCTGGAACAGCGAAACGCCGAACGTCTTTGAGCGGCGCTTTGTCTGGCAGGTCCAGAAAGAGCTGGACGAGGACGCGATGAAGAGGGCCGCGGCGCTGCTCGTCGGGCGGCACGATTTCGCCGCCTTCTGCTCGCTGAAAAAGATGAAAAAGAGCTCCGTGCGCGAGCTGCGGAGCCTGGATATCCGGCGCGAGGGCGAGGAGCTGCGCCTCGTCTTCGAGGGCGACGGCTTCCTGTACAACATGGTGCGCATCCTGACGGGGACGCTGGTGGAGGTCGGCCGCGGCGAGCGCGCGCCGGAGGAGATGCCGGCGATCCTCGCCTCCCTCGACCGCGCGCAGGCCGGCCCGACCGCCCCGGCGAAGGGCCTGACGCTGTGGGACGCCGCGTATTAGGTTTTTGTTGACGCGGAAGCGCAATGTGAGTATACTGCACGTATCCGGGCTCTTGCGCCGGACAAAGGAGTGGATCCGACCATGAAAAAACTGTCTTCCCGCACCGAGAGCTTTACCGATTCCGTCATCCGCCGGATGACCCGCGTCTGCAACAGGTACGGCGCGGTCAATCTGAGCCAGGGCTTCCCCGATTTCGAGCCGCCCGCCGCCATTCTGAAGCGGATGGAGGAGGTCGCGCACGAGGACTTCCACCAGTACGCCGTCACCTGGGGCGCGCAGAACCTGCGCGAGGCCCTTGCGGCCAAGCAGAGCCGCTTCATGGGCCACCCCGTCGACCCGAACAGCGAGATCGTGATCACCTGCGGCAGCACCGAGGCCATGATGGCCGCGGTCATGACCGTGACCGATCCGGGCGACAGGCTGATCGTCTTCTCGCCCTTTTACGAAAACTACGGCGCGGACGTGATCCTCGTCGGGGCGGAGCCGATCTACGTCCCGCTCTACCCGCCGGAATTCAACTTCGATCCCGCGGAGCTGGAGGCCGCCTTCCGGCAGAACGCGAAGGCGCTGATCCTCTGCAATCCCTCCAACCCCAGCGGCAAGGTCTTCACCCGGGAGGAGCTGCTGTTCATCGCCTCGCTCGCCGAGAAGTACGACGCCTATGTGATCACCGACGAGGTCTACGAGCACATCGTCTACGAGCCGTATGAGCACGTCTACTTCGCGACGCTGCCCGGCATGTGGGAGCGGACGCTGTCCTGCTCGTCGCTGTCGAAGACCTATTCGATCACCGGCTGGCGCATCGGCTACATCATCGCCCCGCCGGAGATCGTCGAGGTCGCCAAAAAGGTGCACGACTTCCTCACCGTCGGCGCGGCCGCGCCGCTGCAGGAGGCCGTGGTGCCGGGCCTGCTGTTCGACCAGAGCTATTACGACTGGCTGCGCGGGCTCTACACCGGCAAGCGCGACCTGCTTCTCAGGGGCCTGGACGACATCGGCATCGCCCACACCGTCCCCCAGGGCGCCTACTACGTGTTGCTGGACATCTCGCGCTACGGCTTCGAGTCCGACCTCGAGTTCTGTGAGCTGCTGGCCCGGGACGTCGGCGTCGGCGCGGTGCCCGGCTCCAGCTTTTTCCGCGAGCCGGTCAACCACCTGATCCGCCTGCACTTCGCCAAAAAGGACGAGACGCTGCTCGAGGCTCTCAACCGCCTGGAGAGCATCGACCGCAAAATCGCGCCTCGGCGCTGAATAACGAAAAAGAGAACGGGGATGCACGGCATCCCCGTTCTCTTTTTTCGTCGGCTTATTCGTCGCCGCCGTGTCTGTCGAACCAGTCGGTGATCTCCCCCAGCCGCTTGAGGCGGTGGGAGGGCTTGCCGCTGCGGCTCAGCTCGTGATTCTCGCCCCGGAAGCAGACCATCCTGGCCTCAACGCCGCGGTCGATCAGCGCGGCGAACATCTGGTAGCCCTGGTCGATCGGGCAGCGGTAATCCTCGAAGGAATGGATGAACAGCGTCGGCGTCTTCACGCGGTCGGCGTATTTCAGCGGGCTGTGGAACCAGAGCTTCTCCGGATCCTCCCAGAGCCCGGCGGCGTTCTGGTCGGGCACGAAGTCCGCGCCGATGTCCGACACGCCGGCGAAGCTCAGCCAGTTCGAGATCGAGCGCTGGCTCGCGCAGGCGCGGAAGCGGTCGGTATGGCCGATGATCCAGTTGGTCATGAATCCGCCGTAGGAGCCGCCGGTCTCAAAGAGCCGCTCCGGATCCATCGCCGGATACGCCGCGAGCGCGGCGTCGGTGAAGGCCATCAGATCCTCGTAGTCCACCGTGCCGTATTTGCCGCGGATGTCCATGAAGGCGCCGCGGCCGTCCGAACCGGTCGGGTTGCAGAAGATGACGAAATAGCCCTTCCCCGCCCAGTACTGCATCTCGTGATAAAACACCGGGCCGTAGACGGTCTTCGGCCCGCCGTGCACGTCCAGGACGACCGGGTATTTCTTCGCCGGGTCATAGCCGAGGGGCCGGAGCACGAAACCGTGCACCTCATAGTCCCCGCGCGGCACGATCAGCGTCTCCGGCTGCGCGACGTAGGCTCCACGCAGCGCCCGCTCGTTGAAGCGGCTGAGCTGCCGCCCCTTCCCGTCGTAAAGCTCCTGCGCCTTCATATCATACAGCGCGACCGTCAGCAGCTTCCCTCTGCGGACGTCGAAGCAGTCCACCGAGCCCTCGCGCTCCGTGACCGCGGAAATAACGCCGTTTTCCAGCTTGAACAGACGGGCGCTGTCGAAGCGGGTGGAAACGAAGTAAAAGACGTCGCCGTCCATTTTACAGCTGAATCCCCCGCCGTAGCGGATATCGCTGCCGACCGAGGAGCCGATCGACTCGCCGTGCCGGGCAAGCAGCGAGATCTCGCCGCTTTCATAGTCCAGGCGGTAGAAATCCGTGTCGGTGTTGAGGCCGAAGCGGTTGTCGTGGGCCAGGATCAGGCCGAAGCTCTCGCCCGGCTCGAAGCCCTCCATGATGAAGTTCTCCCGATCCTCGGCGAGCCGCGTGATCTCCCCCGTCGCCAGATCCAGGCGGCAGAGCGCCGTGTCGCCGCCCATGCGCAGGCGCGGCTTCACCGGCGTGCTGAAAAACCAGGCCGTCCTGCCGTCGGCGCTCAGGCGCAGGCCGCGGACGTTCTGCTTCTCCTCCGTCAGGCGGCGGAGCTTTTTCGTCCGCGCGTCATAGCGAAACAGCGAATCATAGGCGCCCTTCGTGAAGCTCGCGCCGTTCCACCACCAGGGGATCTGCTCGATCTCCTCATAGTCCGCGCCCTCTTTGCGCGCCTTCTGAAAGGCCGCGAGGGTCTTTTTTTCGCCCCGGTACAGCTCCTCGAAGCCGGGGAAGCTCTGCCCGAGCAGCAGCAGATCGCCGCCCGGCAGCGGCTTGAGCACGGATACCGGGATCGGGAAGGTCCAGGCGGGCTCCGCCTCGCCGCCGCTCAGCGAAATGCGGTACCAGCGGCTCTCGATGCTCTCCTTGTCCTGCTCCTCGCGCTGCCCCGGGAAGAGGATCGTGTCCTCGTCCAGATACTGAAAGCTGCGCTCTTTGCCGAAGCTCGTCAGCTTTTTCAGCTTTCCGTCCCGCCGCAGCCAGAGGCAGGAGCGGTACTCGTCCTTTTTCCGGTCGATCTCCGTCACGACCAGGCAGGCGCTCTTCCCCTCGGGGGAAAAGCGGGGCTGCGACAAAAACTTCAGATGGAAAAACTCGTCCTTTGCGATCGGTCTCATGTCTGTTCCGCCTTTCTGTGATCGCGTCTATTCCCCGCAGAGCCAGGCCGTCTGCGGCTCGGCCAGGAAGGCCTTCGTCTCGTGCCGGAAGGCCGTGTCGAGCTCCGACAGGCGGCCTCGTCCCGCGATCAGCGGGTCGATCCGGCGCTTTTTTGCCAGGATCACCCGGCGTTTTTCGATCGGCGCGCCCTCGTCCGTCCGCATCCGGCTCATGGCGCGGAAGCTTTTCCAGGCGCGCCCGCTCTTCGCATTCGCGCAAAGCTTTTCGATGAGCTCCGGCTCGGTGCGCCAGAGATCGTCCTCGGCCAGCACGCCCCGGCGCAGCGCGTCGGCGACGAGCTCGGCGAGCATCTGCATCGCGTAGCGGTCCTCGTCGGAGACGTAGACGCGCGAGCAGCGCAGCGCGGCAAAGCCGAAGCCCCGCGCCGCCTCGAGCGAGGAAAAGGCAAGCTCCGGCAGGCCGTCCGGCGCGGCCGCGACACGCAGATCACCGTACCAGCGCGAAAGCTCCTCCGGCGCGGCGAAACCGAAGCCGCGGAGGTTGCCGAGCGTATATTCCAGCCGGTCGGCCGACAGGCGCGGCGCGTCGTTGTCGGCGATCGGGTAGCGGTGGTAGTCCTCCACCGCCTCGAAAGGGATCCCCATCTCCTCCAGCAGCGCCGCGATCTCCGGGCTGCCGCGAAGCAGCTCGCCGGTGCGCGCCTCGGTGGCCTCCTGCCGCAGGTAGTCGCCGCGCAGGAAGTCGATCACATGGGCGAAGACCGGGGTGGCGAGATCGTGAAACAGCGCCGCGAGCGTCTGCGCCCGATCCTCCGTAAAATGCCAGACGATCAGCGCCGCGCCGAGGCTGTGGCGATAGCGCGAATAGGCGGGCAGCGCGCGAAAGCGCGGGAAATCCGTGTACTCGCAGCCGCAGTTCATCCCCACGCCCTCCAGGCGGCGCAGCGCCGGCGCATCGAGAAAGGGCGTCAAAAAGCCGGGGATCTCCGCATGATAGAGCGAAAGCGGCCCTTCCGTCGGCTTCACGGGAGCTTCGAGCCGCAGTACTCGCAGACGCGGCCGCGGCCGGTCGCGCCGCAGTTGGGGCAGACCTTGACCGCGTTTTCCTTTTCGGCCTTCTGCTCGGCGCGCAGCCGGGCCGTCTCTTCCCGCTGCCGCTCCTCCTGCAGACGGAGTCGTTTTTCCTCTTTCCAGATCCGAATCCAGGGGATCAGGCCCCAGGCGATCATTGCAAGACCGAAGCTGAGCCCCACCGCGAGGAAGGCTATGGGGTCGCTGTCGCCCGAATCTCCGAAGCATACCCCGATGAACATCACGCCGAAGGCGATCTTTGCGATCGTCCAGCCGACGGAGGGTTTTCTGTTTGCCGGTTTCTGTGCCATGGCCGTCTCCTTTCGCCGCCGCTGCGGGATTTTTGTCTATTATAGCACGCCGTCGGGCCGCCCGCAAGCATGCCGCGCCGCGCGTAAAAACGCCGGTGAAAAAAAGCTTGTCTTTTCCCGCTCCGCCGCGTAAAATAAAAAAGGGGGGAACGGTCCCGAAATACAGATGATCAAGAAGAAACAGGAGGAGCTTATGAAACGTTTGGCATGCCTGATCCTGGTCCTTGCCCTGCTGCTGGCGCTGTCCGCCTGCGGCGAGCCCGATCCCAACGCCGGGGTCTATGTGGCGAAGAGCTGCGAGTACAGCGGGATTGCGCTTGAGGTCGAGTCGGTCTTCGAGGGCGGACTGTCCATCGAGCTGAGAAACGGCGGCCGCGCCGTGATGACCATGGACGGAGAAAACTACAACATCCGCTGGGCGCTTGACGGGGAGAAGATCACGATCTCCGACGCAAGCGATGAGCTGACCGGCACGCTGAAGGACGGCACGATGGTGCTCGATATCAGCGGCGTCAGCGTGACGCTGACAAGATAAGCCGCCGCTCCTGCAAAAAGGCTCCCGATCCGTTTCGGATCGGGAGCCTTTTTATGCGTTGTTTACTTGTGCGCTTCCCGCGCCGCTTCCACGACCTCGGAGGGCAGGTCGTAGGCGTGATCGATGATGAACGAGTACCAGCTCGGATTCGTCCACTCTTTGGGGTTGTCGATCAGATAGCCTCTCTTGCGCTCATAGCTGAGATCCGGGTCAAAGCGGTCGGCCAGGCGCTTGGAGACCGCCCAGCCGTATCGGCCGTCCTCCGTCAGAACGAGAGATCGGTCGCCCTGCATCGCATACACGGTCAGCTGCGTGCCTTCCGGCAGGACGCCGAGGTTCTCCCCTTCCTCCGACGCGGTCATCAGAAAGATCCCCTGGCCGTAGATCCCCTGGACATATTTGGTCCGGATCTCGTCCTCGTCAAAGAAGGCGGCCTCCGGGGGCAGCTCGATCCGGGAGTCCCTGGCCGCGATCTTTTTCATCAGATCCACGTAATACGGCTCCGGCGTCGGCTCGGGGGTCGGTACCGGCGTGGGCTCCGGCGTCGGGGTCGGCTTGGGCTCCGATGCGGGCTCCGCGGTCGGCTGCGTCGCGGGAGCCGGGACGGTCTCCGCCGCGGGGACCGATGCGGGCTCCTGCGCGGGCGGCTCGGTGTTTTCTGCAGGCAGTGCCTCGACCGGCTTCGGCGTGATCTCCGCAGCGCTCCCGGACTCTCTCCTGCGCGGCGCGGTCTGCGTCTCTTCCGTCTCTGCCTTCGTATCCACCGTGTCTCTGACGCCGGACACGATGAAATAGACGACAACGGAAAGCAGAACGAGCAGCAGCGCGATCAGAACGATCACCAGCGTCCTGCCCGTGCGCGACGAGCTTCTGTCCTTCCCGCCGCCGCTTTGTCTGACGTTCCCCGCGCGGGTCTTTGCGGCCCCCAGTTTTGTCCCGCACTGAAAGCAGAAAGCGGCTTCGTCCTCGTTCCCGGCCCCGCACTTCGGGCAATACTTCATGATGTTTTCCTCCCTCTGTTTTATCGTTTTACGCCGCTCGCGAAGCGGCGTTCGTTATGCCTGTGTCAGATAGGCCAGCAGCAGCTCGTAGGTATTGCGCAGGCCGTCGAGGTGGGTGCGCTCGTAGCCGTGGCTGTTGGCGGTGCCGGGACCGATGGCCGCGTGGCGGACGTCGTGTCCCGCCAGGACGCTGCCGTCGCCGTCGGTGCCGTAGTACGGGGTGAAGACGTCCATCACGTAGTCCACGCCCGCGTCGATCGCCGCCTGCCGCAGCTCGTTGGTCATGCCCCAGTGATAGGGGAAACGCGAATCCTTGGCGAAGATCGAGACCTTGCGCTCGTCGGAGTTCTGCTCCGGGCCGGTCGGCGCGATGTCGATCGCCAGGATGTCCTCCACCTCCTCCGGCAGCCAGGCCGTGCCGTGCCCGATCTCCTCGAAGCAGGCGAAATAGGCCAGCACGCGGCGCGGCAGCGCGATTTTTTCCTCCCGCAGCGCTTTGATCGCCGTCAAAAGCACGGCCACGCAGGCCTTGTCGTCGATGAAGCGGGACTTGAGATAGCCGTTGGCGAGCCGGAATCGCGGCTCGAGGGCGATCATGTCGCCGGTCTCGATCCCGAGCGCGCACGTCGGCGGCGCTTTTCACGTCCTCGTCCAGCACGACGCAGACGTTCTTGCGGAAATCCCCCGGCGTCGCGCGCAGCTCCTCCTCGGTCACGTGGATCGAGTTCGGCGTGCGGCAGACCGCGCCGGTATAGACCCGGCCGTCCCGGGTGTGGACGCGGACGTTCTCGGTCACGCAGTAGAAGGGGTAGAGCCCCCCGACCGGGCAGACGTTCAGTGTGCCGTCGGCGTTGATGTGCCGCACCATCAGCCCGATGTCGTCCAGGTGCGCCGTCACGGCGAGCGTGTGCCCCTCGCCGCCGAGCTCCGCGATCAGGCCGCCCTTGTGGGTCAGACGGTAGGGCACGCCCAGCTCGTCGAGCAGGGCGGCTGCCAGGGTCTGCACCTCCTCGTACTGACCGGTGGTGCTGTCCGCCTCGAGCAGGCGCTCAAAGGTTTTCAGGCAATAGTTCTCGTCAAAGGCTCTCATGGCAAGCTTCTCCTTTGTTGACTTGTTTTTCGCAGAGCGGGTTCCAGTTCCCGCGTAAGTAATAGATGGCGAACAGCAGGCACAGCAGGATGTTGTGCCCGATCATGCAGCCCCAGGCGGCCTCGAGCCCCAGGCCGAGCGGCACCGTGCAGATCCAGGTGCCGAGGATGCGCACGCCCCACATGCCGATCATGTTGATGATGAAGGGCATTTTCGTCTTGCCCGCGCCCTGCAGCATGCCCTCGAGCGCGATGCTGACGCCGAAGACCGGTTCGGAGCAGGCCACCATGCGCAGCACGGTGACGCCGAGGGCGATGACCGCCGCGTCCTTGCTGAACAGGCGCACCAGCGGCGGCGCGAGGACGAAAAGCAGCGCGCCGGAGACGAACATCAGCACCGTCTCGAGCAGCAGGATCGTCCGCGCCAGCTTCTTCTGCCGCGGCAGGTCGCGCGCGCCGATCGCGTTGCCGGTCAGGGTCGCGGCGGCCTGCATCATGCCGAAGCCGGGGATGTAGAAGGCCGACTCGACGGTGTTGGCGATGATGTGCGCCGCGGCGGAAACAGGCCCGAGGGCGTTGATCATCGCGGCGAAGGCCACATAGCCCAGCGAGGTGCCGAAGCGCTGCAGCATGTTCGGGAAGGAGACGCGCAGGCAGGGCAGAAGCACCGTTTTGTCCGGCTTGAGCGAGCAGCCGCGCGGCGAAATGACCGGGTGGCGGAAGAAGAGCAGGGTCAGAAGGCCGCCGCCGACCGTATAGGAGACGGCGCTCGCCGCAGCCGCGCCGATCACGCCCCAGCCCGCGCCCCAGACGAAGACGCTCCGCCCGAAGAGCACGAGGCTGCGCGGCTCGTAGATCAGCAGGAAGTTCAGCACGACGTTCAGGAGGTTCACCCCGACGCCGACGCGCATCGGCGTTTTCGTGTCCCCCGCCGCGCGCAGGACCATGCCGAAGATCATTCTGGCCGTGCGGAAGAGCATCGGCAGATAGACGATGAAGAAATAACGCGCCGCGGTGTCGCGGATGGCCTCGTCCGCCTGCATCCAGACCGGGACGCGGCGGCTGAGCAGCAGCGTGACCGCGGTGAACAGGACGCCTAGCGTCAGCGCCGCCAGCACGGACTGCGCCGCCGCCTGCCGCGCCTTTTCCTTCTCCCCCGCGCCGAGATGCTGCGCGATATAGGACAAAAAGCCCACGCCGAAGGCCATCACCGTGCCGCCGACCAGCCAGTTAACCGTCGAGGTCGATCCGACGGCGGCGGTCGCCTCGGTGCCGAGCGCGCCGACCATCGCCGTGTCGATGTACTGCACGGCCGTGTCCACCGCCATTTCGAGCATGGCGGGGCCGGCCAGCGCGAACACCGTCGGCAGCAGGCTCAGATCAAATATCGACTTTTTCCCGCGTAAATCGTCCATAACGGAATGATTTTACCACAAAGCCCGCCGCCCGACAAGCATCCGCCGCGAAAAAAGCGCTTTCTCCAAGGCCCCCTTGTGAAAGGGGGCTGTCTGCGAAGCAGACTGGGGGATTCATTATAACGAAGGTTTTTGAATCCCTCCACCGCGCAAGCGCGGTCCCCCTCCCTTTCACAAGGGAGGCTTCCGCGTGCCGCATAGGAGCCCGTGGCCGGGCCCCTGTGCAGCCGATTCCTCACTCCGAATTTCAGACGGACTTGACCTGCCCGGAAAAGCCTTGTATATTATTTGTGGCAATAAAAGTAAATTCGTCAAGTGAAACCAAGGGAGGAAACGCGAATGAAACGCCTGCTTGCCCTGCTGCTGTGCCTTGTGACGGCCATGTCGCTGATCCCGGCGGCCGCTGCCGAGGACATCGGGATCGTCGAGGCCGAAGAAGAGCCCATCACGATCGTCGAGGGGGAGGAACCGACAGAAGAGGCGTCCGAAGTGCCCAACGCCGGCGTCGCCATCAACAGCAGCAACTTCCCGGATGAGGTCTTCCGCGCCTATGTATCGGACTTTTTTGACTTTGACGAGGACGGCAGGCTCGACGCTGCCGAGCTCAAAGATGCGACGGAAATCGAGCTGCCCCGCCAGGGCGTCAGCTCTCTGAAGGGTGTGGAAAAGCTGCGCTTCCTGACGGAGCTCGACTGCTCCTGGAACAACCTGACGGAGCTGGATCTGAGCAAGAACACGGCCCTGACCGTACTATACTGCGCCCATAACGAGCTGACGGCGCTGGATGTAAGCAGCAACACCGCGCTGACGGAGCTCAACTGCAGCTACAATCAGCTGACGGCGCTGGACGTGACTCAAAACGCCGCGCTGAGCGTGCTCATCTGCGGCTATAATCAGCTGACGGCGCTGGACGTCAGCTGCAACCCGGAGCTGAAATCGCTTGACTGCTGGAGCAACAGGCTGACAAAGCTGAATGTGAGCAAGAATCCCCTTCTGCTTTCGCTCGACTGCTCCTGGAACCGTCTGACGAAGCTGAACCTGAGCAAAAACACGGCTTTGACTGCGTTCTTTTGCTATGAAAACCGGCTGACGGCGCTGGATCTGAGTCACAACACCGCCCTGCGGGTGTTCTGGTGCTACAACAATCAACTGACAGAACTGGATCTGAGCCGCAACACCGCGCTGGCGGAGCTCAACTGCGGCGGGAATCAGCTGACGGCGCTGGACGTCAGCTGCATGCCGGATCTTCAGTATCTCTGGGTCTGGGGCAACCTCCTGAGCGCGATCGACCTGAGCCGCAATACCGCGCTGGTCGGCTTCTATTGCGAGTCCAACCAGCTGGCGGAACTGGATCTGAGCAGCAGTCCCTCTCTGAAAGAGCTGCGCTGCCTCTTCAACCCGCTCAAGAAGGTCTATATCCATCAGGACGCGCAGCTTGTCTCGGTGGAGACGGACGAAGGCGTGGAGATCGTACGCGTCGCGCTTACCAGGCCCGAAGTCACGACCCAGCCGAAGAGCCGGAGCGCCGGGGAGGGCGATACCGTCAAGTTTACGGTCAAGGCTACAGGCGGAAGCCTGAGCTACCAGTGGTATTACCGCAGGAGCGCGGACGACGGCTGGAAAAAGTGTACCGGCGACGACGCGGCGACCGCGACCCTGCGCATCGAAGCGAAAGCCTACCGCAGCGGCTATCAATATCGCTGCAAAATCTCGAACAGCGCGGGATATAAATACAGCGCCGCGGCGACGCTGACCGTGCTGACGAAGCCGCGCATCACGACCCAGCCGGACAGCAGGATCGTCTCGAAGGGCACGACGGTCCAGTTCACCGTCAAGGCGACGGGCGCGACGGGTTATCAGTGGTACTACCGCAGGAGCGCGGACGACAGCTGGAAAAAGTGCACCGTCACCGGCTATAACACTGCGACCCTGACCGTTGAGGCGAAATCCTACCGCAACGGCTATCAGTACCGCTGCAAGGTCTCGAACGCGGTCGGGTACAGGTACAGCTCCGCCGCGACGCTGACGGTGAAGTAGTTTTTAGTTTGTAGTTTTTAGTTTATAGAAGAAAGGCCGCCCGGGAGAGATCTCCCGGGCGGCTTCCTTTTAAAGGGCCCCTTGCCTGAAGGGGGCTTTGGGGAGGGGCAAGCCCCTCCCCTGCGCTGTCATTCTGAGGAGCACAGCGACGAAGAATCTTATGAAAAGATCCTTCGCTTCGCTCAGGATGACAAATAACGCGGCCGGCAGATTGCCGCCCCTACGCATACAGGGACAGTCCCGTTTCCCGTAGGGGCGGGGCTTGCCCCGCCCGAAAAAACACTTCTCATGGCCAAACATACGAAAAACCCCGCGCGTTCGGATGAACGGGCGGGGTTTTCGGTTTTTTCGGTGATCGACGCTCTCTTACTTGAGCTCGACAGTGGCGCCAACGGCCTCGAGCTTCGCCTTGAGGGCTTCGCCGTCTTCCTTGGAAACGGCTTCCTTGATCTTGGCGGGCACGCCTTCGACCAGAGCCTTGGCGTCGGCCAGGCCCAGACCGGTGATGGCGCGGACTTCCTTGATGACCTTGATCTTCTCAGCGCCGAAGCTGGTCATGACGACGTCGAACTCGGTCTGCTCCTCGACAACGGGAGCATCGGCGGCGACGGCGGGACCGGCGGCGACAGCGGCGGCGGAAACACCGAAGGTGTCTTCCAGCGCATGGACGAGCTCGCTGAGCTCAAGAACGGTGAGACCCTTGATGGACTCGATCAGGGCAGCGATTTTTTCAGTCATTGTAATTTCCTCCATTAAAATCTTTGTTTGCTGCGATCATTCCGCAGCTTCGGCAGCGGGAGCTTCGACGGAGCCGCCCTTCTGCTCGAGGATCTGGCCGAGGCAGACGGCCAGGCCGGTGATGGGTGCGATCATGGTGCCCAGCACCTTCGCGTACAGCGTGTCCTTGCTCTTGAGCTCGGTCATCTCGGCGATCTCATTCTCATTGAGGATCTGGCCCTCCATGAAGGCGGCCTTGATGTTGAAGCGCTCGTTGAGCTTCTTGCTGTAGTCAGTAAGGATACTGAAAGGAGCGATGGGGTCATTCTCGGCGGTGGCCAGAGAGGTGGTGCCGTTGAGGACGTCGTCAAGACCGCTCATCCCCAGCTTGTCCAGAGCCTTTCTGGTCAGGGTGTTCTTGACGACCGTGTAGTTCACACCGTTCTGACGCAGCTGCGTGCGCAGCTCGGTATCCTCGGCTACGGTGATGCCCTTGTAGTCGATCAGGATGCCGGAACCCGCCTTCTGGATGCGCTCGGCCAGTGCTTCGACGATCGCCTGCTTTTCGCTAAGAACCTTTGCGTTCGGCATGTGTGATTTTTCACCTCCACACAGATGATTCACGCCCATAAAGAAAACCCTTGCGGCATAAAGACGCAAGGGCACAAAAACAATCAATTCCAAGAAGATGTTGTTGATGTCCTCGGCAGGATTTACGGCTTTCGCCACCTGCTGTCTTTGGAGCGCTCAACTAATATAGCCGATAAGACGCGGCTTGTCAAGGATTTTTTTCGCTTTTTTCAGAGCTTTTTTCACGGAAGAGGCGCAGCAGCGCGGGAGAGGCCTGCAGAACGCAGATCACGGCCGTTTGGACGGCTGTCATGATGAAAAACTGCGGCACGCGCGCGGCCAGCAGCGTCTTCATGTTCGTCAGCTCCAGGAAGCGGGCGAAGTCAGCGCCGCGCAGCTCCTGCGGGGAGGAGCGGAAAAAGACCGCGATCAGCAGCGTGTTGAGCGCGAGCGTCACGAAAAAGCTGTTCGTCAGCGCGGCGAGGAAGGCGCGCAGCCACTTCCCCTCCCTCCGGTACAGGAAGAGGCCGAAGATCAGGCCCGTCAGCGCGGCGGTCAGCGTAAAGCCCGGGAAATAGGCCCCGGTGGGGAACATCAGCGCGCCGATCAGGTCGCCGAGTCCGGCGGTCAGCGCCGCCCAGAGCGGCCCGTACAGCATCGCCGACACCGCGACGGCCGTAAAGCCGAGGCCGATCTTCATCAGCGGCGTGTTGATCGCCAGTACGCGCGTGAACACCACGTCCAGCGCGATCAGCAGCGCCGAGACGGTCAGCTGCCGCAGCGTGATCTTATTTTTCTGTTCGGACATAAGAAAAACCTCCTCTCCACGGTCGCGGAAAAGAGGTCGCCAGTTCCGTGACAGCGGACGCGGGAATCCATCGCGGTACTTTCGTACCTTCGTCCGGCGGCGACATCCCATCTGCCGGCACTTGACGCGGTTTCCCTACTCTGTCGATTTGCTTGCGCCCAATATAGCACAGCGCCGCGCGCATTACAAGAGCCCGCGCAGGTTTTTCCGCGAGGACGCGCCTCTGCATGAAATTTCCCGCCGCGGGAAATACTAACTCCACGCTTGTTTTCGGGGGTGGAGTTTTTTCATGCAGGGAAAGGTCGAGATCTGCGGGGTCAACACGGCCAAGCTGCCGGTGCTGAAGGCGGCCGAGACGCGCGCGCTGATGGAGAAGGCGCAGGCCGGCGACCCGGCCGCCCGCGACGAGCTGATCGCGGGCAATCTCCGGCTGGTGCTCTCGGTCGTGCAGAAGTTCGCCGGGCGCGGCGAGAGCATGGACGACCTGTTCCAGGTCGGCTGCATCGGCCTCATCAAGGCCATCGACGCCTTCGACCTGAGCCAGAACGTGCAGTTTTCCACCTACGGCGTGCCGATGATCGCCGGGGAGCTGCGGCGCTTTCTGCGCGACCACAGCGCGCTGCGCGTCAGCCGCTCGATGCGCGACACCGCCTACCGGGTGCTGCAGGCCAAGGAGAAGCTGACCGCCCGCGACGGCCGGGAGCCCAGCGTCGAGCAGCTCGCCGCGGAGCTCGGCATCCCGCGGCAGGAGGTCGTGTTCGCGATGGACGCGGTCTGCGAGCCGGTGAGCCTTTACGAGCCGGTCTTCAGCGACGGCGGCGAGACCACAACCGTGATGGATCAGATCGGCGACCCGCGCAACACCGACGAGCACTGGCTGGAGCAGATCGCCCTGGCCGACGCGATGCGCCGCCTGACGCCGCGCGAAAAGCGCATCCTCGCGCTGCGCTTCTACGACGGGCGCACGCAGGTGGAGGTCGCCCGCGAGCTGGGCATCTCCCAGGCGCAGGTCTCGCGCCTCGAAAAGACCGCCATCGGACAGATCAAGAAGAATATGAGTTCTTAGTGCGCAGTGCTTAGTGCTTAGATAGTAACGAATGCCCCGGAAACCAGGTTTCCGGGGCATTTACTATAAACTGAAAACTAAAAACTGTACTCTCCGACGACGGCGGTGGGGCCGGTGAGGAGAAGGTCGCGCACGCGCTCCCCCTCGCGGCTCAGCCGGACGCCGAGGCGACCGCCGGGCATGTCGATCTCAAGGCTCTCGCCGGGGATCGCGCCGCGCAGGATGAGGCTGACCGCGATCGCGCCGCTTCCGGTGCCGCAGGCAAGCGTGAAGTCCTCCACGCCGCGCTCATAGGTGACCGCGCGCACGCGCCCCTCCCCCGTCACGCAGGCGAAGCTGACGTTCGCGCCCTTCGGGAAGGCGGGGCTGTGCCGCAGGGCGCGGCCGAGCGCGCGCAGCGCGTCAGGGTCGTCGAACGCGGAGGCGGGGACCTCGAGCACCGCGTGCGGGAGGCCGGGCTTGCCCAGCTCGACGTAGGCGCAGTCCCAGACCCTTCCCTGCGCCTCGGCCGGGCGGTGGAGCTCGACGAGCGAGGGGTCGTTGAGCCGGACTTCATAGATCTCCCCCTCGACCTGCCGGGCCGTCAGGAGCCCTGCCGTCGCGCGGATGCGGATATCCGACGGGTTTCGCGACAGGCCGTGCTCGACGCCGTAGCGGGCGGCGCAGCGCGCGCCGTTGCCGCACATCTCGCCGGAGCTGCCGTCGGAGTTGTAAAAGAGCATGCCGAAGTCGGCGTCCGCCGCCGGGACGAGGACGATCATCCCGTCCGCGCCGGGGCCGCGGCCCGGATCGCATAAACGGAGGGCGAGGCCGCTGAGGTCCTCGCCCTGAAGTTCGCCGTGCAGGTCCTCCGCCACGAGGAAGGAGTTGCCTGCGCCGTGCATTTTGGTGATTTGCATCTTATTCTTCGGGCTGCGTTTCGACCGCAGCTTCCTTTTTCCTGTTCAGCGCCTTCTGCAGCCAGTCCTTGCCGTCGTTGAAACGGGAGACGATGTAGGAGGCCACGTAGTCGCCGGCCGCGTTGACCATGGTGGCGGGAGGATCGACCAGATCGCCGATGGCCTGCGCGATCGGGAAGGCGATGGCCAGCTTGTCGGGGAAGAACAGAGAGCAGAGCACCAGCTCGCCGGTGCCGCCGCCGCCGGGGATGCCGGACATGGCGACCGAGGAGACGGTCGCGACGACGATCGCGAGGATGGCGTCGCCGGAGTTGAAGTCCATGCCGAACATGCCGAAGAGGAAGGCGACCTTGATGATGGCGCTCATGCCGGAGCCGTCCATGTTCATCGTGGCGCCCATCGGCAGCACGATGTCGGTGACGTCCTTGGAGATGCCGGTGTCCTCGGAGACCTCCATGTTGGTCGGGATCGTCGCAACGGAGGAGCAGGTGCCGAAGGCCACGGCCGCCGGGCGGAAGAGGTGCTGGAACATGACCTTGATCGCGCCCTTGCCGCCGCCGAAGCGGGCGTAGAGCGGGAAGATCAGGAACATGTAGGCGAAGGAGACGACGTAGTAGAGGATGATCGCGCGGGCGTAGTTGGTCATCAGGTCGGCGCCGTGCTGGGCGACCAGGGCGGCAAAGAAGCCGAAGAAGCCGATCGGCGCGTAGTAGGTGATGAGCTTGATGACCTTCATCAGGACGTTGGTGATCTCCTCGAGGAGCTTGGCGACCTTCGTCTCAGGCCCGCCGCACATCTGCACGCCGAAGCCGAAGAAGATGCCCGCGATGATGAGCTGGAGGATGGACCTGCGGCTCCAGAGTTCGGGGAAGTCAGACTTGGTGAAGAAGCCGACGATCAGCTCGCCGACGCTCATGGCCTCTTTTTCCTCGGCCTCGAAGACCGGGTCGCCGATGTAGACGGGGATGAAGCGCACGAGCACGTACATGATAACGGAGGCGATGATCGTGGTGACCATGAAGGTGGCGACGGTCGAGCCCATCAGCTTGCCGGCGCGCTTGGCGCTCTTCATGTTGGCGATGGCGGAGGAGATGGAGAAGAAGACCATCGGGACGACAACGCAGAACATCAGGTTGATGAACAGCGTGCCGAGCGGCTCGAGCACGGAGGCGCCCGACCAGAAACGGCCGACCAGGCAGCCGGCGACGATGCCGATGATCATGGTAAAGAAGAACCAGTTGTTTTTCAGAAATTTAGCCACAGTGATGCCCTCCCTGAACTTTGATATGCCTCATTATATGGGCAAGGAAACGCAAAGAAAATAGCGTTCGGTGCTTGAAACATTGCAAAAAGTGCGGTAATATAGGAGTGCTTAGTGCTCAGTGCGCAGTGCTTGGAGGGGTGGAAAACGCGGTGAAAAAGGAATCGAGCTACGCCCGGGAGGGCTATCTGAAGGAAAACTACCACTATTTTCATCTGCGCGACACCGCCGGGCAGGAGCGCGACTTCCACTTCCACGACTTCGACAAGATCGTGCTGCTGCTGGCCGGGCGGGTGGACTACACCGTGGAGAACATGACCTATCCGCTGCAGCCCTGGGACGTGCTGCTGGTCAAGCACCATACGATCCACAAGGCCGTCATCGACCGCTCCGAGCCCTACGACCGCGTGATCGTCTACCTCGACCGGCGCTTTTTCGAGCGCAGCGCGCCGGGCGTCGGGCTGATGGACTGCTTTGACTGGGCCGATCAGCGCGGGCAGTATCTGCTCACGCCCAACGAGGAGCAGAAAGCGGCTCTCGGGGAGGCGCTGAGCTCCTACGAGGCCCTGATCGGCGACCGGCAGCTCGGCGCGCAGATGCTGCGCGACAGCTGCATCTCGCGGCTGCTGGTGCACGTCAACCGCCTGTCTGTCAGCGCCTCCCTCCCCCGCGGCGCGGACACGGTCAGCGACCCGAAGATCGCGCTGGCGCTCAGCTACATCAACGAAAACCTCAGCCGCGACCTCAGCGTCGAGGCGATCTGCGACCGGGTCTTTCTCAGCCGCTATCATTTTATGCGCCTGTTCAAGGCGCAGACCGGCATGACCGTGCACGCCTACGTGCGGCAGAAAAGGCTGATCCAGGCCGCGCGCCGCATCCGCGAGGGCATGCCCGCCGCCCGCGCCGCCGCCGAGAGCGGCTTTTCGGACTATTCCGCCTTTCACCGCGCCTTCCGGGAGGTCTTCGGCACCAGCCCGGGACGGCTGAAGGAATAGTTTTTAGTTTTCAGTTTTTAGAAGAACGGCCCGGGGATGCGAAATCATCCCCGGGCCGTTGTCAGGCAAGCTCATAAATGTCATTGCGAGCCAGTGTCGCAACACTGGCGTGGCAATCCGTTCCTCATCAGAAAACATTTATTATCAAGGATTTCAGGATGCGGATCGCCACACCGGTGACATCGGTCACCGGTTCGCGATGACAGAAATCGATTTCTGTCTGCAGTCTGAACCCGGGGATGCGATGCATCCCCGGGTCCTTGTTGTTGCTATTCCGTTCAGTTTGTTTCTGCGGGCGCTTCTTCCGGCGCCGGTTCCTGCGTTTTCTTTTTGAAGATCCTGTCGCCGAGCCTGAAGAGCATCGGGTAGATCGCGATGACGACGAAGATCACGATCGCGTAGCGGCCGCAGCGGGCCAGATGCTCGGCGAAGCTGCCGTCCTGCAGCGAGAAGACGCCGAAGACGGCCTTCAGCACGGTGTTCAGCCCGAAGTACACCGCGCCGCCGCCGGCGATGCGCAGCACGATGCGGATCGGGTTGCGGGTGTTCTCAAAGCGGACGAACTTCTCCTCAAAGGGCTCGGCCAGCAGGAAGCCGACCAGCATGCCGAAGGAGCTGTAGTAGTCGGTGCTCGTGCAGTAGAAGAAGCCCGGCAGCGCCGTCAGCACGATGATGCCGTAGAACAGCCAGCGGTTGTTGATCTTCTTTCTCAGCCAGGGGATGAAGAAGATCACCAGCGCGCCGAGCGCCCAGCCGACCAGTACGTCCGTCGGGAAGTGCGCGCCGACGACCACGCGGGAAATGCCGACCAGCAGCGGCAGGATGAAGGCCAGCGCCGTGACCCATTTTTTCCGCAGCCGGATCGCCGTCGAGCCGTAGATCGTGGCCGCTCCGGCGGAATGGCCGCTCGGGAAGGAATAGCCCTGGGCGGCGACGTCGTATTTGTCCGCGCCGCTGTCGATCAGGCGCAGCAGGTCGATTTTGTCGCTGCAGAAATAGGGCCGCAGGCGCAGAGCGATGTTCTTGATCATCGGGTTCCAGACGCTGACGATCAGGAAGTTCACGCCGATGAATTTGCCGATCTCCTTGTCCCAGCACCAGTAGAAGAAGCCCATCACGACGATCAGCATCATCTCCTCGCCGAACATCGACAGCTGGGACAGGATCTTGATGGCGAGCGGGCTGAGGTTGGCCTGCAGCCACTCCATCAGCGCGATCTCCCAGTCCAGGAAAAAGCGGTTGCCCTCTGCCGCTATGGCAGTCAGAAACATCATGATTGAATCCCCCTTGTTTTTATTCTATCCGCAGGAAATGCTCCTTCCCGTCCAGCCGGTAGCGGACGGAGAGGCCCTTTCCCTCAGCCAGGACGCGGATGTCCTCCGCGTCGCGGTTGCGCAAAAGCTGTCTGTAGGCAGCTTCCGCCTCCGGCGTGTAGCGCCCCATGTTGTCCGAGCAGAGCAGCAGCCCGCCGAACAGGCTGTTGACCGTAGCGAGGATCTGCTTTTCCCGCCCGCTCAGTTTCAGATTGTCGTCCCGGAGGAAAAACACGTCCGGGTCGTTGAGCCAGGCGCGGCCGTTGAGCTGACGGCGGAAGACCGTGTTGCCGATGGCCTGGCGCGTGGAGACGCGCTCGCGGTTGACGTCCTGCATGATCGGCCGGTCGTTCCAGTCGAGGCCGACGTCGCAGCTGATGCGGCAGTAGTCCACCAAGCCGAAGGCCGGCATCAGCGGCACGCCGCAGCCGAGGATCAGCTTGTCGCCGCAGAGCTCGCGCAGCCACTCCATCGCGCGCATCATGCGCCCGGCGCGGCTCTCCCGCTCGTTCCCGAAAGGCGCGCCGGCATAGAGGAAGTCCAGCTTCACCATGTCGAAGCCCCAGTCGTCGAAGACGCGGCGGAAGACCTTCTGCAGATACTCCCGCACGCGCGGGTGGTCGATGTCCAGCGACCAGAAGCCGCCCCAGTTGCTGCCGCAGCGCCAGGGCTCCCCCTCGTGCCGCAGGAGCCAGTCCGGGTGGTCGCGCAGGATCAGCGAGCTCTTCTGCGCCACGAAGGGCGCGAGCCACAGCCCGGCCTTCAGCCCCTTTTCATGGATCCTTTCGACGATCGGCTTCAGGCCGTTCGGGAACTTTTTGAGGTCCGGGTCCAGCCAGTCGCCGACAGCGGTCTCGAAGCCGTCGTCGATCTGGAAGAGGTCGCCGGGGCGGAGGACCTTCGCGCAGCCCTCCAGATCCTCGAGGATCGTCTTCTCGCTGATCTTCTGATAGCGGTTGTACCAGCTCGAGTAGCCGGTGAGCTTTTCCGTCGTGCGCGGTTTGACGCCGAGGGCCCTGAACCAGGCGTCGAAGACCTCGTCCTCGGCGCCGGCGGCGAGGAACAGGTCGAAGGCGTGGAAAGCGCCGCCCCCGTGCAGCACGCCGCGGCAGTCGCGCTCGACCGTCAGCAGGCCGCGGTGCGCGTCGTACTCGAAGAGCGTGTAGCCCGGGCGCTCGTCCAGCGAGGCAAAGAGCTCGTAATGCGCGCCCTTGCGGAAATAGCACCAGCTCTCGCCGTGGGTGAAGCCCGCGGACTCGGGGTAGTCCACAAAATAGTAGTCGCCGTAGCGGTCAAGGCCGAAATGCCGGACCAGGGTCTTCGGCAGCGGTTTGAAGCTGCGGATCTTGTCCCAGCGGCCGTGCTCCGGGCAGTAGGTCCAGGTCTGATAGCCGTTGATGAAGATGCGCTCGCGGTCGGAGCCGCTGCGGCGCAGCGTGCCCTTCACCGACCAGAGCTTTCCCTTCGGCAGCTCGGGCGCGATGACGTTCGCGCCGGGGCGCAGCTCGACGGAGCATTTAATCTCCTCCGGCCCGTGCCCGCGGTAATATCGGATCGTATAGTCAAAGATCATCGTCATGCCTCCACGCTGAAGCGCAGCCTCAGCTCGCCGGCCTGGCTGCTGCGGATGCGCAGCAGGGCCTCGCCCGTCTCGCCCTTTGTGCGCAGATAGCAGCCGGTCATGCCGCCCTCGGCGGTGACGAGCGCGGGGCCGACCAGCTCCAGCGCGCCTTCGGCCTCGAGCTGCAGCGGGAGCTGCGCGTAGGGCGCGGGGTTGTCGTGCCCGTCGAGCACGCGGATGCGCACGGCGGCCATGTCATAGGTGTCGCCCTCGCGCAGGGCCGTCCGGCTGGCGCGGGCTTCCAGATGCAGCCCACCGCAGGGGCTGCAGGTGCGCGAGGCGACGACCTTGCCGTCCTTCTTCGCGTCGAAGCGCCAGACCGTCGCCTCGCCGCCCCAGTTGCCGACATACTTGCCGTAGAGCGCGACGCCGTCGGCAAAGCTCATGCGGTAGCGCGTGAAGGCAAAGAGGAACTTCGCCTTCCAGCTCAGCGGGAGATTGGCCGTGCCGTATTTGCCGGCGGCCTGCAGGCACTCGCGCAGGAACTCCGCCTTCTCGTGGTCGAAGCCCTCCTGGCTCTCCAGCAGCTCGCCGATCAGGTCGTCCACCGGGATCGGCCCGTGTTTGAGGCCCTGCCAGCCGTGCGGCCGGAAGGTCGTGACGTAGGCGCCGTTTTTGTACAGAGCCACCTCGTCGGCGTTGGTGAAGAGGCAGGGATGCCCGATCTGGCCGCCGGGGTAGTCGCCGATGTCCATCGAGGAGCCGAGCTCCAGCACCGGGAAGGCCTCGCCCTGGCTGGCGTAGAGCGCGGCGGCGAGCTTCGGGTTGCGGAAGAAGTCGGTCACGCCGTGGTAGCAGACCCGGTCGCCCGAGCCGAAGTCCTTGTGCGTCGGGTAGTCGAACATGCACCAGCCGAAGCAGCTGGCGTGCTCGCCGTCGGCGAGGGCCGCGTCCTGCACGCGGGCGTGGCGCAGGGCGTGCTCCTGCCGCCGCTCCCAGGTGTCGAAGGGCTTGGTCGGGAACATGTGCCCGTTGCACTCGGAGATCAGAAAGCCTTTGCTCATGTCCGGCGTGATCTTGCTCTTCGGCTTGCAGCCGGGATTGTCCCCGGTGTGGGAGAAGTCGTTGAAGGCGTAGACGTCCTCGAGCAGGCTGCTGCGCTCCAGATAGCGCACGCCGGAGGTCTGGCGGCTCGGGTCGAGCTCGTGCGCCAGGGCGTTGGTGCGGCGGTAGAAGGCGTCGTCGTCCTGGCTCTCGTTGATGCGAACGCCCCACAGGACGATGCTCGGGTGGTTGCGGTACTGTAGCACCATCTCGCGCACGTTTTCGACGGCCTGGTCCTTCCAGGCCTCGTCGCCGATGTGCTGCCAGCCGGGGATCTCGGTGAAGACGAGCAGACCCAGGCGGTCGCACTCGTCGATAAAGTATTGGCTCTGCGGGTAGTGCGAGGTGCGAACGGCCGTGCACTGCAGCTCCTCGCGCAGGATGCGCGCGTCCTCGCGCTGCAGGTGCTCGGGCGCTGCGTAGCCGATATAGGGATAGCTCTGATGCCGGTTCAGGCCGCGCAGGAAGTACTTTTTCCCGTTGAGATAAAAGCCGTCGGCCTTGAAAACGGCGGTGCGGAAGCCGAACTTTTCGCGCACCGTGTCTATGACCGCGCCGTGCTCGTCCAGTAATTCGGCCTCGCAGGTATAGCGCACGGGATCGTCCGCCTCCCAAGGCTTCGCCCCGGGGACGCGCAGCTCGAAGTCGCTCTGTCCCGTCTGCTCGGCGACGCAGCGGCCCTCCCCGTCGAGGATGCGCACGCGCGCCTGCCCGATGCGGCCGGGCTGCCCGTCGAACGTCAGCCTGACGGCGGCGCGGTCGAGCGCGGGGGTCGTGATATAGAGGTCGCTGATGTAGTTGCGGCTGCGCACGTCGAGCCAGACCTCGCGGTAGAGCCCGCCGAAGGTCAGGTAGTCGATCACGTAGCCGAAGGGCGGCACGCTGCCGTTTTCGGTGCAGTCGAGCTTCACGGCGACGTTGTTTTCGCCGCCGAAATCAACATAGTCGGTGATCTCGACGCGGAAGGCGGTGTAGCCGCAGCGGTGGGTCGTCAGCTCCCGGCCGTTAAGGTAGACCGTGGCGATGTGCGCCGCGGCGTCGAACTGCAGGAAGAGCCTTTTGCCGCGGTACTCCTCCGGGATCTCGAGCGCACGGCGGTAGCCGCAGAGCATCTCGTAGTCCTCCGGCCCGGCGAAATGCAGCGGGATCTCCTTCACGGTATGGGGCAGGCAGACCTCGCGCCCGGCTTCTCTTCCGGCGAGGAAGTCCTCGCTCCAGGTCTCGGTGAACCGCCAGCCCCGGCACAGACTGATCATCAGGCATCACGCTCCTGTTTCTTTGTTTTCCAATGTTTTATTTTACCATCAAACCCGCGTTTGTTCAATTGCCATTTTTGAAATCCTTGCGCGGGAACCGGCGCTGTGCTATGCTGAAGGAGAAGGGAAGTGAGCGCCGTGTTCCTGCCGGAGATCAAAAGCAAGGAGGATATTGTCCGTCTGGTGGACGAGCTGGGCTTTCTGCCCTATTTCAAGGGGGAGATCCCCGGCTTTTCGATCGAGGAGAACTGCCGCCGCTTCTGGGGCACGCCGGAAAACCCGGACTGCCCCTGGGACTGGAAGGGCCCGGTCATCCGCGAGAGCGGCTGTGCCTACGGGAAATACTACCGCGGGCGGGCGCTCTACATCAGCCGGGACTGGTTCCCGGACTTCGCCAACTACCGCCGCGACGGCTACGACTACGACGCGCGCGTGGACGACGGCAAGGCGAGGCGCCGGGATGAGCGGATCATGCAGATCCTCGCGGAGCGCTCGCCGCTTGTGTCGAAGGAGCTCAAGGCCCTCGCCTGCCTGAGCGAGGAGAGCCGCAAGAGTTTTGACGCAAACCTCGTCTTCCTGCAGATGCAGGGCTATGTGACCGTGTCGGACTTCGTCTATCAGACCGACCGCAGGGGAAAAACCTTCGGCTGGGGCCTCGCGCAGTATGCGACGCCCGAGCAGCGCTTCGGCGCGGACTTTTCTTCGCGCGTTTACGCACGCGAGCCCTCGGAATCGGCGGAACGGATCCGCGCGCACCTGAAAAAGCTGCTTCCTCAGGCGAGCGCCGCGCAGCTCGCGCGCTTTCTGGGATAAAAACCGGGAACTTTTCGCAGGACGCGGCGTCTGTGCCATTGAGGACACATTTTGAAAAGGAGGAAACTCTGATGAAACTGAAAAAAACCTTTGTTCTTCTTCTCAGCCTGCTGATGCTCCTGTCGCTCTGCGCCTGCGGCAGCGCTTCCTCGAACAAGTCCGAGGGCTATTACCGCAGCGATTCCACGGCAGCCGCCGTTGCCGAGGAACCGATGGCTCCGGACGAGGCTTATTACGACGGTGAGGAATACGGCGGCTTCGCTGCCGCGGCCGAGGGCAAGGCCATGGACGAAGGCACGCCCGAGGCGGCCCAGATCGACCCGGAGAAGATCATCTACTCGGCCGACGCCACCGTCGAGACCACCGAGTTCGAACTGACGCTCGAGAAGCTGGAGGCCCTGGTCAAGCAGGTCGGCGGCTTCGTCGAGTCGAGCAGCATCAACGGCAGCAACTACTACAGCCAGTCCCGCGGCTACAACAGCAACCGCAGCGCCTACTACCGCATCCGCATCCCCAGCGGCCGCTTCAACGAGCTGATGGGCAGCCTCTCCACGCTCGGCAACGTACCCTACTCCTCCACCTACTCCGAGAACATCACCTCCCGCTACTATGACGTGCAGGCCCGCCTGACCGCCTATCAGACGCAGGAGCAGCGTCTGCTGGAGATGATGGAGATGGCCGAGACCGTGTCCGACCTCATCGTGATCGAGGACCGGCTGACCGAGCTGCGCTATGAGATCGAGAGCCTGCAGTCCACCCTCAACAACTGGGACCGCCAGGTGAACTACAGCAGCGTGAGCGTCAGCGTCAACGAGGTGTCGGTCTACACGCCGGAAGCCAAGCTGAGCTACGGCGAGCGTCTGGGTCTTGCGATCCGCAGCGGTCTGCAGAACACCGCCGACTTCTTCAGCGAGTTCCTGCTCTGGTTCCTTGAGGCCCTGCCCGCGCTGATCATCCTGGCCGTGATCGTCGTGGTCGTCGTCATCCTCGTCCGCCGCAGCGTCAAAAAGCGCCGCGCACGCAAGGCCGACGAGAAGTAGTTTTTAGTTTTTAGATTATAGTTTTTAGAACAAGAGAACGGAGAGATCGTATCGATCTCTCCGTTCTCTTTTCATTCCGAATTCACAGCAGCTCCGCCAGGCGGTCGATGTCCTCGTCCGTCGTGGCCCAGCTCGTGCAGAAGCGCAGCACCGTGTGCCCGGCGTCCGCCTTCTCCCAGACGCTGAAGCGCACCCGCTCCGCCAGCCGGCGCATCACCTCGTCCGGGACGACGACGAACTGCTGGTTGGTGGGTGAATCGAGGAAGAAGGAATAGCCCTTCGCGCGGAAGAGCTCCTTCAGGCGCTCGGCTTTGTCGATCGCGTTCTTCGCAGCCTCGAAATACAGCCCGTCGGTGAACAGCGCGTCGAACTGCAGACCCAGCAGCCGCCCCTTGGCCAGCAGGGCGCCGTGCTGCTTGATGATCGAGGTGAAGTGCTCCGGCGCGTTCCCCTTCGGGAAGACCACGGCCTCGCCGCAGAGCGCGCCGCATTTGGTGCCGCCGATGTAGAACACGTCGCAGAGCGCGGCAAGATCCGGCAGCTGCAGCTCCGCCTTGCGGCTCATCAGGCCGTAGCCGAGGCGCGCGCCGTCCAGGAACAGCGGCAGCCGGTACTCCCGGCAGACCGCGGCGACGGCCTCCAGCTCCGCGCGGGTGTAGAGCGTGCCGTACTCGGTCGGGTGGGAGACGTAGACCATGCCGGGGCGCACCATGTGCTCGGCGGCCTCGTCGGCAAAATAGGTCTCCAGCCAGGCGCGCAGCTCCGAGGCGTCGATCTTGCCGAGATGCTGCGGCAGGGTCAGAACCTTGTGGCCCGAATACTCGATCGCGCCGGACTCGTGGCCGTTGACATGGCCGGTCACGGCCGAGAGCACGCCCTCATAGCTCCGAAGGAGCGCGGCGATGACGACCTGGTTGGTCTGCGTGCCGCCGACGAGGAAGCGCACCGCGGCATCGGGCGCCCGGCAGGCCGCGCGGATCTTCTCCGCCGCGCGGGCACAGTATGCGTCCTCGCCGTAGCCGGGCTGCGGCTCAAGATTCGTCCGCGCCAGGGCATCCAGCAGCTTCGGATGCGCGCCGGTGTTGTAGTCGCATTCAAAGGAAAGCATCGAATTCCCTCCGGCTCAGTAATCGAAGGTGTGCGGCAGCAGCTCCGAGAGCTTGTAGCTCACGTAGCGGTCGCCGGCCTTGGCGCACAGGACCTCCATCTCCGGCGAAAACTCCGCCAGGAACTGACGGCAGGCGCCGCAGGGCGTGCACCAGTTCTGGCTGTCGGCGTAGATGGCGATGCGGCGGAAGCTGCGGCGGCCCTCGCTGACGGCCTTGCAGCAGGCGGTGCGCTCGGCGCAGATCGTGCTGCCGAGGGCGGCGTTTTCAACGTTGCAGCCGGTGAAGACCGCGCCGTCGTCGCATTCCAGCGCCGCGCCGACCGCGAAGCGGGAATAGGGCACGTAGGCGTTCATCGAGGCCTTTTTGGCCATGGACATCAGTTCTCTGTCGGTCATAGTGTGTTCCTCCCTTGATGGTATTTCCTCAACGTAAAGCCGGTATCAAAACTATATTCCAATCGTTTTTCCGCAGCTCTGCCGCAGAAAAACACCATGAGGCGAGCTCGGCGAGCCCTCGCGCCGAGCAAGCGAGGCTTATCCCACGCAAGCCGAGCGCGACAAGCGCGAGCGACTCGATTGTGAAACGCAGTTTCGCAATCGAAACTCATCCCAGATCGATTTCCCAGTTGGCGAAGTTGAACATCGGGTTGCCCGCGTTGGGATTGACGCCCTTGATGACGCCGCGGTGCGTGAAGACCTCCTGCTTTTCAAAGCCGACGGTGATCAGCGAGCCGCTGTCGAATATGTACTGGCACAGCTCCTCGTAGCGCTGGGCGCGGTTCGTGTCGTTGGCGGCCAGATAGGCGTTGATGCGGTTTTCAAAGGTGTGGTCGGTGCTGCGGGTGTAGTTGATGTTGGTGCCCTCGTTGTCCTTGTTGCGTACCTGCAGGAGCTCCGTCAGGTCGAAGTCGTTTCGGAGCTTGACTTCGCCGTAAAAGATGTCGAAGGGCGTCTTTTCCTCGTTCTTCTCGGTGATGTAGCCGTCCTCCAGCGCCTGCATGTACTCCGCCCAGGTCAGCTCGCGCACCTCGATCGTAAAGCCGATCGTCGCCAGATCCTCGGCGAAGCGGTGGGCCATGCCGGCCTTGATGCTGCTGTCGGCCGGAACGATCATCACCATCGTCATCTCCTGCGCCGAGCCGGAGGCCAGCTCCAGCCGCCCGTCGTCGTCAAAGTCGGTGATGCCGTAGTTGTTCAGGATGCGCAGGCAGCGCTCCATGTCGTAGCCGTGACTGTTGGCCAGCGCCGTGGGATAGATGTCCACCGTCGGCACCATCGGGATCGGCGTGCCGACGCCGTTGCCGCGTGTCAGCTCCTCGAAGAAGCTCCGGTCGACCGCGTATTCCAGCGCCGCGCGGATGTTGGAAAAGCGGCCGAGCGTGGTCTCCTCGTTGAAGGCGATGAAGTGCATGTTCGTCGTGTAGAAGCTGCGCTTTTCGTTGGTGCTGGCGTAGCCGAGGTTCGTGATGCTCGAGGGGTCGTTGAGCACCACGTCGATCACGCCGTCCTCAAAGGCGCTGAGGATGTCCGCAGCCTCGGTGAACTGCTGGATGTAGACCTCCTGTACGGGCAGGTCCTCATAGCCCGGCCAGCCCTCGAAAGCGATCAGCTTGTTCTCCTCCTCCGGGTCCCAGGTGTAGGGGCCGGAGCCGATCGGATGGTCGTCGCCGAAGGTGCCGGCCTTGCAGACCGGGATGTTCAGCAGCTTGTAGAACTGCGTGTTCGGGATGCCGAGCACGACGACGATGCGGTCCTTGTCGTAGCCCACGCCCTGGACGCTGGCAAAGCGGCCCTGATAGCGGTCGGAATGGATGGCGTTTTCCAGCGACATGCGCAGATCGTTGCCGGATACCAGGCTGCCGTCATGGAAGACGTGGTCGGTGGCGATCATGAAGGTCCAGGTCTTGCCGTCGGTCGAGACGCTCCACTCCGTGATGAGGCCCGCGCCCGGGATCACCTCGAAGTTGTCGTCCAGCTCGAGCATGTTCTCGTAGATCAGGCTGCAGACCAGCTGGTTGGCGTGGTTCGTGGCCACGGTCGGCCGGAAGCTGTACTTCGGGTTGGAGTTGAGGGAAAAGATCTGGTCCACGGCGTCGGCCTTCATGACGTCCTTGCCGCCGGAGGACTCCGGGACGGTCCCCTTTCCGCTGCCGTCTCCGCCGAGGCCGCAGCCCGCAAGGCTCAGCAGCATGGCCAGCGCGCACAGCAGCGCGCCCCATCGTTTCAGCGTGTGTTTCATGTCTGTTCTTCCTTTGTTCTCAAAGTACGATCCCGGCCGCCTGGCTGCCGCGGCGGCCGCGGGTCCAGCGGTGAGACCAGTATTTGTCGTGGCTGCAGAAGGTGCATTCCGCCGAGACGTCGATCTGCGCCGCGGGGACGCCGAGCTGCCGCAGCCGCCGGGCGTTGGCCGCGCGCAGGTCGACCAGGTATTTGCCGTCCTCCCGGCGTACGACGAGCCCCTCCGTGCCGCCGAGCCAGGCGGCGATCGCGTCCGGGACGTCCCGGTCGGTCTCGAAGCAGCAGCTGCCGATCGCCGGGCCGAGCGCCGCGCAGATCCTCGCCGGGTCGGCCCCCAGGCCGCGCATCTTCTCCAGCGCCGCGCCGAGGATATCCCCCACCGAGCTGCGCCAGCCGCAGTGCACGGCGGCGGCGACGCCCGCCTTCGGCTCGCAGAGCAGCGCAGGCACGCAGTCGGCCGTGAAGCAGAAGATCGGCAGGCCGCGCACGGCGGTGACGAGGCCGTCGGCCTCGTAGGGCACGGCGCTCATGCAGACGTGCCGGTCCGCCTCCGTGACGACGCGCACCTCGGTGCCGTGCACCTGCTTCGTCACGCAGCAGCCGTCGATGTCCGCGCCGAGCAGCGCGGTCACGCGGCGGTAGTTCTCGCGCACGGCGACCGGGTCGTCCCCGCGGTTCGAGCCGAGGTTCAGCGTCGCCCACTCGCCCGTGCTCACGCCGCCGTAGCGCGTCGTGAAAGCGTGACGGACGGGCAGGACGCTCGACCTCATATACACGAGCCCGTTTTCGTTCTCTTCGATAAACATCGTCTTCTAAAAACTAAAAACTAAAAACTATTCGTTCCGTCCGCAGCACTCTTTGTATTTGAGCCGCCGGCTGCCGTCGGGCTTCATCTTGCCGCAGGGGCAGGGGTCGTTGCGGCCGGGCTTGGCGGCCTTCTTCACCGGGGCCTTTTTCTGATCGCCGCCGACGTTGGCGACCGAGCCCTTGGCCACCGCCTTGCGCTGGATCGGCGCCTCGCGGCGGACGGCCACCGTGTACAGGCGGCGCACCGTCTCCTCGCGGATGCCGCGCACCATGGCCTCGAACATCTCGAAGCCCTCCTGCTTGTAGGCGTCGATGGGCTTGGTGGAGCCGTAGCCGCGCAGGCCGATGCCGCGCTTGAGCTCGTCCATCGCGTCGATGTGGTCCATCCAGTACTCGTCCACGACGCGCAGCATCACGACGCGCTCGATCTCGCGCATCATCGGCAGGCCGTTGGGGCCGGGGCCGAAGGCCGTCTCGCGCGCCTCGTAGACCTTTTGGGCGATCTCCAGCACGGCGTCGGCGACGCGCTCGGGCTTCGCGTGCCCCTTGAAGGCGGCAAGCGGGAGCTGGCCGCGGCGCAGGAAGAGCTTTTCAAAGGGCTGCAGCGCCTCGTCGAGCTGCTCCTGGCTCTCGGCCGGAGCGCCGCCTAATCCGTCGGTGACGGTGCTGCGGACGAACTCCTCGACCATGCCCATGATCTGCTCGCGCAGATCCTCGCCGTCGAGCACCTTGCGGCGCTCGCCGTAGATGATCTCGCGCTGCTGGTTCATGACGTCGTCGTATTCCAGCACGTTCTTGCGGGTCTGGAAGTTGCGGCTTTCGACTGTGCGCTGGGCCTGCTCGATCGAGTTGGAGAGGATCTTCGCGTCGAGCGGCGTGTCGTCGTCGACCTTCAGGGTCTCCATCATGTTCATGATGCGCTCCGAGCCGAAGAGGCGCATGATGTCGTCGGTCATCGCGAGATAGAAGCGGCTCTCGCCCGGGTCGCCCTGGCGGCCGGCGCGGCCGCGCAGCTGGTTGTCGATGCGGCGGGACTCGTGCCGCTCGGTGCCGAGGATGAACAGACCGCCGGCGGCGCGCACCTGCTCGGCCTCGGCGCTGATCGCCTCCTTGTGGGCGGCCAGACGCTCGGCGAACATCGCGCGGGCGGCCAGGATGTTCTCGTCGTCGGTCTCCGCGAAGCCGGTGGCCTCGTTGATGACCTCGTCCTCGAAGCCCTCCTTGCGCAGGTCCTTTCTGGCGAGGAATTCCGCGTTGCCGCCGAGCACGATGTCGGTGCCGCGGCCGGCCATGTTGGTCGCGATCGTCACCGCGCCGAGCTTGCCGGCCTGGGCGACGATCTCGGCCTCTTTTTCGTGGTACTTCGCGTTGAGCACCGTATGCGGCACGCCGCGGCGCTTGAGGAGGCCGGAGATGTATTCGCTCTTCTCGATGCTCACGGTGCCGACCAGCACGGGCTGGCCCTTGGCGTGGCAGTCGAGGATCTGCTGCACGATGGCGCGGTTCTTGCCCGTCTCGTTCTTGTACACGCAGTCCGGGTGATCCTGGCGGACGACGGGCTTGTTCGTCGGGATCTCGACGATGTCCAGCTTGTAGATCGCGCTGAATTCCTCCGCCTCGGTGGAGGCGGTGCCGGTCATACCGGAGAGCTTGCCGTAGAGGCGGAAGTAATTCTGGAAGGTGATCGTCGCGAGGGTTTTGTTCTCCTCCTGGACGTCGACGTTCTCCTTGGCCTCGATGGCCTGGTGCAGGCCCTCGGAGTAGCGGCGGCCGAGCATCAGACGGCCGGTGAACTCGTCGACGATGATGATCTCTCCGTCCTTGACGATGTAGTCGATGTCGCGCTTCATGATGCCGTGGGCCTTCAGCGCCTGGTTGATGTGGTGGCTGAGGGTGGCGTTTTCGATGTCGGCCAGGTTTTCCAGACCGAAGGCGCGCTCGGCCTTGGCGATGCCGCGGGCGGTCAGCGTGGCGCTGCGGGCCTTCTCGTCGACGACGTAGTCGGCGTCGAGGTCCTCGCTCTCCTCCTGCTTTTCGTCCACGCTGGCGTAGACGACCGGCTTGAGGCGGGAGACGAAATCGTCTGCCTGGCGGTAGAGGTCGGTGCTCTCGTCGCCCTGGCCGGAGATGATCAGGGGCGTGCGCGCCTCGTCGATCAGGATCGAGTCCACCTCGTCGACGATGGCGAAGCTGTGCCCGCGCTGGACCATGTTGCTCGTGTAGAGCGCCATGTTGTCGCGCAGGTA
>JAFZQE010000007.1 GCA_017552325.1 Oscillospiraceae bacterium
ATGGTCTACGATCTGGGCGGCGGCACCTTCGACGTGTCCGTGCTGGAGATCGGCGACGGCGTCATCGAAGTGCTGGCCACCGCCGGCAACAACCGTCTCGGCGGCGACGACTTCGACGCCTGCATTACCAAGTACCTGGTCGACGAGTTCAGGAAGGCCGAGGGCATCGACCTGTCGAACGACAAGGTCGCCATGCAGCGCCTGCGCGAGGCCGCCGAGAAGGCGAAGATCGAGCTGAGCGGCGTGACTACCTCGAACATCAATCTGCCCTATATCACCGCCGACGCGACCGGCCCGAAGCACCTGGACGTGACGCTGACCCGCGCCAAGTTCAACGAGCTGACCCGTCACCTGGTCGAGAAGACCATGGGCCCGGTGAAGCAGGCCCTCTCCGACTCCGGCCTGAACCCGAGCGAGATCAGCAAGGTCCTGCTGGTCGGCGGCTCCAGCCGCATCCCCGCCGTGCAGGACATGGTCAAGTCCCTGGTCGGCAAGGAAGGCTTCAAGGGCATCAACCCCGACGAGTGCGTGGCCATCGGCGCCGCGATCCAGGGCGGCGTGCTCGGCGGCGACGTCGAGGGCATCCTGCTGCTGGACGTCACCCCGCTGTCTCTGGGCATCGAGACCCTGGGCGGCGTGTGCACCCGTCTGATCGAGCGCAACACCACCATCCCCACCAAGAAGAGCCAGGTCTTCTCCACCGCCGCGGACAACCAGACCTCCGTTGAGGTCAACGTCCTGCAGGGCGAGCGCGAGATGGCCGCCTACAACAAGAGCCTCGGCCGCTTCCACCTGGACGGCATCGCTCCGGCGAGGCGCGGCGTGCCGCAGATCGAGGTCACCATCGACATCGACGCCAACGGCATCGTGAACGTCTCCGCGAAGGATCTCGGCACCGGCAAGGAGCAGCACATCACCATCACCTCCTCCAGCAACATGTCCAAGGAGGACATCGACAAGGCCGTCAAGGAGGCCGAGAAGTTCGCCGCCGAGGACGCCAAGCGCAAGGACGAGGTCGACACCCGCAACCACGGCGACCAGATGGTCTACGAGACCGAGAAGACCCTCAAGGAGATGGGCGACAAGCTCGACCCGGCCGACAAGGGCGAGCTCGAGAACAAGCTGCAGGCGCTGAAGACGGCGCTGACCGGCACCGACAGCGGCTCCATCAAGCGCGCCACCGAGGAGCTGCAGCAGGCCTTCTACGCGGTCAGCGAGAAGCTGTACCGCGCGGCGGGCGGCCCGCAGGGCTTTGATCCCAGCCAGGCCGGCGGCCCGAATCCGGGCAACCCGGGCCAGGGCGGCGGTCAGGACTACTACGACGCCGACTACACCGTCGTCGACGACGACAAGTAAGCGGGAAAACTCGGAATGTATTTGTAGGGGCGGGGCTTGCCCCGCCCGCAAATGAGAAAAAGTATTGTTCAGGAGCGCGTGATTGAGGCGGAGCCATACTCCGCCTCAATTCCGCGCATGATTCCCGGCCCGAAGCCCAGCTTCAGCGGGTTCGGGGCGGAAAGGAGGAGCAAGGGAGCGGGCGAAGTTTTCGCGCGGAAAACAGTGCGCGGAAACGGAGCCAAGCGGACTTTGCGACGACGACATGAGTGAAAAACGTGATTATTACGAGGTGCTGGGGCTCGAAAAGGGCGCTTCCGCGGAGGACATCAAGAAGGCCTACCGCAAGCTCGCCAAGGCCAACCACCCCGATCTGCACCCGGGCGACAAGGCGGCCGAGGAGCGCTTCAAGGAGATCAACGAGGCCTACGAGGTGCTCTCCGACGACGACAAGCGCGCCAAATACGACCAGTACGGCCACGCGGCCTTCGATCCGAGCCAGGGCTTCGGCGCGGGCGGCTTCGGCGGCTTCGGGGGCTTCGGCGACCTGGGCGACATTTTCGGCGACCTCTTCGGCGGCTTCGGGGGCTTCGGCGGCGGCACGCGCAGCAATCCCAACGCGCCGCGCCGCGGCGAGAACATCCGCGCCACCGTGAACATCAGCTTCGAGGAGGCGGCCTTCGGCTGCAAGAAGGACGTGACCGTCGGCCGGATCGAGACCTGCGCCGACTGCAGGGGCACGGGCTGCGCCCCCGGCACGACGCCGGAGATCTGCCCCGACTGCAAGGGCAGCGGCACCGTCCGCACGACCCAGCGCACGCCCTTCGGCATGGCCCAGTCCACCGGCCCGTGCAGCAAGTGCCGCGGGACCGGCAAGATCATCCACCAGCCCTGTTCGACCTGCCGCGGCATGGGGCAGGTGCGCCGCCAACATAAGATCAACGTCTCGGTGCCCGCGGGCATCGACGACGGGCAGACCATCTCCCTGCGCGGCCAGGGTAGCTCGGGCGTCAACGGCGGCCCCGCCGGCGACTTGATGGTGACGGTGATCGTACGTCCGCACGCCCGCTTCGAGCGCGACGGCAGCTCGGTGCTGCTGGAGCAGGAGCTCAGCTACGCGCAGGCGGTGCTCGGCGCGGAGATCGAGGTGCCGACGCTGGACGGCCCGGTGCGCCTGAACATCCCGGAGGGCACGCAGCCCGGCGCGGTGTTCCGTCTGCGGGGCAAGGGCGTTCCCTTCCTGCGGGGCGGCGGCCGCGGCGACCAGTTCGTCTCGGTCAGCGTCAAGGTGCCGAAAAACCTGACGAACAGCCAGAAGGAGCTGCTGCGGCAGTTCGCGGCCTCGATGGGCGACCTCGACGGCAGCGGCATCAAGAGCCCGGGTTCGATCTTCGGCAAGAAAAAGAAATAAGGAAAAGACAGCGCGGCGGCCCGTTTCCGGGCCGCTGTGTTTTTTCGGGCGGGCCCAGCCCCGCCCCTGCGCCGGGATTGACAGATTACAGGTAGGGGAGGGGCTTGCCCCTCCCGCAAATCTCTGCGAAAGCGGGTCCGGCCATGGGCTGGACGCCGACCCCTACGTCTCAAGGCCCCCTTTCGCAAAAGGGGGCTGTCGCCGCAGGCGACTGGGGGTTTCCTTCTCCGCAGGAGCCCATGCCCGGGCCTCTACACGCCATAATTCCGAATTCCTCATTCCAAATTTGCCTGCCGCGCACTTGTCCTCCGAAAAAATCCATGCTATAATAAAATGTCCAAATATGTGGAAAACGGGGGTGTTGTGATGCTCCGCGTACCGAACGCGCTGCTCTGGGCGATCCTGCGCCCGCTGCTTCGCCTGATCCTGCGTTTCCGGCTGAATTTCCGGGCGGCCCGCGTCCGCATGAAGGGTCCCTTCGTGCTGCTGTGCAGCCACGCGAGCTGGTATGATCCGCTGCTGGCTGCCGTCTGCGTCAACAAGCCGATCGCCTTCTGCGGCGCCGATCCCGCGCCGCGCTCCGGCTTCCTGCTGCGCCTGGCGCGCTCCCTGCGTCAGGACGACGCGCTCGACTGGCGCGCCGCGCTGAAGGAGGCGGGGCAGTGCGGCCAGAACCTCGGCTTCTTTCCCGAGGGTGAGCGCTGCATGGACGGCGTGACCGGCCCGATCCCCGGCGAGCTCGCCGCGCAGATCCAAAAGAGCGGCCTCGGCCTCGCCGTGCTGCGCCTCGAGGGCGCCTACCTCACCGCGCCGCGCTGGGCCGACGCGATCCCGCGCCGCGGCCGTCTGCGTGCCCGCGTCGTTCGCACGCTGGAGCCCGCCGTGCTGCGCTCCATGGAGACCGACGAGCTGCAGGAGCTGCTGGAACAGGACCTGCACGAGGACGCCTTTGCCACGGCGCGCCGCCATCCCGCTCCCTACCGGGGCGAGCGCACGGCCGAGCGCCTGGAAAAGCTGCTGTGCATCTGCCCCAAATGCGGCGATATCGGCACGATGGAGAGCCGCGAGAACGAATTTGCCTGCCGCGCCTGCGGCTTCACCACCGTCTACATGCTGTCCGGGCGCTTCCGCGGCGGCCGCGTCCCCTTCGAGACCCCGCTGGAATGGGCGCGCTGGCAGGACGGGCGCATCCGTCTGCGCTGCGAGGAGGCCGGCGAGGCGCCGATCTTCGAGGACGGCGGCTACGAGATCTACGACCTGCGCGGCGCCGAGCGCATCGGCACGGGCGAGCTGCGCCTCTTCCGCGACCGGCTGGAGCTGCCGACGGGCATCACGATCCCGCGCAAAGAGCTGCGCAGCCTGCGCCTCATCGGCGGCAGCGGCCTGCGCGTCGAGAGCCGCCGGGGCGGCGTCTTCGAGCTGCGGACGATCCGCCCGACCTGCGCGGAGAAATACCGCCGCGCGCTGGCGATCCTCGCCGAGCTGCCCGAGCCCGTCCCGGAGCCGGAGGAGATCCCGGAGCCGGAGGAGACCGAAGCGGCCGAAGTGACCGAAAACACCGAAGAAACTGACAATATCGAACAGACCGAAGCGCCCGCGGAGCCGGACGCGGATGATCCGGAGATCCCGGACGACAAGGAGGCAGAAGATGAACAGGATCGGATTTGACAACGAGTTGTACCTCAAGCTGCAGAGCCAGAAGATCCGCGACCGCATCCGCGAATTCGGCGGCAAGCTGTATCTGGAATTCGGCGGCAAGCTTTTTGACGACTACCACGCCTCCCGCGTGCTGCCGGGCTTCCAGCCGGACAGCAAGGTGAAGATGCTGCTGGAGATGAAGGAGGACGCGGAGATCGTCATCGTCCTTTCGGCCGACGACATCGAGCGCAGCAAGCGCCGCGGCGACCTTGGCATCACCTACGACGACGACACCCTGCGCCTGATCGACGCCTTCCGCGGCATCGGGCTCTATATCGGCAGCGTCGTCATCACGCACTACCGCGAGCAGGCGATCGCCGACAAGTTCATCCGCCGCCTGCAGGCCCTGGGCCTCCGGGTCTACAAGCACTACATCATCCCCGACTACCCGGCGAACATCCCGCTGATCGTCTCGGACGAGGGCTTCGGCCGCAACGACTACATCGAGACCGAGCGCAGTCTCGTCGTCGTCACCGCGCCCGGCCCCGGCAGCGGCAAGATGGCCACCTGCCTCAGCCAGCTCTTCCACGAGTACAAGCGCGGCGTCCGCGCGGGCTACGCCAAGTTCGAGACCTTCCCGGTCTGGAACCTGCCGCTCAAGCACCCGGTGAACCTCGCCTACGAGGCCGCGACCGCCGACCTCGACGACGTGAACATGATCGACCCCTTCCACCTCGAGGCCTACGGCGTCAGCACGGTCAACTACAACCGCGACGTCGAGATCTTCCCGGTGCTCGAGGCGATGTTCCGCCGCATCTACGGCGAGAGCCCCTACAAGAGCCCCACCGACATGGGCGTCAACGTCATCGCCCAGTGCATCTGCGACGACGAGGCCTGCCGCGAGGCTTCGCGCCAGGAGATCCTGCGCCGCTGGTACGACACGGCCGTGTCCGTGCGCAAGGGCCTGTCCGACCAGGCCGAGCTGCGCAAGATCGAGATGATCATGAACTCGCTGGACCTCACCGCCGAGGAGCGCCCGGTCGTTGCCGCGGCGCTTGCCCGCGCGGAGGAGACCGGCGGCCCGGCGATGGCCCTGGAGCTGCCGGACGGCAGCATCGTCACCGGCAAGACCAGCTCGCTGCTGGGCGCGGCCTCTGCCTGCCTGCTCAACGCGCTGAAAAGACTTGCCGGCATCGACAAGAAGCTGCCGCTGATCGCGCCGGGCATCATCCAGCCGATCCAGCACCTCAAGGTCGAGCACCTGGGCAACCACAACCCGCGCCTGCACACCGACGAGCTGCTGATCGCCCTGTCGATCTGCTCGGTGACGAATCCGATGGTCGAGCTCACGATCGACCAGCTCAACTCCCTGCGCGGCTGCGAGGCGCACTCCTCGGTCATCCTCTCGCACGTCGACGCCGACCTCTTCAAGAAGCTGGGCGTCAACCTCACCACCGAGCCGAAATACCAGGCGAAGAAGCTGTACCATAAATAGTGCTTAGTGCATAGTGCTTAGAGGAGTTCGGAATTCGGAGTTCGGATTTCGGAATGTAAAATCCGCCCGGGTTTCTGCCCGGGCGGATTCCATGCTCAGGCAAGCCCAAGCACTGTCATTGCGAGCCAGTGTCGCAACACTGGCGTGGCAATCCGTTCTCTTTGTAAAAGATCGAAATCCCAGGGCGTTTAGGATACGGATTCCCACACCGGTGACATCGGTCACTGGTTCGTCAATGACAGAAAAACACCTGGTCTGCAGACGAAAAACATTTCCGAGCCACATATTTTTTGCCGCGCCCCGCAACCTTTCGGGGCGGTCAGACGTTATATCATCGGAACGCAAAATTTGTCCTGCCCGGACGGGGCCGGATCGGAAGGAGGAAGCGTTGTGAAAAAACAACCGATCGCGCTGGCGCTCTGCCTGCTGATGCTGCTGTCCCTGCTGAGCGCCTGCGGACAGGAACCGGCGGCGCCCGCCCCGACAGACAGCCCCGCGCCGGAACCCACGCCCGCGCCGACGACGGAGGAGGACCGGCGGAAAGAATGGGAAGAATGGAACCGGATCCAGCAGGAGAACGGCAAGAAGCTTTACGGGGACATGCTCGTCATGCAGGACGAGATGATCGCATTCTTCCTGGCGCATCAGGAGGAGTTCGAGAACTTCGCGTTCCTGCTTCACGATCTGGATGCGGGCGACCCGGACTGCCACTATCTGTATGCCGTCGACAGCAACTCCCTTTTCTTCTTTGACGAAACAAGTTACAGGGCGAAGGGGGAGATCACCGAGCATCCGATCCTTGCTTCCGGGGAATTTCTCCGGGACTCGCGGACGATCCTTTTTGTCGAGTGGTTATACTCCTCCCATTGGTTTGAACAGGAGGAGATATGCTGCTTCGGAGCGCAGGTGCCCGACGAGCTCAACGACGGCATATATGCGGAGCTGTATATCTTCTACAGCGAAAACGAGCCGGTCCCCAATGAATATCAGCAGCTGACCGAGCTCGCGCCGCACTGGTATTACTATGATGAGTTTAAGGAGTAGGCGCAGACAGAAGCCGCCCGCCTTCCGCCCATGCATATAAAACCTCCCGGAAATCATTTGTTTTCCGGGAGGTTTTTTCGCCCCTTAATTGTTCTCGTGAATGTAGTAAAGGGTGCAGCTGTCCGTGTCGAAGAAATACACGGTGTAGATGTAATACTTGTGCCCGTGACCGTATTCGGATTCGATCTTCGCAAAATCCCCTTCGCTGATGCAGCTCTCGTCGAAATCATATTCTTCCAGCCTGTGCTCCGTCTTCATCCACTTGCTGAAATCATCAAAATATCCGCGGACTTCTTCGAGATCGCCTTCGGTCAGCATCCGATACTGCGGATCCTGTTCAAAGCTCAGGCTGTCCGGGTAGCTGTATTTGCAGTAGTCGGTGAAGTCCTGAAAGCCGTTTTTGTCAAAATGCTCTTCCTTGCTGACGAAGCCGGAGGGGATATCAAGTCTTGTTCCGGACGACGGCGTGGGGCCGGAAGAACAGGCGCCCAGACAGCACAGGCAGAGAAGACAGATAACGAAGAGCGAAAACAGAGCTTTTTTCATGGTCTGCTCCTTTCGTCGAAGCGGGGTGCTTCCGCAGTCTTTTTGCATGTTGGTTTCTATTTTTGCCGAACGTATGCTCAGTCGTCGAGCGGATTGTCATAGGCCCAGCCGTTGATGATCAGCCGGGAATCGTCCTCCCAGTACATCTGCAGGACGTCCGGCTCGCTTTGTCCGCCGTACCTGTTGTAATATACCATTTCCCGCCGTGTGAGTTTGAGAAAACCCAGATCCAGCTTGTCCTGACAGATATGACCATAGGTTTTGCCGCCGCTTACGCCCAGGTCGGTGTTCGAGTGCTCTGCGTAATACGCGCCGCTCGGCGAGTCCAGCGTCTGCACGACCGTGTTCTTGCCCCAGCCTCCCACTACCAGCGGAAGCAGGACATACAGGGGGATAAAAACCAGACAGACGATCCACATGCCGGCTTTTTTCAGCGCCTTCGGGCTTCCGAATAAATGTCCCGCCGTCAGACAGCACACGACGGCGACCGTGAGCAGCAGGCCGCAGAACGCGTCGACTGCAGACATGAAAATGAGCCAGCCGTCGATGATGGACAAGGGCATGGAAAGCGCCAGCAGCACCGCTGCGGCCTTGCCGGCCTCGCCCGCTTTATGCGCCGCAAGCAGAACAGCCGCCGCCAGCAGCGCCATCGGAACGCACAGAACGAGCGGATGAGTCAGCGAGATATGCAGGTCGAGGATGCTGCAGGGGATCAGCATGAGCAGGAAGGAAAGCTGCAGCAAAAACAGCAGGAAGGAGAGCGCGAACAGGATTTTTTTCATGGTCTGCTCCTTTCGTCGAAGCGGGGTGCTTCCGCAGTCTTTTTGCATGTTGGTTTCTATTTTTGCCGAAGGGCTTGACGGGAAACGGGCAATAGCATAGCCTGTCCGTCGGAGGTGGTCTTCCCGATGAAAAAGGCGATCTGTCTGGTCCTCGCGCTGCTGTTCGCGGCGGGGGCCAATCTGCATCTCTGCGCGCGCGTGAGCGCCGGGGACGAGACCGCGGCGGGGCGCTTCTCGTTCGGCGCGGTGCTCCGGGGCGTTTTCGCCGCCGAGGCCGCGGCCGCGGAGCTGACGGAGGCGCGCCCGCCCAGGCTGAGAGTGCGGCCGGCGCTGTCGCTGCGCCCGCCCTCGGAGGAGGCCGCCGCGGTCAGCGATCTGCTGCTGCGGCATACGGAGGGCGTCGCCGTCCGGACGGGCTGCCGCGTCGACGGGGTCTGGCTCGGCTGCACGGCCGAGGGCGAGGAGCTGGCCGAGGCGCTGCGGCGGCACATTTTCGGCACGCGGCCGCCCGGCGCGCTCAGCGGGCACTTCGACGGCGAGCTCGAGCTTGCCACGGTCTACACCCGCCCCGGGCGGGAGACCTCTCCCGGGGATCTGTGCATGCTCGTCACCGGCCTGCTCCCGGTGATCTACACCGACCCCTCCGGCGCGGTCGTGGGCTGAGCGGGGGGATGCGGCAAAGGCTGAGGGACTTTTGCGATGTCAAACGGATCGTCTGTCAGGATCCCTGCTGGTCCCATTGGATTTGTACAGTCTGCAAACCAGCTCCTCATAATCAAGAGTATCGCTGTCAGACTTCAGCACGCCGAAAAAAGGCATGGCGACCAGCGGATCCTCTGCGGTCGCATCGTCAGGCTCCCCCGCGTTGGGGAAACAACCTATTTTCTGCAGCCTCCACCGCTCCTGATCCCTTTTGCTCCTGAAATGCAGCTGGCCGAGATAGTCCCATCCCGCGTCATGCCGCATCATTCTCAAAAAGCCCAGAGAGCGCAGTTCTTCATCTGTTTTCGGAATGGAATCCGGCGGGCAGACCGTCACATATACAAGCTGGACCTTTTGGCCCTTGCGATCGGGGTACTCGCCGACTTTTCTGAACAGGACGCAGAGGCCCGCCAGACCGCGCCCGACCGCACAGGGCTGGGTCAGAAAATGGGCGAAGGTATCCCCGATCATCCAGCCCGGATCATACTGTCTTCTTTTCGTGTATTTAGCTTCCGGGCCTATTTCGCTCTCAGAGAGAACCCGGATCAGGCTTTCATAATCAAAGGTCTTGTTTTTTATTTCATCAAAGGGGTCGTTGGCCTTCAGATACTCTATAGCTTTCAGCGCCTCTGATCTGATCTCCTGCGTCAGCTCGCTTTTCTTACAGAGGGCAAGCGCCAGTGCGATCAGCAAAAAAGGCCTCTCGTCTTCGTCGCGCCATTCATCCTGAAATCTCTCGTAAATCGAATCAACAGACTGCTTTCTGCTGTACCCGAGCGATCTCATGGAAGAATAATCATCAATAACGTCCATCATGATCGGATGGTTGTTAAACAGGCGATTCGTTTTCATGTTCTTCACATCCTTTGTTGATCATGCAACCCGGCGTCACCGGCATGCTCCCGGTGATTTACACTGACCCCTCCGGCGCCGTCGTCGGCTGAGCAGGGGAGCGCCCCTCAGTATTCGGCCCCTTCCGGGGTGGGGACTGTCCGGATCCAGTCGTCCGGCCGGAAGCCGAGCGCCTCGCACTGCGCCGCGTACTCTTCCGAGCTGAAGGGGCCGTACACCGCGCCGTCGGCAGAATCGACGATGTAGTATTCCGGCGCCGCGTCCTCCTGCGTGTCCCCGGCGGGGCCCTCTGTCCGCTGCAGGCCGATATATCGCTGATCCTTGCAGAAGGCCGCGATATAGGGCCCGACGATGTAATCCCCTCCGTTTTCGGAGGTCTTTTTGATCAGAGAAATATCTTCGCCGTTGATCCGCCAGATCTCATACTCTCCCGGCAGATCCGTGTAAGCCCAGTCGCCGGAGCCGCCGAGCCCGTGCGTCATCATCCAGAACAGGAAGGCCTGAATGAGCAGGGCGCACAGCAGCACGAAGCCTCCGACGGCAGCCAGCACGATCAGCACGGTCTTTTTCTTTTTGCTCATGGCTTCTCCTTTCTCTGCTTTTTCCCGTCCGGCGCTGCCCCGCGTCAGCGGCGCAGGATGGGCGACTCGGGATCAAGTTGTTTGAGGAATTGGATCAGCGCCTCATAGTCCTCCGTCGGGTAGCCCTCCCAGGTCGTGTAGTTTTTCAGGATGTGCGCTTCCTCGGAACCGTCTATGGAAATATATACATCGACGCTGCAGTCGATCGCGTACAGGCTTTCATACGGCTCTCCGACCGGCAGCATTTGACCGTCCGCGTATACCGAAGACACGATCGCCCGCAGTTCTTCCGTTTCCGCTTCCGGAAGAGAGCCGGACTTCCGCTCGTCAAAGGGGATGGTCCCCTCCGTGAAGGAGGACAGGCTGTCACAGATGTGAGGCGTGATGTACATGCTGCAGGTCCCGTCGGCATGGAGGACATAGACCTCCGAGCCCAGCAGCCCGTAGATCACCCGTACCGTGCAGATCTCCCACGCGGGCGCGGGACTCTCCGTCGGCTCCGGAGCCGGGGAAACCGTCGGAGCGGGCTTTTCGACCGCCGCGCCGCAGGCGCTGACCGCGAACAGCAAAGCCAGACACAAAACGAGGATCAGAGCTTTTTTCTTCATGCTTCCCTCCTGTAAATCTTCCGTCGGAGAATGAGAATCCCTTCCGCAAAATGCATAACGTTTCACCCCGCGCTTGGGTTGCGGCGGCGTATAAATTTTCGGACGGCCTCAGGGCCGATATTCGAGAATATCCCCGGGCTGGCAGCCCAGCTCGCGGCAGAGGGCCATCAGCGTGGAAAACCGGATGGCCCGGGCCTTGCCGGTCTTGAGGATCGAGAGATTGGCCGGGGTGATGCCGACGCGCTCGGCCAGCTCTCCGCTGCCGATCTTCCGGCGGGGCCCTCCGTCCGTTGCAGACCGATATATCGCCGATCCCGGCAGAAGGCCGCGATATAGGGGCCGACGATGTTATCCCCTCCGTATTCGGAGGTTTTTTTGATCAGGGAAATATTTTTTCCGTTGATCCGCCAGATCTCATATTCTCCCGGCAGATCCGTGTAAGCCCAGTCGCCAGAGCCGCCGAGCCCGTGCGTCATCATCCAGAACAGGAAGGCCTGAATGAGCAGGGCGCACAGCAGCACGAAGCCTCCGACGGCAGCCAGCACGATCCAGACGGTCTTTTTCTTTTTGCTCATGAGAGCTCCTTTGGATAATCTTTTGCTCACTTTCTTCAACCTCCTAACGCCGCGAGCCTGCCGGTCGTCTTATCAACCGAGAATGTCTACGCGCTTGTTTGGAAAATCGACGATAACACGGGCATCTATTCCGAGCTCGGAAAAGGTAGTCCGCAAAGAAAGCTGATCCAGGTAGATATCGCCGTCTCTCACCGCCCGATATCCCCAATCCTGCCCTACTGCGGGAAAGATCTCATCGCTTTTATGCTGTGAGTTTATATTATAAAATCCGCCTCTTTCATAGAGCAATAAGTCAGAAACATAAGTATTCCCTTCAATGTCCCATACCGCAACCGTGTCGTCTTTTTTTTCGACCAGATATCCGAGCGCTTCGAGCGACGACAGAAAAGGGATCTCGACATAATTTGCGCCGTTTACCACTTCAAAAGCCAAAAAGGCAGGGACATTTTGCCCGTTCACATACAGCCTGCCCTTACTCTCTGCGCGAATCTGAACGGAAGCTGCTGCCAGTCCCGCAAGAAGAATGACGATCATTACCACGATAAGGGGAAGTGCAAGAAAGGAAAAGGTCTTGTTTTTCATGTGTTTC
The DNA here is from genome assembly GCA_017552325.1 of Oscillospiraceae bacterium. Taxonomy (GTDB): domain Bacteria; phylum Bacillota; class Clostridia; order Oscillospirales; family Oscillospiraceae; genus Limivicinus. The sequence continues at coordinate 12,159 of JAFZQE010000007.1, forward strand.
TCCTTTGCCAAAACTGCGGCCGGCAGCCGGTGAGCGCCTCAGTACAGGCACAGCAGGCAGAGCGTGGCCATTCGTTCAGAGCTTTAATCGGTCGTAAAGCCATCGGTCCAATATTTCTTGTTAATTTCATACTTAATTATTTCCGTCTGATTGAGCAGATAAGGTTCTTCTGCGTTTCCGTTCAAACGCCTGCGCGAGGCCTTCCCGGTGGAGATATAATCGTTTTTTGCCACTTCCGCTTCTTTCATCGAGGCAAAGACTCCAATATCGTCATTATCCTCCCAGCCGCCGGCATCCATAAAGCTGTGAGCCACATAATATACAAAGCCGGGGGAATCCATTTCTTCGTCTGAACATGGCCACGGCGTATAGGAAAAAAAGACATTGGGGAGTGAAAACCCGGCCTTCTTCTTGTATTCCTGCTCTATTGCTTCACATTTCCCGATGGAATCAAAGAACCCGATCAGGAAATCATCCACTTCGGCAGTACCGTCATAGAAATGCTCGTGCTGTGCTTTTAGCATGTAAACGATCATAACAAGTCCTTCCTCCGCGACAACCGCCGCCTCCCGTCTCAGTACAGGCACAGCAGGCAGAGCGTGGCCGCGCCGAAGAACATCCAGGCGCGGAAGCTCTTTTTCCCGGTGAACAGCGTGATCAGCGAGCAAACGCAGCCCGCGGCCAGCACCGTGACCAGCCAGAAGGACTGCAGACGCAGCGGCGTAAAGCCGAAGCAGTCGATGTACAGCCCCAGCTTGGAGGCCGCGACGACCGCGAACAGCAGGCTCTCGGCCAGCAGCACGGCGGCGCAGGCGCGCAGCAGCTTCCGCTCGCGCAGGGGCTGCATGGCCAGGCGCGCGGCCAGCCACAGCAGCACGAAGTTCACCGCCATCACCTTGCACAGCTCGAAAAAGCCCTGCCGCGCGTATTCGGACACGATGAAGCCCTCCGGCAGCGTGCGGGTGAAGGCGCCGAAGAGATAGCGCCCCTGCAGGACGAAAAAGGCGAGGTACAGCAGGGCGAAGACAGCCGTCAGCACCGCGAAGAGCAGCGGGGGCACCTGCCGCAGCGTCCCGAGCCAGGCGTCGAAGCGCTCGCCCTTTTTGCGCAGCGCCTCGGGGTCCTCACGCCCGGAGCCCGCGATCAGACCGAAGGCACAGGCGCCGACGGGCAGCGACAGGATCAGCTTCGTCCAGTTGAACTCGATGCTGAGCCAGCCGGTGAAGTCCTCGAGCAGCGTGCCGAAGCCCTTGTCGGCCGTGGTCAGCAGCTGCACCGCCTTGGCAAAAAGCAGCGCGGCGAAGACCACGGCGATCAAGCTCCAGACGATCGCGTCGAAGTTTACCGGCCGCTCCTCCCCATCCCGGCGGCGCAGCTTGCAGGCGATGCAGCGGATGCGCAGGAAAAAGTGCTTGAAGGGGAAGACGATGAAGCCGTGGAGGGCGTCCAGCGGCAGCAGACGGCCGCTCCGGCCCTCGGTGAGACGCCCGCTGCGGCTGAGCACCCACCACACGGCGAAGATGTGCAGGAAGAGGAGCGGCAAGCCGATCCCGTCCCAGGCATTGCAGCGCTGCAGCGACACGGCGGCGGTCAGCACCAGCACACAGCCGAGCCAGAACCAGCTCTCGCGCGCCCGCGCGGTCTTCCGGTGCAGCAGCTCCGTCAGCGCGACAAAGCCCGCGACGAACACCGGCAGCCAGGCGGGCTCGTCGATGGAAAACCAGATCCAGGCCAGCGCGTACATCGCCAGCGCCGCCCAGAATTCCGTATATGTCGCGGTGAAGGGCGGCTTCGGCGGCGCCGCGGGGAGCCCGGTCGCCGGGAGCTTGCCCGGCGCCGCCCCGGCGGGCGCGGTTTCCTGCGCCGCTTCCGGCGCGATCTGGGGCTGCTCTGCCGTGGGGATGTTATCGGCGGGGAGAAGCTCCCGCGCCTCTTCGATCTCGTTCATGGAAAACTCCTTTCCATCCGTCGGACGATCCGCGGACCGTCCGCCGTCGCGTATGTTTACGCGCTCTTCCTGGTTGTATAATAGGACTCGGCCTGCTCCTTGTTATAGGGCACCTCGAACCCCGCGGCCTCCGGCCTGAGCAGGTCCTCTTCCGGAACGGCCCGCAGGACTTGCTTCAGGAACCAGGGGCAGTAATAGCTGATGTAATGGATCGTGTGAGCGTCCTCGTCGACCAGCGCGTATTCACGGATAAATTTGGGCTCAAAACGGAGGACGTAAGCGGGCAGTTCAAACGCCGTTTCCGTATACTCGTTGGCAAGCTCCTGCAAGCGCGTGATCTCTGCCTCATACACCTCTTCGGAAAAGCTGCAGAAGGCATAGGTCAGAAATTCCGGGTGGTTGGAGCCGTCCGTTACATATTCGTCGTGAAAAACGCAGTTGTCTTCCGTCAGCAGCGCCCGGTCGGGAAAGATCCTGCCGTTGAGCGGGCTCGTTCTCCCGATGAATCTGCCGTAGTCCTCCAGGCTTTGCGTTTTGTACCAGCTCTTCGGGGCAAAAAAGGCGACGCAGCCGACGATAAGCAGGATCGGTATCGCGATCAGGATGCCGAGCAGCGTCCATTTGATTGCCTTTTTCATGTGTTGCTCCTTTCCGTCCGGCCCAATGAAAATACTTCTCCGAAATACATAACGTTTCACCCCGCGCTCCGGTTGCGGCGGCGCAAAATTTTTTTCGGCGGCCTCAGGGCCTGTATTCGAGAATGTCCCCGGGCTGGCAGCCCAGTTCGCGGCAGAGGGCCATCAGCGTGGAAAAACGGATGGCCTTGGCCTTGCCGGTCTTGAGGATCGAGAGGTTGGCCGGGGTGATGCCGACGCGCTCGGCCAGCTCCCCGCTGCCGATCTTCCGGCGGGCCATCATGACGTCCAGATTAACGATGATCTCCATGGCTGCCTCCTCAGACCGTCAGGTCCAGCTCGTCCTTCATGGCGAGCGCCTGCTGAAAGACGTTTTTCACGACGCGCACGATCAGGCTCATGAAGCCCGCGGCGGCGGTGATCAGAAGAAACGAGGGATAGTAGAACGCGCTGACCAGGCAGATCAGCGCCGCGCCGACGCAGCACCAGCTGACGACGCGCAGCCTCCGCACATTCTCGGCGGTGAAGACCTCGCCGCGCCGGATGGCGGCCAGCAGGGTCCAGAGGCTCCAGAGCAGCGGCCAGGCGAACACGCTGCAGGCATAGACCGTCGCGGTGAAGTACCAGACGCTGCCGCGGTCGAGCCCGCGCAGCTGCACGAACCAGCTCACGGCCCAGTAGCAGGCGATGTCCAGCGCGAGCAGCAGCAGCGTGAAGAACGCCGTGCCGATCTGCGTGAGCAGGATGCTTTTGTCTTTGTTCCAGTTCATTTTTTGCGCCTCCTTGCGCTGATTTCGGCTGCATTATACCATGCATGATATCGCGCGTCAACGAAAAATTATCGTTTATCGATATATCCCGAGCGTCAAAGAGGACGGGGGCAAGCCCCGTCCTCTTCTAAAAACAAAAACTGAAAACTAAAAACTACTCCGCGCCTTCGATCTCTGCGATCTCGCGGGCGATGGCGTCGAGCTTGATGCCGAGGTCGGCCGGCGCCTCCTCATCCGCCGCCTCCGGGAGCTCGTCCTCCGGCTCCGGCGTTTCGGCGTCTTCCGACGGATCGGCGGGCGCTTCCTCCTCCGGATCGACGGAGAAGCTCCTCAGCTCGCCGCAGACCTCGTCCGTCAGGCTCAGCAGCCGCACGCGCAGCTGCCGCTCCAGTTCGTCCAGCCGCTGCGGCAGCTCCTGCCGCAGCGCCTCGGCCTCCTGCCTGGCCTCGCGGCATTCGCGCTCGGTTTGGGCGCTCATGTCCCGGCTGAGGCGGCGCGCCTCGGTGAGGATCTTCTCGGCCTGGCCCTGCGCGTCGGCGATGATCTGCTGGGCGATGGCCTTGGCGGACATCAGGGTGTCGCTGATCTCGTCCTTCTGGCCGTGGAGCGCATAGAGCTGACGGGCGAGCAGCTCGTTCTCCCGGTTCATCAGCAGCGCCTGGCGGCGGATGTCTTCCAGCACGGCCTCCACCTTATTGGCGTTGTAGTATTTTTTCTTGACGATGTCGATGCTGATCGAATCGAAATAAGCCTGATCGAGCGCCATGTCGCACCTCCTGTCCGGACTGAGGGATCGAATTTTATTCAGTATAGCAGATTTTTCCGGTCAAATCAACCGTTCGGGCGTGCGAAAATTGACAGCGCGGCGCAAAATCTGCTATAATCTCCCCATCAAGCAAGGATGGATGACGCGATGAAACAAGTACCGAAACTGATCGCCTTCGACCTGGACGGGACGCTGCTGGACGACCGCAAGGGCCTCTCGGAACGCAACCGCCGGGCGCTGCTCGCCGCCGCGGAGGCGGGGGCCTGGCTCGTGCCCGCCACGGGGCGCATCCCCGCGGGGCTGCCGGAGCCGCTGCGCGGCATGAAGGGCATGCGCTGGGGCATCCTCTGCAACGGCGCGGAGCTCTACGACTTCGAGACGCAGCGGATCGTCGGCCGGGAGGAGATCCCGCTTGAGCTCGCGCTCGAGCTGCTGGACTTCGCCGAGAGCCTCGGCCTGTCCTATGACTGCTATCAGGACAACTGGGGCTATATGACGGAGGCGATGCACCGCGCCGCGTCGGAACACATAAAGGACAAGGGCATCCTCGACCTGGTGCTGCGCCTGCGCACGCCGGTGCCGGAGCTGCGCGCGTATCTGCGCGAAAAGGGCGAGACGCTGCAGAAGCTGCAGTTCTATTTCACCGACATGGCCCTGCGCGCGCGGCTCCTGCGCGAGCTGCCGGAGAAATACCCGACGCTCGCGGTGACGACCTCGCTGCCGATGAACATCGAGATCAACAGCGCGGCGGCGAACAAGGGGCGGGCGCTGCTGAGCCTCTGCGCCCTGCTCGGGATCGACCCGGCGGAGACCATGGCCTTCGGCGACGGCAGCAACGATATCTCGCTGCTGCGCGCGGCGGGCTGCGGCGTCGCGACGGCCAACGCCTTCGACGAGGTCAAGGCCGCTGCGGACCGCGTCGCGCCGTCGAACAACGAGTCCGGCGTCGCCGCGGTGCTCGAGGAGTATTTCAGCGCTTAGTGCTTGGTGCTTAGTGCTTGGCGCGCAGGAGAATTCGGAATTGGGATAATAATACGCAGGGGGGCCGGCGGGGACGCCGGCCCCCCGCGTTCCGTCTTCCGCACGCCGGCTTCTCCCTGTGTCCCGTCAATATATACCAAATCCCCGGCCGGGATTTGTGCGATTTGCATTTTTTGGTTTTTCCCCGCACTTTTTCTTGACTTCAAATACATGGTTTTACTATAATCATATACGGGGAATCAGCACCATTTTAAATTTTTATGCATAAAAAGGAGGAAACGCACATGAAACGTCTGCTTGCTCTTTTGCTCTGCCTCGTGATGGCGCTGTCGCTGATCCCGGCGGCCGCCGCCGAGGACATCGAGCTCATCGAGATCGAAGAGCCGGAAGAGCCCATCATCGTCGAGCCGGCGCCGAATAACGAAGAAGTCATCGCCAGCGGCACCTGCGGCAGTGATGTCGAATGGGAGCTGCACGCGGATGGCGAGCTCTGCTTGCTTGGCGAGGCAAGCCCGGATTACCCGATCGGCTCCACCCGGCCCGACTTTTACGCATATCGCGATCAAATTACTTCTCTCGATGTTGATCTCGAGGATATCGGCGAGGGCCTGTTCTACGGGCTGGATCAGCTGTATTTCGCCTATTTGGGCGTCTCTTGCTCCATCGGAGAAGATGCTTTTGCCGGATGCCCCACGCTGAGTATGATTATTTTCTGGGGCAACGCGCCTCAGATCGCGGAGAACAGCTTCCGGGACGTGTACGCCTCGGCCTGGTATTATGAAGACACGGATTGGTGCTTGTCTGATTTTAAGGATTACGGAGGGAAGCTCATATGGCTGGATGAGTGGGAGGAGCCGGATTGGGCAGGCGTTCGTTACAGCCCGGAGTCGGTGACGGCCGAGGAGGGGGAAACGGTCAAATTCCTGGCGGCGAGCAGCGGGGATAATGCCTGCTACTGGCAGTACCGCACCTCCGCGAACGGCGAGTGGCGTAAAAGCACCTTGCCCGGATGCAATTCAGACGCACTCTTTGTAACGGCTACGGCTTCCCGCAACGGATATCAATATCGCTGCGCGTATTGCTATGACTTTGGTACCCGATACACCGACCCCGCCACGCTGACGGTCAGGGGCGTGGCCACGAAGCCGACGATTACGACCCAGCCGAAGGATCTGACGATCGTCTCCGGCGGCGACGCGAGCTTCACTGTGAAGGCCACCGGCGTCGACAGCTACCAGTGGTACTGGCGCGAGAACAGCAGCGCGAGCTGGCAGAAGAGCACGGTGTCCACGGCGACGAAAGCGACTCTTGTTTATAAAGGTCTCACCGAGAGCAAGAGCGGGCGGCAGTACCGCTGCAAGCTGACGAACAGCGCGGGCTCTGTCTACACCAAAGCCGCCACGCTGACCGTCACGAGCGCGGAGAAGCCGAAGATCACGACCCAGCCGAAGGATCTGTCGATCGCCGCCGGCGGCGACGCGAGCTTTACCGTGAAGGCCACGGGCGTCACAAGCTATCAGTGGTACTGGCGCACGGACAGCAGCTCAAGCTGGCAGAAGAGCACGGTATCCACCGCGACGACGAAGACCCTCGTTTATAAGAATCTTTCCGAGAGCAAGAGCGGGCGGCAGTACCGCTGCAAGCTGACGAACAGCGTCGGTTCGACCTACACCAAGGCGGTGACGCTGACGGTCTGCACGAAGCCGACGATCACGACCCAGCCGAGCAGCAAGACGGTATCCGCGGGTACGTCCGTGAGGTTCACCGTGAAGGCCACGGGCGGCGACCTGAGCTACCAGTGGTATTACCGCACGAGCAGCAGCGGCGAGTGGAAGAAGTGCACCGGCATCGGCGCGACGACCAGGACGCTGACCGTCGAGGCGAAATCCTACCGGAACGGCTACCAGTACCGCTGCAAGGTGACAAACGTCGCAGGCTATAAGTACAGCTCTACCGTAACGCTCACGGTGAAGTAGTAATTCGGAATTCAGAATAAGAATAAAATGAACCCGCCCGGGAGGAATCTCCCGGGCGGTCGCTCTTCAAAAACTAAAAACTACAAACTAAAAACTCAGACGCGCAGCGTGTCCAGCAGGGCCTCGACCTGTTCGGCCAGATCCTTCAGCGAGCCGGGCGTGAAGGGCGAGGGGAAGCCGGCCTCCTCCAGCAGGTCGGTCCAGACCTTTTCGCCGCCCTGACGCGACAGGCGCAGGTAGCGCGCGAAGGCGTCGTCGTAGTCGCGGAGGCTCGCGAGCAGGAAGTGGAAGGCCGCGGTCTGCGCCAGGCAGTAGTCGATGTAGTAGAAGGGGCTTTCGTAGATGTGCATCTGGTACTGCCAGCGGGTGCCCTTGTCCAGATAGGGCATGCCCTCGAAGGAGATGTGCGGGCGGAACTGCTTTTCCAGCTTCAGCCACTCGGCGTCGCGCTCGTCGGGCGTGAGCTCCGGGTGCTCGTAGACGATGTGCTGGAAGGCGTCGACCATCGTGCCGTAGGGGATGAAGGAGAAGCTCTCGAGCGCGTGCATGAACTTGTACTTCTCCGCGTCCTCGCCGAAGAACTTCTCCATGTATGGCCAGGCGAAGAACTCCATGCTCATCGAGTGGGTCTCGGCGGTCTCCATGCCGCCGCAGGCGAGCTCAAGAGCAAAGCGGTTGTCCGCGATCAGATAGGCGTTGAAGGCGTGCCCGGCCTCGTGCGTGACGACGTCCACGTCGCCGGCGGTGCCGTTGAAGTTGGCGAGGATGAAGGGCTGTTTGTACTTGGCGAATTCCGTGCAGTAGCCGCCGCCCCACTTGTTCTTGCGGGAATCGACGTCGAAGGCCTCGTTTTCCAGCATCAGATCGATGAAGGCGCCGGACTCCTCGCCCATCGCGTGGTACATCTCCTTCGCGGCGGCGAAGATCTCCTCCTTGCCGCGGGGCTTCGGGTCGCCGCCGGGGATGACGACGCCGTCGTCGTAGAAGTGATAGTCCTCAATGCCGAGGCGCTTCGCGTTCTCGGTGCGCAGGCGGGCAACGACCGGCACGATGTCGCGCAGGACGTTCTCGCGGAAGGTGCGGACCTTCTCCTGGTCGTAGCAGAGGCGGCCCATGCGGTAGTAGCCGAGCTCGACGAAGTTGACGTAGCCCATCTTCTTCGCCATGCGGTCGCGCACCTTGACGAGCTTGTCATAGATCTCGTCCAGCTCCGCCTTGTGCGCCTCGAGGCCGCGGCCGAGCACCTCATAGCACTCTTTGCGGGTCTCGCGGTCGGCGTCCTTGGCGTATTTCATCAGCGCGGCGCGCGGCATCGTCTCGCCGCGGAAGGTGAATTCCATCGCGCTCATCATGTCGGAATAGCGGCGCGTGAGCTTGTTCTCCTCGACCATGTCCTCGATGATCGTCTCGGACATCGACTTGCGCTCCACCTCCATCGACTGAAACAGAACCGGGGAAAGGGCCTTCTCCAGCTCGGCGCGGAAGGGGGAGTCCAGCAGCGCGGAGGCGTACCGGATCTGGTAATTGCCGACGGCGGGGCCGATCTCGTCGTAGTAGCCGTTCTCGGCCACGTAGAACTCGTCCACGGTGTTGATCGTATAGCGCATGGAGGCCAGCGCGGCGTTGGTCTGGTACTCCAGCGCCATCTTCAGATAGTCCTCGCGGGCCTTCAGGATCTCGTCGACGCTCTGCGCGTTTTTGATGCGGGGGATCACGTCCTCCGCGACGGCGGCGATCTCCTCGAGCGTGACCCGGCGATAGGGCAGTTCGGATACTTTCATGGCGATTTTCCTTTCCTTTTCGAAGAATAGGGGACTTTTCCTGCCCTTACTATACAGGAGAATCTAAATTTTTTCAATCCTTATATGCAAAGCGCGGAATTTGTGATATATTGAAATATACGAGTTGTTTCAGCAGGCTGAAAACCGGCGCAAGGAGGGGGAAAGGAATGAAGCGGAAAGACTCTTCTCGAATCGCTTATGTGATTGTCTTCTTTCTTCTGCAGTGTCATTTCGGTTTGATCCTGCTGTCCTTCCGCCAGCCCGCGTGGCTCAGTCGTCACCTTTCGCAGGGCGAGCTCTTCGCCTTCACGGAGGACAGGGAGTACTGGGCGGATGTGACGGATTTCTGCGTGGAAAACGACACGCTCTATGTCCTGTTTGACGACAAGAGCATTCTGAAGGTCTATGACGCCGCCGGGTACTACCTGAGATCATACGCCTTTTATTTCACCAACGGAGAAAGCGCGCTGTATATCAAGGACCAGACGGTATATCTTCAGGACAAAAACGGGAATTTCTTCGCTTTTGCGGACGGGGAATTCCGGGAGGCGATCCCGTATACGGATTACAAATCCTTTTTGATGATGAAAGAGGGAGCCCTGTCCGACGAAGAAAAACGAACGGACCGGGACGGCGGCGTTTATACGCTGGACGGAGCCTCGCTGTACCGTACCGAGGCGGACGGGAGCCGCACACTGATTGTTGCAAGACCCTTCCCGCTGGTATATTTCAGAGGCGCGACGCCCTGGATCGGGCAGATGATCCTGCTGATGGCGCTGTGCCTGATCGCGATCATTGCGCAAAGGTCGAAAACTACGGAACATAGCTCTTTGGAAGGAGAGTTGCTTTATGGAAAACATCAACCGTGAGCTTTTGGATTTTATCGAGAAGAGTCCCAGCGCCTGGCACGCCGCGGCGAACGTTGCGCGCGAGCTGGAGCGGGCGGGCTATACCCGGCTCTATGAGGAGCGGGACTGGACGCTGAGCGCGCCCGGCAAGTACTACGTCATGCGAAACGGCTCGGCCGTCATCGCGCTGAACCTGCCCGCGCAGGCGGACGGCTTCCTGATGATGGCCGCCCACGACGATTCGCCCGCCTTCCGCGTCAAGAACTCCGGCGAGGAGAAGACCCTCGGGCTCTATACCCGCCTGCCCGTCGAGCGCTACGGCGGCATGATCTGCAGCACCTGGCTGGACCGCCCGCTGTCCGCGGCGGGGCGCGCGGCCGTGCGCGAGAACGGCGGCCTGACGATGAAGCTCGTCGATCTCGACCGTGACCTCCTGCTGATCCCGAACGTCGCCATCCACATGGACCGCTCGGTCAACGAGGGCAAGAACTTCAACCCGAACACCGACATGATCCCGCTGCTGGGCGGTCCGGAGCTGAAAAAGAGCCTGAAGGCCCTGGTCGCCGAGACCCTCGGCGTCGCGGAGGAGAATCTGATCGGCAGCGAGCTGAACCTCTATCCCCGCACGCCCGGCACGGTCTGGGGCGCCGAGGAGGAGTTCGTCTCTGCGCCGCGCCTGGACGACCTGCAGTGCGCCTTCGGCTGCCTGCGCGGCTTCCTGCAGGCGGAGAATGAGAAGAAGGCCGGCGTGCTGTGCATCTTCGACAACGAGGAGGTCGGCAGCGACAGCCGCCAGGGCGCGAATTCCGAGCTTCTCAACGACGTGCTTTACCGCGTCTGGGCCGCGCTCGGCCGCAGCGAAGCGCAGTACCGCGCGGCGCTGGCCAACAGCTTCATGGTCTCGGCCGACAACGCCCACGCCATCCACCCCAACCACCCCGAATACGCCGACCGCGGCGAGCGCCCCGTCATGAACGGCGGCGTCGTCATCAAGAGCAGCGCCTCCCTCAGCTACACGACCGACAGCTATTCCGCCGCCGTGTTTTCCGAGATCTGCCGGAAGGCGGAGGTGCCGGTGCAGCGCTTCGCCAACCGTCCCGACCTGCGCGGCGGCGGCACGCTCGGCCATATCAGCCTCGCGCACGTCTCGGTGCCGACGCTGGACATCGGCCTGGCGCAGCTGGCGATGCACTCCTGCTACGAGACCGCCGGCGCGAAGGACACCGAATATCTGATCCGCGCCGCCCGCGCCTTCTACGAGAGCGGCTATTGCGTGAGCGGCGAGAGCGCCGCGCTCTGATCAACGAAAAACGGAGAACAAGATGAAAATCAGAAAGATCCTTTGCCTGCTGCTGGCGCTGCTGACGCTGTTCGCGCTGTCCGCCTGCGGCAGCGAACAGAGCTATCGGGTCAGCAATGCCCTGACCCTTGTGGAGCAGCAGTATTCGCTGGCCTTCCGCAACGACGACCCGATCTGTGACTACGTCACGGCCGCGCTCGAAGAGCTCAGCGCCGAGGGCCGCATCAACGAGCTGAGCCGCAAGTGGTTCGGCGCCGAAGTCGTCGACTTCCCGAAGAAGGAGGGCGCGCTGTCTGCGCTCGAACCGCCGAAGGAGCACACCCTGCTCCTCGGCGTGGACGTCAACTCCTTCCCGATGGCCTATATGCAGAGCGGCAACTTCTGGGGCTTCGACGTGGAGCTGGCGGGCTTCGTCTGCGACAAGCTGGGCTGGAAGCTGCAGGTGCTCCCCATTGAGAAGGAAAACGTCTATGTCGAGCTGTATTCCGGCAACATCGACGTGGCCTGGGGCGGCATCGCGCTCGACGAGGCGGAGCTGTCCGCCGGGAAATACACGCAGTACGGGCCATACATCGACAACGACATCATCATCGTCGCGCGCGACGGCTCGCACATCTCGAGCAGCAGCGGCCTGAAGGACAAGATCGTCGCCACGCCCACCACGCCGGAGGCGCTGGCCGCGCTGGAGACCCAGCCGAAGCTGATGGAGAAGCTGGGGCAGATCATGCGCATCCCCGGCGGCACGATCGAGTGCTTCGCCGCGCTCTACGCCGGCCAGTGCGACGCCGTGCTGACCGACTCGACAGCGATGCTGTACTACAACTCGCACTGATGAGTGCTTAGTGCTCAGGAGAAACGAAAACAGCGGGGATGCAGCGCGTCCCCGCTGTTTCTATAAACAAAAACCAAAAACTGCAAACTAAAAGCGGACATTATGGGAATCCCCAAGATCGTCCGCTTTTTTATTGACCGCAGGGCGCTTTGGTGATACAATATCATGACTCTTTATCTGCATGGAGAGCATTTCGATGTTTATTGCCGATCAATGGAAGGATTTTGAGCTGCTGGACTGCTCCCGCGGGGAAAAGCTGGAGCGCTGGGGCAGCTTCTATCTCGTGCGGCCCGATCCGCAGGCCATCTGGGACACGCCGCGCCATAACCCCCACTGGAACGACCGCGACGCGCGGTATCAGCGCAGCGAATCCGGCGGCGGCAGCTGGGACCGGGGGAAGCTTCCCGAGAGCTGGAAGATCCGCTACGGCGAGCTCACATTCCAGGTCAAGCCCATGAACTTCAAGCACACCGGCTTATTTCCCGAACAAGCAGCCAACTGGGATTGGGCCATGGAAAAAATCCGGGCGGCCGGGCGGCCGATCCGGGTGCTCAATCTCTTCGGCTACACGGGCGCGGCCACGGTCGCCTGCGCGAGGTCGGGCGCGGAGGTCTGCCACGTCGACGCTGCCAAGGGCATGGTGGCCTGGGGCAAGGACAACGCCGCGGCCTCCGGCCTCTCCGAGGCGCCGATCCGCTGGATCGTGGACGACTGCGCGAAGTTCGTCGAGCGGGAGATCCGCCGCGGCAAGCGCTATGACGCGATCATTATGGACCCGCCCTCCTACGGGCGCGGCCCGGGCGGCGAGGTCTGGAAGCTGGAGACCAATCTCTGGCCCTTCGTGTCGCTCTGCGCGGGCGTGCTGAGCGAGGAGCCGCTCTTCGTGCTTATCAACTCCTACACGACCGGCCTCTCGGCCTCGGTCCTGAGCTATGTGACCGAGAGCATCTTCACCAGAAAGTTCGGCGGCCGCTCCGACAGCCAGGAGCTCGGCCTGCCCGTCACCGACACCGGCCTCGTCCTCCCCTGCGGAGCGACGTGCCGGTGGGAAAGATGATTCCCGCCGCCGGGGGCGGAAGAAGGGAATCATCTTTCACCGCAGCCGCGCCGTTGGCGGGCCGAGGCGCTCAAGCCCGGCCCGGGAACGGCAAAAGCGGCAAGGCGGAAAAGGTGGCCGCCGCCTGTGGCGGAAGAAGGGAATCATCTTTCACCGCAGCCGCGCCGTTGGCGGGCCGAGGCGTTCAAGCCCGGCCCGGGAACGGCAAAAGCGGCAAGGCGGAAGAATAGTTTTTAGTTTTTAGTTTATAGTTTTTAGTTTTTAGAGCCCCTTCCGCCCGGCGCGCGCCGGGCACCTCCCCCGCAGGGGGAGGCAGGAGCTTGCTTCCCCCTTTGGGGGAAGCGGCCGAAGGCCGAAAGGGGCGCCGAGGAAGCATCATAATGACCGTTATTGAATTCAAACAAGTGCATTTTACCTATCCCGGCGAGGGGAAGGAGAGCCTGTGCGGGATCGACCTCGCGATCGAAGCCGGCAGCTTCGTGGCCGTGCTGGGGCACAACGGCTCCGGCAAGTCGACCCTCGCCAAGCACATGAACGCGATCCTGACCCCGACGGAGGGGCGCGTGCTGGTCGAGGGGATCGACACCGCCGAGGAAGCGCGCCTGCTGGACGTGCGGCGCCGGGTCGGCATGGTGTTCCAGAACCCGGACAACCAGATCGTCGCCAACGTCGTCGAGGACGACGTGGCCTTCGCGCCGGAGAACCTCGGCGTGCCGCCGGAGGAGATCCGCGCGCGCGTCGACGCGGCGCTGAAGCAGGTCGGCATGTACGAGCTCCGGCAGCACGCGCCGCACCTGCTGTCCGGCGGACAGAAGCAGCGCGTGGCCATCGCGGGCGTCCTCGCCATGCAGCCGGACATCATCGTGCTCGACGAGCCGACCGCCATGCTCGACCCCCAGGGGCGGGAGGAGGTCATCCGCACGATCACCCGCCTCTGCCGGGAAAACGGCATGACTGTCGTGCTGATCACGCATCACATGGACGAGTGCGTCGGGGCAGACCGCCTCGTCGTCATGTCCGAGGGCCGGATCGTCGCCGACGGCAGCCCCGCCGCGGTCTTTTCGCAGGTGGAGCTGATGGAGCGCGAGGGCCTGAGCGTGCCGGAGACGACGCGCCTGCTCTACGACCTGCGCGCCGACGGTCTTTCGCTGCCGCTGGACGCACTGGACACCGCCGCCTGCGCCGACGCCGTCGCCGCCTGTCTGTCCCGTCATTCTGAGCGCAGCGAAGAATCTTAGATCCTTCGGGCTCTGCCCTCGGGATGACAAGCCTTGATTGTTTGGAGTAGCAACTATGCCTGAACTTCGTGTGGAGGCTCTGACGCATACCTACAGCGCAGGGACCCCCTTTGAAAAAACCGCTGTCGAGAATATCACGCTGAGCATCCCTGCCGGTCAGATGCTGGCGCTGCTGGGCCATACCGGCTCCGGCAAGTCCACCTTCATCCAGCACCTCAACGCCCTGCTGCAGCCGACCTCCGGCAAGGTGTATTACGACGGCAAGGACGTCAACGCCGACAAATACGCCCGCCGCGACGTCAAGGGCAAGGTGGGCCTGGTGTTCCAGTACCCGGAGTACCAGCTCTTTGAGGAGACCGTGTTCAAGGACATCGCCTTCGGCCCGAAAAACCAGGGCCTGAGCGAGCGGGAGATCGATGAGCGCGTGCGCGAGGCCGCCCGCTTCGTCGGCGTGGAGGAGGAGCTTTTCGAGCGCTCCCCGCTGGAGCTCTCCGGCGGGCAGAAGCGCCGCGTGGCCATCGCGGGCGTCATCGCGATGCGCCCGGGCGTACTGATCCTGGACGAGCCCACCGCGGGCCTCGATCCGGCCGGCTGCCGCCAGATCCTCGACAATATCCGCGCCTACCGGGAGGAGACCGGCTCGACGGTGATCCTCGTCAGCCACAACATGGACGACGCGGCCCGCATGGCCGACCGTCTGATCGTCTTCGACCACGGGCGTCTGGCCATGGACGGCACGCCCGAGGAGGTCTTCGCGCGTCCGGAGGAGCTGATCGCCATCGGGCTCAACGTGCCGCAGGCCGCGGCGCTGGCGATGGCGCTGCGCGAGCGCGGCGTGGCACTTGAGGGCTCGATCTTCACGCACGAGCAGCTGCGCGCCGCCGTGCTGCGGGCAAAGGAGGCGGGCGCATGCTGAAGGATATCACGCTCGGCCAGTATTTCCCCGGAGATACGCCGGTCCACCGCCTCGACCCCCGCACGAAGATCGTGCTGCTGATCGTGTTCATCGTGGCGCTCTTTTCCGCCGTCGGCTGGTGGAGCTACGGGCTCGTCCTGGCCGTCACCATCGCGGTGATGATCCTCGGACACATCACGCCGAAAAACATCTTCAAGGGCCTCAAGCCGATGCTGTTCATCATCGTGCTCACCGCCCTGCTGAACATCTTCTACACCTCGGGCACGCCGGTCGTCGAGGGCTGGATCATCACCTGGGAGGGCATCGGCCGCTCGGTGCAGATGATCCTGCGCATCGTGCTGCTGATTGCCTGCACCTTCCTGCTGACCTACACCACCAGCCCCATCGCGCTGACCGACGGCCTGGAAAAGCTGATGAACCCGCTGAAGAAGATCCGGGTGCCGGTGCATGAGATGACGCTGATGATGAGCATGGCGCTGCGCTTCATCCCGACCCTGATCGAGGAGACGGACAAGATCATGTCCGCGCAGAAGGCACGCGGCGCCGATTTCGAGACCGGGAGCCTCGTCCGCCGCGCCAAGGCGCTGCTGCCGATCCTGGTGCCGCTGTTCGTGTCGTCCTTCCGCCGGGCGGACGAGCTGGCCGTGGCGATGGAGAGCCGCTGCTACCACGGCGGCGAGGGCCGCACCCGCATGAAACAGATGAAACTTTCCCGCGCGGACGTCGTCGCATTTATACTGGGGGCGCTGTTCCTCGCGGCGGTCTTCGTGCTGCGGCATTTCGGACTGTAAAAGGAGATCCTATGCGCAACATCGCACTGCGGCTGTCCTACGACGGCTCGAACTACCACGGCTGGCAGGTGCAGAAAAACGAGATCAGCGTGGCCGAGACGCTGGAGGCCGCACTGACGAAGATCTGCGGCCATCCGGTGAAGACCGTGGGCTGCGGCCGCACCGACGCGGGCGTGCACGCCCTGCGCTACTGCGCCAGCTTCCGCAGCGACTGCACGATCCCGATCGAGCGCTTCCCCCTGGCCGTGAACTCCCGCCTGCCGGCGGACGTCGCCGTGTCGGACGCGGTCGAGGCGCCGGAGGATTTCAACGCCATCGGCTCGTGCATAAAAAAGGAATATATCTATAAAATACTCAACAGGAACGTCCGCGATCCCTTTTTGGAGAAGCGCGTCTGCTTCTATCCGCAGCGTCTGGATATCGACCGGATGCGGGACGCGGCGCGCGCCTTCGAGGGCACGCACGACTTCCGCGCCGTGCGCAGCCTCGGCACCGAAACGAAAACCACCGTGCGCACCGTGCACTGGTGCCGCGCGGAGAAGGACGGCGACCTGATCACGGTCTCCATCTGCGCCGACGGCTTCCTGTACAACATGTGCCGCGCGATGGTCGGCACGATGGTCTACGCCTCCTACGGCAAGCTCGAGCCGGAGGAGATCCCGGCGCTGCTGGCCGCGGGCGACCGCCGCCTCACCGGGCCGACCATGCCGCCCCAGGGCCTGTACCTCAACAGACTGTGGTACGACGGACCGGTAGGGGAAATGATGGCAAAAGACTGAACGGAAGATTTGTTCACAATTGTCTGTTATAATGACTATATGATGGCGAAAAGCAAAAATGCTTTTCGCCGCGCCGCATCGCGGCGCAGCAAAACAGAGCATCTGTTTTGCCATATATTCATTGCAATGAGCATCGGGCGAATGATTCAAAGAATCATTCGCTGCCAAACTTGTCGTTTGGCAGCGAAATCAATCGAATATTCGATTGATTTCGCCAACCGATAATCATTATACTGGACGGTGGAAGCGAACCGCCGTGAAAAAGAGAGGTCGTACATATGACACTGACGCAACTGATACTCGATATCATACTGCTGGCCATCATCGCGCTGTGCACCTGGGGCGGCTTCAAGCGCGGCCTCGTGGGCGGCATCGCGGGGCTGCTCGCGATCGTGATTGCCCTGTTCGGCGGCAGCCTCCTGTCGGCGACCTATTCCGGCGAGGTGATCCCGGCGCTCAAGCCCTTTGTCAGCGGCATCATCGACACGCCCTCCACCTGCGACAAGATCATGGAGTCGATGGGCTGCGGCGACACCGACAAGTCCCTGCGCGACGTGCTGGCCGAGGATCCCTCCCTCTGCTACGACTACGCCTACGGCTGCATGGACTTCATCGGCTTTTCCAGGGACCGCTCCACGGAGCTTGCCAACCGCGCGGTGGAGCTCTATGACAAGAACGCCGAGATGACCATGACCCAGGCGACGGTGGAGGTGCTCTGCGACACGATCACCTATGTGGTCGGCCTGCTGCTGGCCTTCCTGATGATCCTGATCATCCTGATCGCCATCGCCAACGTCGGAAACCTCTCCTTCCGTCTGCCGAACATGGAGACGCTCGACGAGATCGGCGGCGCGGTGCTCGGCTTCGTGCGCGGCTTTCTGTACTGCGTGCTGCTGTGCTGGATCCTGAGCTTTTTCGGCGCGATCATCGGCCGCACGACCCTGGAGGACACCGCCCTCGCGCGCTTCTTCTCCTCCTTCGACTTCGTAACGCGCGGCCTGTTATAATTCGGGTTCCGAACTCCGAATTCCCAACTGGAGGTACCTATGCAGCCCACTCTCTGCTCCCGCTGCGGCAAAAACCCGGCGGTGGTGTTTATCACAAGAATCGACGCAGGCAAGACGAAAAACGAGGGCCTGTGCCTGAAGTGCGCCCGCGAGCTGCACATCAAGCCCGTGGACGATATGATCCAGAAGCTCGGTCTGACCGACGAGGACCTCGACAGCTTCTCCGGCAATATGCTCAACGCGATGAACGGCGTAGAGGAGCTGATGAGCGCCTCGGCCGAGGACGGCGACGAGGGGGACGACGACGGCAAGACCGCGACCTTCCCCTTCCTCAACCGCCTCTTCGGCGGCCCCGCCGCGCCGCAGAACCCGCCCGCCGGGAACGGCGAGCGGGCCAAGAACGGCGAGGGCAAGGAAGCCCCCCGCGGCGGCAAGACCAAATTCCTCGGCAATTACTGCATCGATCTGACGGCCCGCGCCCGCGAGGGCAAGCTCGACCGAATGATCGGCCGCGAGGAGGAGCTGGAGCGCGTGATCCAGATCCTCAACCGCCGCCAGAAGAACAATCCCTGCCTGATCGGCGACCCCGGCGTCGGCAAGACCGCCATCGCCTAGGGCCTGGCCCAGCGCATCGCGATGGGGCAGGTGCCCTACAAGCTGCAGGATAAGCTGGTCCACCTGCTGGAC
>JAFZQE010000067.1 GCA_017552325.1 Oscillospiraceae bacterium
AGCCTGCCGACGTCCGAGCGGGCGCTGCCGGTGCGGATGATCTGACCGGGCTCGGGCAGCTCGGGCGGGTAGATCTTCGGGACGATCGTGCCGGAGCCGGGTACGCCGATCTTCTGCAGGTCGAGCCCGTCGATATTGTTTTCCGTATAGACGGTGATCTCCGCCCTCTTGGCGGCGAGATAGGCCGCCAGATTCGGAAGCCGCCCGAAGAAGTTGTCCTTCTCGACAGTGATGAGGCAGGGCAGAGTCGCCTCGACGATCTCCTTGCCGTTCTCCAGCGCGCGCGTCGCGCGGATCTTTCCATCCCCGACCGCGTCGACGCTGAGGCAGCAGGAGATCTGCGCCGCGTCGAAGCGCTCGGCGAGCTGCGAGGCCATCTGGCCAGTCGCTCCGTCCTGGGACTCCTTGCCGCAGAAGATCAGATCGAACTGCCCTTTCATCGCGGCGGCCATGACGATGGAGTAGCTGGTGGAGAGCGTGTCGGCCCCGCCGAAGGGGCGGCCGCTGATCAGCACCGCCTCGTCCCCGCCGACGGCGAGGCACTCGCGCAGGGTGCTCTCGGCCATGGGCGGGCCCATCGTGATCAGGGTGATCCTGCCGCCGTATCTCTCCTTGACCTGCACGGCCGCCTCCAGCGCGTTCAGATCGAGGGGATTGGTCAGCGTCGGCACGCCGGTGCGGACCAGATTGCCGGTCTCGGGATCCATCTTCACGAGGTCGATATCCGGGATCTGCTTGACGCAGACAAGAATGTTCAGCATGCTTCTCCCTCCCCTCACGCTCTCTCGGCAAGGGCGCTGTCGCAGACCTTGCCCGGATTCAGGATCATATCGGGGTCGAACACCGCCTTGATCTGCCGCATCAGCTCAAACACGTCCTCGCCGACGGACTCGCGCAGGTAGGCCATCTTCGCGTGGCCGATCGAGTGCTCGCCGGAGACCTGACCCTCCAGCTCGGCGCACTTGGTGTAGGCCTTGTCCATGATGATCTTGACCCGGCGCTTGAACTCTTCCTCCTCCAGATCGTTGGAGCAGCAGTAGATGTGCAGATTGCCGTCGCCCGCGTGGCCGAAGTTGCGGATGCGGATGCCGACCTCGTCGCCGAGGGCGCGGATGTAGATCAGGAAGGCCGGGATCTTGTCCACCGGCACCACCACGTCCATCTCGTCGATGAGCTTCGTGTCGGCCTCGATGGCGGTCAGGAAGCTCGAGCGCGCGGCCCAGGCGGATTTCTTGTTGGAGGAGGTCGCGACCACCAGCACGTCCAGCGCGTCGGCCTCCTTCGCGATCTCGCCGAGCCTGATCATCTTCTGGTCCAGCTCGTCCTCGTCGTAGCCGGTGAAGGTCACAAGGATGGAGGCGCCCACGTCCTCATTGCGCACGCGCTCAGGGAAGATGGGGTTGCCGGTGAAGGCGGCCGAGGAGCTCACGATGTCCGCGTCCATGAACTCGATGGACTGCGGGTCGAGCTTGGCGAGCTTGATCTTCGGCACAAAGTGGATGCAGGACTCGACCGTCCGGAACGGCACCAGGCAGGACACGTCGCAGGCGGGGCTCGGGATCAGCTTCAGGGTCATCTCCGTGATGATGCCGAGCGTGCCCTCCGAGCCGATCATCAGATGCAGCAGGCTGTAGCCGGAGCTGGTCTTGCTGACGGATTTGCCGAGCTCGACGACGCGCCCGTCAGCCAGCACCACGGTCATCGCCAGCACGTAGTCGCGCGTGACGCCGTATTTGACCGCGCGCATGCCGCCGGCGTTGGTGGAGATGTTGCCGCCGACCGTGGCGGTCTTCTCGCCGGGGTCGGGCGGGTACATCAGCCCGTGCGCGATCGCGTCGGCCGCGAGATCCTTGAGCAGCACGCCGGGCTGCAGCCGCACGACGAGGTTGTCCATGTCGTAGTCGAGGATCCTGTTCATGAGCCGCGTACAGAGCACCAGACCGCCCGCCAGCGGCACGCAGCCGCCGACGAGGCCCGTGCCGGCGCCGCGGCAGGTGACCGGGATCTTGTTCGCCGCGCAGATCTTCATCACCGCGGCGACCTCTTCCGTGGTCGTCGCGTCCACCGCCGCCTCGGGCATATACTTGCCGTAGATCGGCATTTCGTCGTGGGAATAATTCGGATCGACCTCGCCCTTTTCGTAAAAGCGCTTTCCGACGACCGCGCGCAGCTGCTCGGCGATCTCGGGCGTGATCTTGTTGTAGGCAGGCATGGCATCCCCCTCCTTTTTGTTATTCTCTCACGATGACAGAAATCCCGTTCGGGATCACGGTCAGCGATTCCTTGCCCATGGCCCGCGCCATGGTCAGCGCCTCCTCCACCGAGGGGGCGTAGCGCATCTTCATCTCCTCGACCATCGTCTTCAGCGCCGGGCGCGTCACCATAATCACCGTGTGCTTTTTCAAAATGCGCGCGAGGATCTGGCTCTCCCACTGGTCCGCGATGGTCTCCTCCTGCGGCGTCGCCATGAACTGCGCGTACAGCGCCTCGGCGCTCCCGCAGTCGCGCAGGGACTCATAGAAGGACTGCCCGCCGTGGCCGTCTGCGCACTCGGCGCACT
>JAFZQE010000068.1 GCA_017552325.1 Oscillospiraceae bacterium
ATCCTGAGCCAGGATCAAACTCTCAATAAATGGTATATCAAAGCCTTTCGGCCTTAACATCATTTCTTGATCGCTTCTTAGCTCTCAAAAGAATTTTTATCGTCATTCCTGACGTTTAAAAAAGCCCTTTTCTTGGTGCTTATCTGCATAAGCTTTTCTTACATTGTTCAATTTTCAAGGTACATCTTCGTGTCGCCCGCTTTGGGGTGACAGCTTGCCTAATATACCACAGAGAAGTTCCCGTGTCAAGAAAAATTTTTTGAATTTCAAAAATTTTTTCGCGGCCCCGGGGCGGATCTCTCCGGCTCTTTCGGGCGAGCTTGCACAATATACACCCGCGTTCCGTCTTTGTCAAGCATAATTTGCAAAAAATCCAAGAAAATTTTACCATCCAAAATATTGTGTTTTTGCCGGGAAATACTACAGGATATGGACAGGAATCAAAACGCTTTTTCCGAAGGGGCGAAGGCCCTTGAGGCGCGCTTCGCCCGCTGCGCGGATTTCACGCTGCGGCGCGTCGACGCGGGGCTCGACCCCGCGCAGCCGGTGCTCCTCTGCTGGCTGGACGGGCTGGTGGACGGGCGCGATCTGGCCGCGACGCTGCTGCGGCCGCTGACGGAATTCTGGCGGCTGTCGGCAGACGCGGCGGATTTCCGCGCCCGGCTGCTCGGCGGCGCGGTGACGGCCTGGTCGGTCACGGAGGCCGCGGGCCCGGACGAGGCCGCGGACGCGCTGACGCACGGCTGCTGCGCGCTCTTCCCCGGGGACGCGCAGCCTGCGCTATGCTTCGAGCTGCGCGCCGGGATCGGGCGCAGCGTGAGCGAGCCGACGCTGGAGAAGTCCGTCAAGGGCGGGCGCGAATCCTTCGTCGAGACGCTGCGGGTCAACACCGCCCTGCTGCGTCGCCGCCTGGCCACGCCCGAACTCAAGCTGCTCGAGAGCAGCCTCGGCCGCCGCTCCGCGACGAAGCTTGCGCTGCTCTATCTCGAGGGCGCCGCGGACGAGGCCCTGGTCGCGTCGCTGGCGGAGAAGCTCGACGCGCTGGAGCTCGACGCGGTGCTCTCGACCGGGCCGCTGGAGCAGGCGCTGTCGGCCTCGAAGCGCTCGCCCTTCCCGCAGGTCCTGCACACCGAGCGCCCCGACCGAATGGCGCTGCACCTCGCCGCGGGGCGCGTGGGCCTGCTGGCCGACGGCCTGCCCCTGGGTCTCATCCTGCCGGCGACGCTGGCGGAATTCATGACGCCCGGCGGCGAGCGCAGCCGGCGCGGCCCGGTCGGCGGCATGCTGAGCCTGCTGCGCGCGCTGGCATTCCTGCTGGCGCTGCTGCTGCCGGGGCTCTACGTCGCGCTGGCCATGTACCACCAGGAGATGATCCCGACGAAGCTGCTGCTGAGCATGATCGAGGCCAAGCAGAAGGTGCCCTTCTCGACCGCGCTGGAGGTGCTGGGCATGCTGCTGGCCTTTCTGCTGCTGCAGGAGGCCGGGCTGCGCCTGCCCGGGCCGATGGGCGACACGGTGAGCATCATCGGCGCGCTGATCGTCGGGCAGGCCGCGGTGGAGGCCCGGCTCGTCTCGCCGGTCGCGATCATCGTCGTCGCGGCGGCGGGCATCGCCGGCTACGCGCTGCCGAGCCAGGATCTGACCGCGGCGCTGCGCCTGTGGAGCGTCGCGCTGCTGCTGGCCGGGGCGCTGGCGGGGCTCTATGGCCTCGCGCTGGGCTGCTGCCTGCTGCTCTGGCATCTGGCGGGCATCGAGAGCTTCGGGCGGAGCTACCTCGCGCCGCTGTGCGAGGACGGGCCGGGGCCGCGCAAGCTGCTTCAGCGGCTGCGGGATCGGAGGAGGGCGCGATGAACGCAATTTACAAAAAAGCTGTCAGCGTACCTATTATGATATGGTTGGCGCTCGCGCTGTCCGGCTGCGGCCTGCGCGAGCAGGCGCGGGAGGTCGACCAGCTGCTGGTCGTGCAGGCGATGGGCGTCGACGCCGCGGCGTCCGGCGTCCGCCTGACGCTGTCCTCCGCCGCGGGCTCCGAGTCCGGCAGCCCGCCGATGCGCCTCGAGGGCAGCGGTACGGGCGTGGTCGAGGCCATCGAGCGCATCCGCGCCGGGGCCAACGAGGAGGATCTGCTCTGCGCGCACATCGGCCACCTGCTGATCGGCGAGGAGACGGCGCGGCGGGGGATCGGCCCCTGTCTCGACTACCTCTGCCGCACGGGTGACCTGCGCCTGAGCGTGCCGATCTGCGTCCTGCGCGGGGGCGAAGCCCGGGAGGCGCTGCTGGGCGTCGGGAATGAGAGCTACGGCGCAAGCGACGCTCTCGAATCCGTGGACGGCGACCTGCGGGCGCGCGGAGACGGGCGCAGCACGCCCGCCGCCGGGATCCTGCGGGATCTGGCGCGTTACGGCAGCGCGCTGGTATGCGCCGTGTCGCTGGAGCCCTCGGCCGAGGCGGACGCGAGCGCCGGGGCGGAGGAGCGGCCGCTGACTCTCGTCCCGTCGGGCTACGCCGTGCTCAAAAGCGGGAAGCTGCTCGGCTTTCTGGATCGGGAGCAGGCGGTCGGCGTCGGGCTGCTGCTGGGCGAATCGGGGCTCTGCGAGATCGCGGTGACCGATCAGGCGGGGCTGCCCGTGACGCTGACGCTCAGCGGCGGAAGCGGCGCGCTCGAGCCGCGCTTCGACGAGAGCGGCGCGCTCCGCGGCCTCGCGGTCACGGTGGAGGCCGAGGCCCTGCTCGCCGAGGGCGCGGCGGGGGACACCGAGCCCGAATATTTACAGCGTATGCTGGAACGGGCGCTGGAGGCGCGCGTCCGGGAGGTCCTGCGGCTCTCGCAGCGCTGGGACGCCGATTTTCTCGGCCTCGCGGGACGGCTGTCTCTGCGCGCGCCGGGCCTGAGGGAGGAGGATTTCGCCGCCCTCTGGCCGGAGCTGCCCTTGACCGTCGGCGTGAGCGCGGTGCTGCGCGGCGGCGGCGGACTGGAGGAGGGCGCATGAGCGGCCGGGATTCGTATTCGCTCGGCCAGCTGCTGGCGCTCTGCTCGGCGGCGGCGCTGACGCCCGCGCTGCGGCTGCTGCCATCGCAGACGGCCGCCCTCGCCGGGCGGGGCGCCTGGCTGTCGGTGCTGCTGGCGCTGCCGGCCGCCGCGGCCTACGGAGCCTTTCTCTGGCTTTTTTTGCGAAGGCGCCGGGCGGGGGAGAGCCTCGCCGCGCTCTGGCGGCGGGCGGCGGGGGAGCGCTTCGGCGCGCTGCTGCTGGCGCTGTGCGGGCTCTGGCTCGCGTTTTACGCCGCCTTCACGCTCCGCGACAGCGCGCAGCGGCTGATCGACACCGTTTACCCGCAGGCCGAGCGGCGGCTGTTCATCCTGCCGCTCGGCCTGGCCGCCGCCGTCGCCGGGGCGGGCGAGGCCAAACGCCTCGTTCGCACGGCGAAGCTGGTGCTGCCGCTGATGGTCGCCGCCGTCGCGCTGACGCTGTGCTTTGCGCTGCCGGAACTGCGCGCGGACAATCTCCTGCCCATCGCCGGGCGGGACGCGCTGCCGCTCCTGCGAGGGACGCTGCCGACGCTCGACGCGGCGGGGCTGATCCTCACGCTGCTGTTCTTCCTCTCCGAGGGGCTGACGGGGGAGGCGCGCTGGCGCGCCGTGGCCGCGCGGATCGGGCTGCTCGGCGCGCTGATGGCGGCGCTGGTCGCCGCGGTCGTCGGCGCCTTCGGCCACGAGCTGACGGCGCGGCTGAGCCAGCCCTATTTCGCGCTGGTGCGCTGCCTGGTCTTTTTCCGCGCGCTGGAGCGGATGGAGGCGCTGCTGGTGGCGCTTTGGATCTTTTCCGATTTCCTGCTGACGTCCGCGGCGCTGCTGGCCGCGCGGCGCTGCCTCGCGCCGATCCTGGGAGAGGGCCGCCTCCCCGCCGTCCTTGCCGGGGCGGCGGCGATCATCTGCGCCTGTCTGCTCGCGCCGGGGACGGCGGAATTCACGGCGCTCTCGACGCGGCTCGTGCCCGCGCTCAACGCCGCGGTCTGCCTGCTGCTGATCCCCGGGGTCTTTTTCGTCGGGAAGCTGCGGCGACGGATTTAGTTTTTAGTTTCTGGTTTTTAGTTTTTAGGAGAACGAGACAGGCCGGAACGCGTCTTTCGTTCCGAATTCCTAATTTTCAATTGTATCTTCCTCCCGGGCGTGGTATAATCCATCCCGGTATGAAGATCCTGAACCAAATCTTTTTTGAAAACAGGGAAGCCGCCGCCCTCCCGGGTCTGCTGGAGAGCGGAGGGCTTCCTGCGCTCGTTTCCGGGCTTTCGGCGGTGCACCGGGCCCATCTGGGCGCGGCGCTGCGCGAACGGTCGGGCCGTCCGCTCTTTGTGATCTGCCCGGACGACACCGCCGCCGAGAACATGGCGCGCGACCTCGCCTCGCTGCTGGGGGAGGAGGCCGCCGCGCTCGGCATGCGCGACTTCAGCTTCTATCCCGCCGAGGCCGTCTCCCGCCAGGGCGAACAGCGGCGCGTCGCCGCGCTGCGCGCGCTGCAGACCGGTGCGGTAAAGGTCTGCGCGGCCTCCGTGCCCGGGCTGCTGCAGCGCACGCTCCCGCCCCAGGCGCTGGAGCGCGCCGCCTTTTCCGTCGACGCGAAGCTCCCCTGCTCGCCCGAGGATCTGGAGGACGCGCTGCTGCGCTGCGGCTACAGCCGCGCCGACCTCGTCGAGGGCCCGGGGCAGTTCGCCCGCCGCGGCGGCATCCTCGATTTCTTCTCCCCGGCGGACGAGGAGCCCGTGCGCATCGAGTTCTGGGGCGACGAGATCGACTCGATGGCGCATTTCGAGGTGTCCAGCCAGCGCCGGAGCGAGCCGGTCGAGCGCTGCGTGATCCTCCCGGCCGCGGAAGCCCTGCCCTCGCTCGCAGAGGGCGGCCCCGCCGCGCTGGGCAGGGAGCTGCACCGCGCCGCCGAGCGCTATGCCCGCCGCCGCACGAGCGAGCAGGCGCAGAAGCTCGCCCAGACCCTGCACAGCGACGCAGAGCGCCTCGAAAACGGCGCCTCCCTTTCGGACGCCGACCGCTATCTGCCGCTCCTGTATCCGATGGCCTGCGGCGCCGACTACATCCCCGCGGACGCGCTCGTCCTGCTCGACCAGCCCGGCCGCTGCGCCGAGCGCGCGCGGGACTGGGCCAAACAGCTCGCCGAAGACGTCGCCGAGCTTGCCCGGCGTTCGATGATCGCCGACGCGCCCGAGAGCTTTTATCTGCCCTTTGAGGCGCTGTGCAAGCGCCTGCCTGATTACCCTCTGTATATGGCCGAGGCCTTCACCGTCGGCCGCTGCCCCGTCGCGCCGCGCACGCTGACGAGCGTGCCCGCCAAGCAGCTGCCCTCCTACGCGGGCAGCGCGCAGGCCGCCGCCGAGGACGTGAAGCTGTATCTGAAAAACGGCAGCCGCGTCGTCGTGCTGGCCGGGGACGAGCGGCGCGCGAAGGTGCTGCAGGACTTTTTCAAGGAGCACGGGATCCCCGCGCTGCTCCGGGAGCCGCCGGACAGGCTGCCGGAGCCGGGGGACTGCGTCATCGCCGTCGGCGCGATCTCCGCGGGCATCGAATACCCCGGGCTGAAGCTCGCGATCCTGACCGACGCGCAGCTCATCCGCCGGAAGGACAAAAAGTCCGCCCGCGGCCGGAAGCTGCCGCCCGGGCGCGCGCGCATCGACTCCTGCGCGGATCTGTCCCCCGGGGACTACGTCGTGCACGAAAACCACGGCATCGGCCGCTTCGCCGGGATCGTGCGCATGCCGGTGGACGGGCAGGACAAGGACTACATCAAGATCAATTACGCCGGGACGGACACGCTCTACGTGCCCGCGACCTCGCTCGACCTCGTCAGCAAGTATACCGGCGGCGGCGAGGATAAACAGATCAGGCTTTCGAAGATGGGCGGCGCGGAATGGGCGAAGACCCGCTCGCGCGCCAAGAGTGCGGCCAAGGACATGGCCAAAAAGCTGATCGCCCTCTACGCCGAACGCCAGCGCCTGCCCGGCTTCGCCTTCTCGCCCGACAGCGAGTGGCAGCGCGAATTCGAAGATAACTTTGAGTATACCGAGACCGACGACCAGCTCCGCTGCACGGCGGAGATCAAGGCCGACATGGAACGGCCCGTGCCGATGGACCGCCTGCTCTGCGGCGACGTGGGCTACGGCAAGACCGAGGTCGCCCTGCGCGCCGTGATGAAGTGCGTGCTCGACGGCAAGCAGGCCGCGATCCTCGTGCCGACGACCGTGCTCGCGCAGCAGCACTATCAGACCGCGCTGCAGCGCTTCTTCGGCTTCCCGGTGAACATCGCGGTGCTCAGCCGCTTCCGCACCGGCGGCCAGAGCGCGCAGACCGTCTCCGACCTCGCCAGCGGCAAGTGCGACCTCGTCATCGGCACGCACCGCCTGCTGTCGAAGGACGTGCGCTTCAAAAACCTCGGCCTGCTGGTCGTGGACGAGGAGCAGCGCTTCGGCGTCGGGCACAAGGAGCACATCAAGGAGCTCAGCCGCGGCGTGGACGTGCTGACCCTGTCAGCCACGCCGATCCCGCGCACGCTGAACATGGCGATGTCCGGCATCCGCGACATGTCCACCCTCGACGACCCGCCGGAGGACCGCCTGCCGGTGCAGACCTTCGTAATGGAGCACGACTGGGGCCTGGTGGCCGATGCGATCCGGCGCGAGCTGCAGCGCGGCGGGCAGGTCTACTACCTGCACAACCGCATCGACGACATCGAGCGCTGCGCGCGGAGGCTCCGCGACCTGCTGGGCAACGAGGTGACGGTGGGCGTGGCCCACGGGCAGCTCGACAAGGCTGTGCTCTCGAGCGTGATGGACGCGGTCTCGGCGGGGGAGACGCAGGTGCTGGTCTGCACGACGATCATCGAGACCGGCATCGACATCCCGAACGTCAACACCCTGATCATCGAGGACGCCGACCGGCTGGGACTGGCGCAGCTGCACCAGATCCGCGGGCGCGTCGGCCGCTCGACCCGCCGCGCCTCGGCCTATCTGACCTTCCGGCGCGACAAGGTGCTCACCGAGATCGCCGAAAAGCGGCTCAACGCGATCCGTGACTTTGCGGCCTTCGGCTCCGGCACGAAGATCGCAATGCGCGACCTCGAGATCCGCGGCGCGGGCAATCTGCTGGGCGCCGAGCAGTCCGGGCACATGATCGACGTGGGCTACGACATGTACATGAAGCTGCTGAGCGAGGCGGTGCTGGAGGCCCGCGGCATCGAGGTCCCGAAGCCCGCCGAATGCTCGGCCGACCTCGCCGTCGCCGCGAACATCCCTGAGCGCTACGTCCCCTCCTCCGAACAGCGCATGGACATCTACCGCCGGATCGCGCTGATCCGCGGCGAGGCCGAGGCCGACGACCTGATCGACGAGCTGATCGACCGCTTCGGTGACCCGCCGCCGGGCGTGACGGCGCTGATCCAGGTCGCGCTGCTGCGCGGCGAGGCCGGAAAGGCCGGCGTCGCCGACATCGCGCAGAAGGCGGGCTATCTCCGCTTCACGGTGCGCGATTTCGACATGGAGAAGGTCTCGCGCCTCTACGCCATGCCTGAGTACAAGGGGCGGCTGCGCGTCGAGGCCGGTTCGAAGCCCTGCCTGAGCCTGCACATCCGCTCCAGGAGCCGTGTGCTCGACGAAGCGCGCCGCTTCGTCGCCGACTGGGGTAAAGAAACCGTGAACTCTGAGCCGAAGGCTTGAGTTCCCCGCCCCGGCGTGCTATCATAAACGAAATTCCCGCCGTTTTCCGAAGAAAGGACGAAATGCCGATGAAAAAGCTGCTGATCCTGATCCTCGCCCTCTGTCTGGTCTTTGTCGGGGCCCTGGCCTGGCTGCAGAATTCCGCCGGGACGGAGCTTCCCGCACCGGAGCAGAGCGCCGAAACCGAAGAGCCTGCGCAGTCCGCGCAGCCGCGCGTGGATTTTGAAGCGCTGTACAAGGCCTATCCCGCCGAAACGCTCTACGCGAAGGTCGGCGAGCGCGAGATCACCTGGGGCGAATACTACGAATGGCTGGGCGGCTATATCCTCAGCACCGAGAGCAGCATGGACTACATGCAGAGCTACTACGGCATCACCGACGGCTGGGACGCCGAGTACGCCGAGGGCGTGAGCCTGGCGGAGGCGACGCTGCTGGAGCTCAACGACAACTTCCTGACCATGACCGCCACCGAGGCCTACGCCGCCTCGAAGGGTGTGAGCGTCGGCGCGGAGGAGCTGGAGGCCGAGCGGGCCGAGTACATTCAAAGCTATCTGGGGGAGGGCGCCACCGAGGAGGACTGGGCCGCGCTGCTCAAGAGCTATTTCCTCACCGACACCCAGTTCCGGGCGCAGCTGAAGGCCGACCTGCTCCTTACGCGCGTGCAGGAGGACTGCTACGGACTCAACGGTGAGACGCTCAGCGCCGCCCGGCTGCAGCGCTTTCTGGAGGACTATGATCTCATCTGCTGCAGCTACCTGGTCTTTCTGACCGTCGATCCGCAGACCCTGGCCCCGCTGGAGAGCGACGCCGCCGCCGAGATCATCGAGAAGGCGGAGGCGGCCGCCGCGGAGCTGCAGGCCGTCTCCGGCAGCCCCTCGCGCATCGCCCGCTTCAAGGAGCTGGCCGCGGAGCTGCAGGCGGAGGACGAGCGCGTTTACTGCGTGGAGGATCTGGTCTTCCAGCGTGGCGCGGCCGCCGACGTGATCGAAACGGGCTGCGCCGGGCTCGGCGAGGGCGAGGTCTCCGCTCTGCAGAGCGATCAGTACGGGTATTATCTGTTCATCCGCCTGCCGATCACGGCGGAGACCATGCTGGACGACGGCTCCCTGATCGGCGCGGTCGCGGCGCGCAGCACCGTGCTGGGCGAGCGCGACGAGCTGGCCGAGGGCATGGAATTCGCCTACGCCGCGGGCGTTGCCCCGGTCGACCTGCTGGATTATCTGAAATAAGGCCTTCCGTCACGGTTTTCTGCGGGCCCGAAAGGGCCCGCAGATTTTTTACGAATTTTACGAAAAAGCTCTTGACAATTATATCGGACTGCGATATATTATGTATCGAAGTCCGATGTATCGAGGTGAAAGGGGGTGCGCGTATGGACAAACGCATCCAACGAATATACGTTCCGATGACGGAGAGCGGCTTTTACATCCTGTTCTGCCTGCGGCAGCCGCAGCACGGCTACGGGATCAGTCAGCAGGTCCGGCGCATGACCGGCGGCGCGCTGACGATCAGCGCGGGCACCATGTACGGGACGCTGTCGAAAATGGAGGCGGACGGGCTGATCGCCTTCGTCCGGGAGGAAGACAAGCGCAAGCTCTATCAGATCACGCCGCTGGGAGCGGAGATCCTGGATCTGGAGCTGCGGCGCATCGAAAGGCTGTACAGGAACAGCAGAGGGGAGATTTGCGATGAGTGAAAAGAAAACGATGGTCCGCTTCTTTACGATCGCGGATTTTGAAGAAGAGGAGCTCTGGCTGCGCAGGCAGCACCGGATGGGCTGGAAGCTGAGCAGCGTGGCGCCTCCCTGCTTTTTTACCTTTGAACGCTGTCCTCCGGAGGATATGATCTACCGGCTGGATTTCAAAAACGGCGAAACGGACGACGAATATTTCCAGCTCTTCCGCGATTACGGCTGGGAGGATTTCGACCAGTACGCCGGCTGGATATATTTCCGCAAACCGGCTGCCGAGGCGGAAAGCGAGGCCGACGGAGAGCTCTTTTCCGACGGCCTGTCCAAGGTCGAGATGGTGAAAAAGATCGTCCTCACACGCATGCTGCCGCTGCTGGTGATCTTTCTCTGCTGCCTGCTGCCGAGCTGGCTGCGGATGTTTGACGGCGGGATCTTCAATGTCCTCAGTTATGTGCTCTATGCATTGGTGCTGTTCTATATCTGGCTGCTCGTCTACTGCGGCGTCAAGCTTACCCGCCTGAGAAAAAAATACGAAGAAAAATAAAAAACACGGGGGAATCGATGATTCCTCCGTGTTTTTCTATGTATGACGCCGTTACTGCTTCTTCAGCACGTCCAGGATCTCGCCGAGCAGATCCTCGGCGGTGGGCTTGGGCTCCTCGGGGGGCGCTTCCTCGACGGGCTCTTCCTTCTTCGCCGCCAGCTCGCGGGCCTTGTTGAAGGCCTTGATGACCGCAAAGAGGACCAGGGCGATCACGATGAAGTTGATGATCGCGCCGACGAAGGTGCCGAGGCCGAGCACGATGGCCTCGGTGCCGGCGGCCTCGTCCGCCGCGCGCAGGGTGATGTTCAGCGCGTCGGGGTTGGGCGCCTTGAACAGCCAGGCCAGCAGCGGGGTGATGACGTTGCCGACCAGGGAGCTGGTGATCGCGCCGAAGGCGCCGCCGACGATGACGCCGACCGCCATGTCGAGCACATTGCCCCTCGTGATGAAGGTCTTGAACTCTTCAAAGAACTTTTTCATGGTTTCCTCTCCTTTTACATTATTTATGTGGAATCAGGACTTTCGTCCCGCCCATATACGGCTGAAGGACCTCGGGGATCGTGACGCTGCCGTCCTCCTGCAGGTGATTTTCCAAAAAGGCGATCAGCATGCGCGGCGGCGCGACGACGGTGTTGTTGAGGGTGTGCGGCAGATACATCTTCCCGTCCGCGCCCTTGACGCGCATCTTCAGGCGGCGGGCCTGCGCGTCGCCGAGGTTCGAGCAGGAGCAGACCTCGAAGTACTTCTGCTGGCGCGGGGACCAGGCCTCGATGTCGCAGGACTTGACCTTCAGGTCGGCCAGGTCGCCGCTGCAGCACTCGAGCTGGCGCACCGGGATCTCCATCGAGCGGAAGAGCTCGACGCTGAAGCGCCACATCTTCTCGTACCAGGCCATCGAATCCTCCGGCCTGCAGACGACGATCATTTCCTGCTTCTCGAACTGGTGAATGCGGTAGACGCC
The DNA here is from genome assembly GCA_017552325.1 of Oscillospiraceae bacterium. GTDB lineage: Bacteria > Bacillota > Clostridia > Oscillospirales > Oscillospiraceae > Limivicinus. Next base: position 10,912 of record JAFZQE010000068.1, read on the forward strand.
GCGCTCCTCGATGCCGTGCGCGCCCTTTTCCTTGCGGAAGCAGGGGGAGTAGCTGGTCAGGGTCTGCGGCAGGCTCTCCTCCGGGATGATCTGGTCGATGAACTTGCCGATCATCGAGTGCTCGCTGGTGCCGATCAGATAGAGGTCCTCGCCCTCGATCTTGTACATCATGGCCTCCATGTCGGTCTGGCTCATGACGCCCTCGACCACGTTGCCGTGGATCATGAAGGGCGGGATGCAGTAGATGTAGCCCTTGTTGATCATGAAGTCGCGCGCGTAGGCCAGCACGGCCGAGTGCAGCCGCGCGATGTCGCCCATCAGATAATAGAAGCCGTTGCCCGACACGCGGCCGGCCGCGTCCATGTCGACGCCGGCGAAGCTCTCCATGATCTCGGTGTGGTAGGGGATCGGGAAGTCCGGCACCTTCGGCTCGCCGAAGCGCTCGACCTCCACATTGCAGCTGTCGTCCGGCCCGAGCGGCACGCTGGGATCGATGATGTTGGGGATCAGCAGCAGGATCTGGTGGATGCGGGCGGCGTAGTCCTCCTCGGCGCGCTCCAGCGCCTCGCGGCGCTCGTCGCTGGCCCTGACCCGGGCCATGTTCTCGTCGATCTGCGCCTGGATCGCGGCCTTTTCCTCCTCGGGGGCCTTCTTCAGGCGGCCGAAGAGCGGGCCGTTGGCCTTGCTGAGCGCATTGCGGCGCGCGCGCAGCTCGCTGGCCTCGGTGATCGCGGCGCGGTTCTTCGCGTCGAGTTCCAGCAGCTCGTCCACCAGCGGCAGTTTTTCATCCTGGAACTTTTTACGGATGTTTTCCTTGACGATTTCGGGATTTTCCCGAATAAAACGAATATCCAGCACGGTTTTGTCCTCCGATATGCTTACTTGATTTTCGAGAGCAGCGCGATCAGCGCCTCGCGGTCCTCCGCGTCGCTGTATTCGATCTCAATGCGTCCGCCGCGGCGCGATTCCACGAGCCTCGTCTTCCGTCCGAGCGCCCGGCTGAGCGCCTCGGAGACCTCGGCGGCGTAGTCCACGGCCAGCGGGTCCTTTGGGGGCTCCGGCCGAGGCTCCTTCAGCTTTTTCGCCGCGAGCCTCTCGGTCTTGCGCACGGAGAGCTCCTTGGCGATGACCTCGTTGGCCGCCTCAAGCTGCAGCGCCTCGCTGCCCAGCGGCAGCAGCGCGCGGGCATGTCCGGCGGAGAGCGCCCCGGTCTCGACCAGCTCCGTCAGCTTCGGGCCGAGGCTCAGCAGGCGCAGGGCGTTGGCCACGGCCGGGCGCGATCGCCCGACGCTGCGCGCCGTCTCCTCCTGGGTCAGGCCGTAGTCGCGCATCAGGCTCTGATAGCCGCGTGCCTCCTCCATCGGGTTGAGGTCCTGCCGCTGCAGGTTTTCCACCAGCGCCAGCTCCGCCGTCCGGCGGTCGTCCGCCTCGATGACGCGCACCGGCACCTCCGTCAGCCCTGCGAGCCGCGCGGCGCGCCAGCGGCGCTCTCCGGCGATGATCTGATAATAGCCGCTGTCGAGCCTGCGCACGGTGATCGGCTGGATCAGCCCGTACTGCGCGATCGAATCGGCCAGGTCCTGCAGCGCCGCCTCGTCGAAGCGCTCGCGCGGCTGCGCCTGCCGGGGTTCCACCTTGCTCAGCGGCAGCGTCAGCAGCTCGCTCTCCTCCTCGTCGAAGGCATTGGCCGCGAACAGCACGTCCAGGCCGGTGCCCAGGCCGCGTTTTTCCTTTCCCATGCTTACCTCTCTGACCGGGCGGCAAATTCCTCGGCCAGCGCGAGGTAGGCCTTGCTGCCCTTGTTGGATTTTTCGTAGACGACGCCCGGCTTTCCGTGGCTCGGCGCCTCGGAAAGGCGTATGCTCCGCGGGATCACGGTCCGGTAGATCTTGTCCCCGAGATGCCGCCGCAGTTCGTCGGCCACCTGCGTCGTCAGATTCATGCGCCCGTCGTACATCGTCAGCACGATGCCCTCGATCTGCAGCCGCCGGTTCAGGCGCCGCGAGCACATTTTGATGCTGGTCATCAGATCGGCCAGGCCCTCGAGCGCGTAGTACTCGCACTGCATCGGCACGAGCACGCTGTCGGCCGCGACGAGCGCGTTGACCGTCAGCAGCTCGAGCGAGGGCGGACAGTCGATCAGGATATAGTCGTAGTCGGCGTAGAGGCCGAGCAGCGCGTTTTTCAGCACAAATTCCCGCTTTTCCTGCGTGATCAGCTCGACGGAGGCCGCCGCCAGCTCTTTTCCGGTCGGGATCAGGTCGCCTGAGCCGGTATGTACCACGCAGTCCGCTGCGGCGCGGCCGCCGATCAGCATGTCGTAGATGTTCGGCCGCGTGCTTTTCGGCACGCCCATGCCGGAGCTCGCGTTCCCCTGCGGGTCCGCGTCCACCAGCAGCACGCGCCGCCCCATCAGATGCAGCGCCGCGCAGAGGTTCACCGCGGTCGTTGTCTTGCCGACGCCGCCCTTCTGATTGGCGATCGCCACGATTTTTGCCATAGTCGCCTCTCCTTTTTTCTATGCGGCCATTATAACAGCATTGATCTCCCTTTGCAATGTTTCACGTGAAACATTTTTCGTCCGGCCTCGCCCTGTTTCACGTGAAACATCAGTCCAGCAGCCCGGCGAGCTCGTCGAAGGAGAGCCTGGGGTGCAGCGCCAGATCGATCGCATAACCGATCAGCCGCGCCGCGCGGCTCACCGCCTCGTCGATCTCCTTCGGCGTGACGAACATGCCGCGCATTGATTCGTCGCCGAGGCAGCCCGCGTCGATGACCGTCGGCACGCCGAGCGCGATCACCGGCAGGCCGAGGGTCTCGCGCGACAGGGGCGCGCGGTCGTTTCCGACGCCGGAGCCGGGCGCGATGCCGCTGTCCGTGATCTGCACCGTGCGGCAGAGCCGCTGCGGCTCCGCCCCGGCGAGGGCGTCGACCGCCAGCAGGCAGGCCGGGCGCAGCTCCCGGCAGAGGACGCCGAGCTGCAGCGCGGCCTCGAGCCCGGAGCTGCCGAGCACGCCCGGCGCGCAGACCGCGACCTCGGACAGCGGGGCGAAGAGGGGATCGCCGCCGCGCTTGAGGTGCCGCGTTGCGAGGACGCTGCGCGCGGCCAGCGGCCCAAGCGCGTCCGGCGTCACGGCCGCGTTACCGAGCCCGGCTACGAGATAGGGCCCGCCGCCGGGCGGCAGGAGCTCGCGGATCGCGCCGGCCAGAGTCTCCGCCAGGGCCGGGAAGCCGGGGTCGCCGCGCGGGAGGAAGCGCCCGGCCTCCAGCGTGCAGTAGCGCCCGACCGGCTTGCCGAGCGCCCGCGCGCCGCGCTCGTCCGTGATGCGCACGCGGAACAGGGAACAGCCCGCCCGCTCTTCCTCCGCCGTCTCCACGCCGGGCAGCGGCGAGAGATCGCGCCGCCCGTTCTGCGCCAGGCGCTGCGCCTCGCTGGCAAGGTCGGTGCGCCATCTTCCAGTTATTGCCATTTTCTTCCTCCCGCGATCAAGATATAGTGCTATTTTGCCCCCGCGCAAAGCAAAAACAACAAGACAAAAAATTGTTTTCGGAAAAGCAAAAAAACTCTTGCTTTTTCCCGCTTTCTTTGTTATAATTCCAAAACGCGAGTTATGACGCGAGTTGTGGACGCGCAATTTTGTAGGAGGAGGTGCGTTTGAACATGGCTAACATTAAATCTTCTGCCAAGCGTGACGAGAAGTCCAAGGAGCTCCGCGCGAAGAACCGTGCTGACAAGACCGAGCTCAAGACCATGATGAAAAAGTTTGACGCCGCCGTTGCCGAAGGCAACCGCGATGCAGCCGTCAATGCCTATAAAGTTGCCGTTAAGACCGTTGACCGCGCAGCCGGCAAGGGTCTGCTGCCGAAGAACAACGCGGCCCGCAAAAAGTCCGCGATGACGGTCAAGCTCAACGATCTGGCCGAGTAAGCAGATACACATAAACCACCGGCTTTGCCGGTGGTTTTATTATTTCCATTTTATTCACCATTCGACAGGACGCCTGTATTATACTGTTAGCCGTGCCTGTCCGAAGCGAAAAAACGAGGTGAAGGATCTTGGATAAGTCCCTGATGCTGGTCGTCAATCCCGTGGCCGGGAAGGGCGCCTATAAGATGAATTTTGCCTCCGCCATGCAGGAGCTGGCGAAGGGCGGATACCGGATCGATCTGTATTTTACCGCCGCGCGCGGCGACGCGACCGCCTTTGCGGCCGAGCACGGCGCCTCCTATGACGCCGTGGCCTGCATCGGCGGCGACGGCACGCTCAGCGAGGTCATCTCCGGCCTGATCCGGCTGGACGATCCCCCGCCCCTGGGCTATTTCCCGATGGGCACCTCCAACGACATCGCGACCTCGCTCGGCCTGCCGAAGAACAACGTGCTGGAGGCCGCGCGCCGTCTGATCGCGGGCGAGCCGCATCCCTACGACATCGGCCTGTTCGGCGAGGACGAGCATTTCGCCTATATCGCGGGCTTCGGCGCCTTCACCGACGTCAGCTACACGACGCCGCAGGACCAGAAAAACGCGCTGGGGCACCTGGCCTATGTGCTGCAGGGCATGATGCGCCTGCCGACGATCGAGAGCTACCGCACCCACGTCGAGTGGGACGACGGCTCCTTCGAAGGGAAGCTGATCTACGGCAGCCTCTCCAACTCCACCTCCGTGGCGGGGCTCGTGCATTTCAAGGAGCACATGGTCAGCCTGTCCGACGGTCTGTCCGAGCTGGTGCTGGTCAAGGAGCCCTCCGCGCTGACCGATCTGGCCGACCTGGCCGGGAGCGTCCTCAGCCAGAGCTTCGACAGCGACATGCTGGTCATCGCCCACACGCACAGCGCGCGCTTCTGTTTCGAGCAGCCGGTGGCCTGGACGCGCGACGGAGAGCCCGGCGGGACCTGGCGGGACGTGACGCTGAAGAACATCCACGCGCCCGTGCAGCTGATCTTCTGAGCGCCGCGACTTTTTTGAATTTTTCCTTGTAAAATCGAAAAGATAATGATATCATAGCCGCATCGCGGCTATGATATTTTTATTCCGCGAAAATATGAGTGCCCGAAGGGCACAAAGAAAGGAACAGTGCCAATGAAACGTCAGAAAATTTCCGGCATCTATGCGGACGCACAGGCCTTCGGCGGGCAGGAGCTCACTGTCTGCGGCTGGGTACGGACCGTGCGTGACATGAAAAACTTCGGCTTTATCGAGCTGAACGACGGCAGCTTCTTCAAGTCGCTGCAGGTAGTCTTTGAGAGGGGCAGTCTGAATAATTACGACGAGATCGCCCGCCAGAACGTTGGCGCTGCCCTGATCGTGCGAGGCACTCTGGTGCTCACGCCCGAGGCCAAGCAGCCCTTCGAGCTCAAGGCCGCCGAGATCGCGGTGGAGGGCCCCTCCGCGCCGGATTATCCGCTGCAGAAGAAGCGCCACAGCGTGGAGTTCCTGCGCAGCATCCAGCATCTGCGCCCCCGCACCAACCTCTTCTCCGCCACCTTCCGCGTGCGCAGCGTGGCCGCCCAGGCCGTGCATGAGTTCTTCCAGAGCCGCGGCTTCGTCTACGTGCACACGCCCATCATCACCGGCTCCGACGCCGAGGGCGCGGGCCAGATGTTCCGCGTGACGACGCTCGACATCGACAACCCGCCCCGCAGGGAGGACGGCAGCGTCGACAACAGCAAGGACTTCTTCGGCAAGGCCACGAACCTCACCGTCTCCGGACAGCTCAACGCCGAGAACTTTGCTCTCGCCTTCGGCGACGTGTACACCTTCGGCCCGACCTTCCGCGCCGAGGTCAGCTACACCCAGCGCCACGCGGCCGAGTTCTGGATGATCGAGCCCGAGATGGCCTTCGCCGACCTCGCCGACGACATGGACACCGCCGAGGCGATGGTGAAATACATCATCAACCGCGTGCTCGAGCGCTGCCCGGAGGAGATGCAGTTCTTCAACAGCTTTGTCGACAAGGGCCTGCTCGACCGCCTGCACAACGTCGTCAGCAACGAGTTCGGCCGCATCAGCTACACCGAGGCCGTCGAGATCCTCAAAAAAAGCGGGAAGAAGTTCGACTTCCCGGTCGAATGGGGCATCGACCTGCAGACCGAGCACGAGCGCTACCTCACCGAGGAGGTCTTCCAAAAGCCGATCTTCGTCACCGACTATCCGAAGGAGATCAAGGCCTTCTACATGCGCCTCAACGACGACGGGAAGACCGTCGCCGCGGCGGACTGCCTGGTGCCCGGCATCGGCGAGATCATCGGCGGCAGCCAGCGCGAGGAGCGCCTGGACGTGCTGCAGGCGCGCATGAAGGAGCTGGGGCTGAAGGAGGAGGACTACTGGTGGTACCTCGACCTGCGCCGTTACGGCTCCTGCCGCCACGCGGGCTTCGGCCTGGGCTTCGAGCGCATGGTGATGTACCTCACGGGCGTCTCGAACATCCGCGACGTCGAGCTCCATCCCCGCACCACCGGCAACGCCGATTTCTGAGTTTTTAGTTTCTGGTTTTTAGATTTTAGAAGAACGCCGGGGCTGTGATTTTCATCACAGCCCCGGTTTTATTGTTGAAGATTTGGTTTTTCCGAAAACGATCCGAACGCTTTCGTTCTCCTGGAAACCAGAATCTAAAAACTAAAAACTACAGTCAGCCGCCCAGCTCGAGGCAGCCGCTCACGGATTCCACCCTGGCCTTCGACAGATCGATATAGAAAGCGTTGGTCGTTCAGCCTCCCAGTTCGAGGTAGCCGCTCACGGATTCCACCCTGGCCTTCGACAGATCGATATAAAAAGCGTTGGTCGTTCAGCCTCCCAGTTCGAGGAAGCCGCTCACGGATTCCACCCTGGCCTTCGACAGATCGATATAAAAGCCCGACCAGACCTTCGACTCGGCGTGCAGGGTGCAGTAGCCGGTGAAGAAGGCGTTGGAAAAGCCGGTGTAAAGGCTCGCGTCCGCGCCGAAGGCCGAGGCGGGCAGCGCATTGCGGTCGAAGACCGCGGGCTTGACGACGTCCACCGCGTAAAACAGGTCGTCCGTGTGCCGGTAGACGCCCTCGTTGGTGTCGATGTCCATCGTGTCGATATAGAGGTCGAAGCCGACCTCGAAGCGCACGCTGTAAGCGCCGTCCTGGCGCAGATAGGGCTGGTACTCCTCGCGCAGCACGACGCAGTAGTACTGGCAGACCTGCGCGATCACGTCGCCCTGCGTGACGGTATAGAGCGGGATCTCCTTGAGCTCGAAATAGTTCTGCCAGTTCTCCGCCGTGATGTCGACGCGGCGGTAATCGCCGGTATAGACCGGGGCGGGCTTCGCCGTCGCCGCGGCCGTTTCCCCCGGCTGCTGTTCGCCGCCGACCGGCGCCGCGCCGTCGACCGGCGCTCCGGCCGTGCCCTCGCTCCCGCTGCCGCAGCCGCAGAGCAAAAGCAGCAGGGCCAGCAGCAGACAGATTCGTTTCACGCTTCATCGCCTCCCGGGATCGGATTTTTCTCTATTATAATCCGATTTCACGTTGCCGTCAACTCAGGTCACCAGCGCGCCGAGCGTCAGGATGCCGAGGTTTTCCCGCCAGATCCCGTCGAAGTCCGCGAGCGGCAGGGGATTGACGCCGCGGCCGACCTCGATTGTAAAGCCCGGGCGGTCGAAATCCTGCAGGAACCAGTCCTTGTAGCCGGCAAAGCCGGAGGCGTAAGGGACGTCGGCCGCCCCGTAGCCGCTGAGCGCGGCAAAGAGCTCCGCGATCCGGCGCGAACCGGGCGGCTCGAGGTCCAGAAAGCGCCAGTAGATCACCCGCCCCTGGCTGTGGAAGGCCAGCACCAGATCGGGCGACATGCGCAGCGTATAGTCGTAGAGCGCGCGGCTCTCCGGCGCGGACAGCGGCGCGGGGCCGACGTAGTCCGCCGGGGCGGGGCCGCGCACGCCCTGCGCGAACTTGATCTCCCGCGCCTTTTCCCAGAGCGCCGGATACTGCAGGTTCAGGTCGACGCCGCGGATGTTGGCCTTCCAGCCCGCCGGAAAGGGGATCGCCGGCCATTCGGCCGCGATGCGCCGCGCGCCCTCGAAAAAGCTCCCCTGCTGCAGCTCGCCGGTCACGAGGTCCAGGCCGTCCGGGTCGACGGCGGGAATCAGCGTCAACGAGGCGTAGTCCAGGATCTCCGCCGCGGCATAGCCGCCGATCGAACCGCCGGAGGCATAGGCCGCGGCCAGCTCCTCGGCGAATTTCAGCAGCAGCGGCGTCGTGAGCCACTCGTTGGCGTGGTGCTCCGCGCTGTAGAGCACGCGGTTCTCCCCGCCGCCGAGGCGCAGCGACCAGAGGGGCTTCCCCATCACGCTTTTGCCGATCTCCCCCGCCGCGAGGAAGGGATAGCGCGCCGCGAGGCCGCGCACGCACCAGGCGACGAGCGCGCTGCACCAGGCGACGTCGGTCGGCACGACGGGGAAGGGCAGCGGGACGACCAGCTCGCCGCCGACCGGGAGATTCTCCGGCCGGACGCCGGGATTGGCCGTCAGGATCGCCTCCGCGTCCGTGCCGTAGCGCTGCGCCAGGGCCCAGACCGTGTCCCCGCGCTGCAGCGTGTGTACCAGATAGCCCGTGTACCAGGGCAGCAGCTGCCGGTGGGTCTGCGCGCCGGCGACGCCGTCGGCCGAAAGGCCGTGCGCCGTCTGAAAGCGCTGCAGCGCGGCGCGCGTGGCGCTGCCGAAGACCCCGTCCTCGCTCAGTGCGCCGAAGCCGGCGCGGTTGAGCGCCTTCTGCAGCAGCTGCACCGCCGGGCCGACGCTCCCCAAACGCAAAACTCTCATGCCTCGCCCTCCTTCGGGCACAGCATATGCGCCTCCCCCGCCGTTGAGAACACTTCGGCGAAAATCAGTATTTTCCCGGTTGACTTTTCGCTTTTTTATCATACAATGGCAGCAAAGGACTCACAGGAGGGGATCGTTATGACTTTCGGAGAAATCCTCAACGGCAGCTTCAGCATAGCGCAGATGCTGGAATTCTTTCTGCGCATCGTGATCGCGGGCCTGTTCGGCGCGGCGATCGGCTTTGAGCGCACCCGCCGCTTCAAGGAGGCGGGCATCCGCACGCACGTCATCGTCTGCGCGGCGGCGGCGCTGATGATGATCATTTCCAAATACGGCTTTGCCGACCTGACGGGCTCGGATGGGCTCTTCGGCGGCACCCGCGGCTCCGACCCGGCGCGCATCGCCGCGCAGGTCGTCAGCGGCATCAGCTTTCTCTGCGCCGGCGTGATCTTCAAAAACGGCAGCACCGTCAAGGGCCTGACCACGGCGGCCGGGATCTGGGCCACGGCGGGCATCGGCCTCGCGGTCGGCGCGGGCCTGTACTGGCTCGGCCTGTTCGTCACGCTGCTGGTGGCGCTGCTGCAGATCGCCATGCACCGCTTCACCGTCGGCGCGGACTCCTATTCCACCTGCCGGCTGACGCTGCGCGTCCGGGAGACCGAGGAATTCCGCCGTCTGCTGCAGGAGAAGCTGAAGGAGCGCAACGCCCAGGCCGTCAATCTCCGCATGACCCGTGAGGACGGCTGCGTCAGCTACGACATGGTCCTGCGCATGCCGCGGGACTTCACGCCGGAGGATCTGATGGCGCTGTCCCGCGAGCACGAGGAGATCCTGGAGATCGGCGTCTCCCAGACCGGGTGATTGAGTTTTTAGTTTTCAGTTTTTAGTTTTCAGTAGATCGGAGTTCGCGTTTCTTCGTTGAAAGAACGGGGCTGTGACATTTGTCACAGCCCCGTTCTTTTCCTAAAAACTAAAAACTATAAACTAAAACCTACTTCAGCTCGTAGAGCGCGGTGAACTTCTCCTCGAGGTAGTCGAGGTAGTAGTTGACGTTCAGCGGTTCGCCGGTGATCGCGCGGATCCACTCGTCCGGCGTCGTCAGCGAAGCGATCGAGAACACATGCTCGGTCAGCCAGTCGCGCAGCTTCGCGAGATCGCCCTCACGCACGGCGGCGAAGACGTCGAAGTCCTTCTCCATCGTGCGCAGGATCTGCACGCCGTAGGCGTTGCCCAGCGCGTAGGAGGGGAAGTAGCCGTAAGACATGCCGGACCAGTGCACGTCCTGCAGACAGCCCTCGGTGTCGTTCGGCACGTCGACGCCGAGGTATTCCTTGTATTTCGCGTTCCACAGGGCCGGGATCTCGTCGACCGTGATCTCGCCGTTGACGAAGGCCTTCTCCAGCTCGTAGCGGATCATGATGTGCAGGCAGTAGGTCAGCTCGTCGGACTCGGTGCGGATCAGGCTCGGCCGGGCGATATTGACCGCCTCGAAGAGCTCGCGGTCGGACACGTCGTCGAAGATGCCGCCGGCCATGGCGCGGATCTGCGGCGCGGCGAAGGCGATGAAGGCCTCGCTGCGGCCGATCAGGTTCTCGTAGAAGCGGGAGATCGTCTCGTGCATCGCGCTGGTCATGTTGTCCTCGCAGTGGTTGTCGTGCAGCTCCTGCGGCTCGTTCTGCATGAAGAGCGCGTGACCGCCCTCGTGCAGGGTGGTGAAGACGTTGGAAATGAAGCTGTCCTCGTGGTAGTGCGTCGTCACGCGGACGTCGTGCCGGCCGAAGTTCGTGGTGAAGGGGTGCTCGGTGGTCATCAGGACGAGGGCGCTCTTGCGCAGGCCCTCCAGCTCGAGCAGCCAGCGGCTCATGGCCTCCTGCGCCGGGATCGGCACCGGGCGGGACATGAAGTCCTCGCGGATCGGCTTGCCCTCGGAGACAATACGGCCCAGCAGCGGCACGATGCGCGCCTTGAGCGCGGCGAAGAAGGCGTCGAGCTGCTCGATGCTGCCGCCCTCCTCAAAGTCGTCGAGGCAGGTGTTGTAAACGCTGTCCTTCTTCTCGTCTCGCAGCTCGACCGCGATGCGGGTGTATTTGATCAGATCGGCCAGCGAGTCGCGGAAAAGCGAGAAATCGCCCGCCTTTTTGGCGTTCAGCCAGGCGCCGTAGGCCTTGTTCCCGGCCAGATCCATCTCGTAGGAGAGCTTGGCGGAGATGTTCTTCTCATGCGAATAGTACTTGTAGAGGTGCTCCACGGCCTTCTTCTGCACCGGCGTGAGCCCCTCGCTGTCCGCGTGCAGCTCGCAGACCAGGGCCTGGTAGCGCTTGTCGTGGGTCAGCTTGTGGATGCGCTTGCCGAGGATCGCCATGTCCTCGCCGGCGAGCTCGAGGCCCTCCTCCGGCGCGCAGCACTCCATGTCGAAGCTCAGCTTGCCGATGCTGCGGCCGTAGGCTTCGATCTCGTCCAGCCGCTCAAAGAGTTTCTTCAGCTTCTGTTGATTGGTCATATTATATCTCCTTTGTCTATCAATGTTGTCATCCTGAGCGCAGCGAAGGATCTTGAAAGATTCTTCGTCGCTTTGCTCCTCAGAATGACAGTTTTGAGGGCTTCCCTACAGATGATGCTCGCACAGCTCCCGCAGGCAGCAGGCCTCGCACTGCGGCTTTCTCGCGTCGCAGACGGCGCGGCCGTGCAGCACGATGCAGTGGCAGAAGTCGGAGGAGTGCTCCGGCGGGAGGATCTTCCGCAGCTCGCGCTCGATCTTCTCCGGCTCCTTCAGCCCGTCCACCAGGCCGAGGCGGTTCGAGATGCGGATGCAGTGCGTGTCCACGACGGTCGAGCCGGGCACGCGGAACACGTCGCCGAGGATCAGGTTCGCGGTCTTGCGCCCGACGCCGGGCAGCGCGGTCAGCTCTTCCATCGTACGCGGCAGCTCCCCGCCGTATTTCGTCAGCAGCACCTGCGCGCAGGCGACGATATCCCGCGCCTTGGCGCGGAAGAAGCCGCAGGAGTGGACGTACTTTTCCACCTCGGCCACGTCGGCCTCCGCGAAGCTCTCCAGCGTCGGGAAGCGCTCGAAAAGCGCCGGGGTGATCATGTTGACCCGCTCGTCGGTGCACTGGGCGGCCAGGCGCACGGAAAAGAGCAGCTCGTAGGGTTTTTCGTAGTCGAGGGTGCAGCTCGCCTCCGGGTATTCCGCCAGCAGCCGCCGCACGATCTCGTTGACCTGTTCCTGCGTTCGCATACCATCGCTCCTTTTCGTCAAATGCCTCTCCCAGTATACCAATTTCGCACTTTTTGTCAAGAAAAAGGACGGCAGACAGAAGTCTGCCGTCCTTTTTTCCAAGCACTAAGCACTACGCACTCAATCACCGGGTCAGCGTGATCGTGGTGCCGCACTCGATGACGTCGAGCGGCGTGCCGCTGTAGCTGCCGTTGAAGTGCCATTCCACCGCCACGGAGAAGTTGTTCGTCCCCTCGTTCAGCGGCACCGTGAAGCTGCGGGTGCCGAAGGTGGTGACGGTGTAGCCGCCGTCATGATCCATCTGGGGCTGCGACATCTCCGCCGGCTGGCCGCCGACGCTGATGAAGACGTTGTTGCCCATGTCGGAGAGGTGGAGCGACCAGGACTCTGCGCTGACGGTCAGCGTGATCTCGGCCTTGTTGCCCTCAACGCTGACTGCTTTCCAGTCGCAGATCAGGTTCAGGCCGGTCCCGGTCTCGGAATGGAAGCTGCCGCTGCCGAGCAGCTGCCCGGAGGGCAGAGGCGTCGGCGTAGGCACCGGGGTCGGCACCGTGGGCGCGGCCGTTTGCTGCGGCTGCGTGGGCTGCTGCGGCTGCGTGGGCTGGTCTGCGGGCTTCGGCGTGGGGACCGTCGGCACGGTCGGCTGCTGGGCCGGCACGGGCGTCTCCTGCGGGGGCTCCGGCGTCACTTCGATCTGTTCGGTCTGCTGCGGCTCCTCCGGCTCCTGCGCGCGGCGCTTAGCGTCCCAGTTGGTCGCCCAGGTGATGATCAGCGCGAGGACCAGCAGAAAGGCGAGGATAAAAATCACGGCTTTCAACTTTTGGGCGTTCATACGATCCCTCCTTTGTCACTTGTTTGTAAGCAGTATACATCCTCCCGCGCGGCTTGTCCAGTAGCCGCCGGGTATTTTCAGACTTGTTAAGAAAAACCCCGTTCTCTTCTAAAAACTAAAAACTATAAACTAAAAACTAAACCGGCCGGATCTCCGCGGCGCGGCTCAGCGCGGCGGGCGAATAAACGCGGGAGTAGAAGTCCAGCATCACGCGGTGGATGATCGGGCTGAGCTCGGCCGTGCCATGGATGGGCTTGACCATGACGTGGTCCTTCACGCCGCCGAGGCGCAGATCGCTTTCGATCTCCTCGTAGCCGAAGCGAGCGAAAAACTTCTGCTGCCCGCGCAGGGTCTCTCCCCCGGCCTCGTCGTTGAAGTCGGTGATCTCGGCCACGACGCCCTGCCGGTCGGCGTAGCGCTTGTGCAGCAGGCGCATGCTCTCGACGCCGAGGCCCTTTTCGCGGTAGAAGGGGATCACGTCGAGGTACTTGAGCCAGACGTAGCCGTAGAGGCCGCGGCAGCCGACCAGCGCGTAGGCCAGGTCGATGCGGCTCTCCGTCTCGGTGACGGCCAGCAGCTCCATGTCGCCCTTGAGCATCGCCTTATGGACGCCGAGCTTCGGCAGCAGTTCCTTTTTGTCAAAATCCAGGTCGAACAGGGACCAGACGTGCTCCATCTCCCGGTGTCCGCACACGCGCAGCGTCAGCATAATAATTCTCCTATTTATTCTTCCGTTTTCTTCGACATGACGCAGAAGACGAGCGTGACAAAGGTCAGCGTCAGTGCAGACAGGCTGACCCAGTAGGAAAGGCCGTCAAAAAAGGAGCTTTCCGCCTGAAAAACAAGCTCGCCGTCCCGCGTGACCGAGCAAGGGCCGGAAAAAACAGAGTTTTTCAGCCGGTATTCGTGCCCGTTCACCGAAATCGGGTTTCCCTTCGCCAGTTTTTCTACCTGTGAATAGGAATAATCTCCGTAAGACAGCTCGTTCCCGTCCAAATCGTAGACGCCGCCTTTACCGTCCGACACATCGCCGATAATCAGGCGATCGTCTTGGATATAAAACGCATAAGCTCTTGAGGTCGGCGCGGGAATCGTCCGGACGATCTCTCCGCTCCGGATCACACAGATCCGGTTTTCCGTACCGATATAGATGTTTTCTTCCGAATCCAGATCAAAGCCGTACAGGCTTCCGAAGCTCTTTCCGCCGGAGAGCCAGATCACTCTTCCGAAAAAGACCGCCAGCATCCCCAGCCCGACAAGGACCGTGAGCATGATCAGGGCAGCCGAAGTCTTCTTCTTTTTCATAACGCCGCGCGCCTCCCCGACCCTCGTTTTTTCTTCTAAAAACTAAAAACCAAGATCTGAAAACTATCCCAGGCTCTGCGCCCGGCAGAGCTCCGCGTAGACGCCGCCCTGAGCGACCAGCTCCTCGTGGCTGCCGCGCTCGACGATGTGCTCGCCCTCCACGACGGCGATCTCGTCGGCGTGGCGCACGGTGGACAGGCGGTGGGCGACGATGACGGTCGTGCGGCCGACGCTCAGCTCCTCGAGCGCGGCCTGGATGCGCTGCTCGGTCACGGTGTCGAGCGCGGAGGTCGCCTCGTCAAGGATCAGGATCTTCGGGTTCTTCAGAAAGACGCGGGCGATCGAGATGCGCTGCTTCTGCCCGCCGGAGAGCATCACGCCTCGCTCGCCGACGTAGCTGTCATAGCCCTGGGGCAGGGCCATGATCTCGTCGTGGATCTCGGCGCGCTTCGCGGCCTCGACGATCTCCTCGTCCGTGGCCTCCGGCCGCCCGTAGCGGATGTTTTCCCGGATCGTGTCGGCAAAGAGGAAAACGTCCTGCTGCAGGATGCCGATGCTGCGGCGGAGGCTGGACTGCGTGAGAGAGCGCACGTCCCTGCCGTCGACCAGCACCGCGCCGTCCGAGACCTCGTAAAAGCGGGGCAGGAGCTGGCAGAGCGTGGTCTTGCCGCCGCCGGAGGGGCCGACGAGGGCGAGGGTCCTGCCCGGCGCGAGCTTCAGGTCGATGTGGCTGAGCACCGGGATGCCGTTGGAGTAGGCGAAGCTCACGTCGCGGAATTCGATCTCGCCGCGCACGTTCGTCAGCTTTTTCGCGTCGGGCGCGTCCTTGATGTCTGCCTCGGTGCGCATGATCTCGAGGAAGCGGGTGAAGCCCGCCGTGCCCTGCATGTACTGCTCTGCAAACTGCGCGAGCTTGCGCACCGGCGTGACGAAGGTGGAGACGTAGAGCGTGAAGGTGATCAGATCGACCGCGTCCATGCGCCCGGCCATGATCAGCAGGCCGCCGACGGTGATGACCAGCACCTGCATGATGCCGGTGGTGAACTCCATCCCGCTCATGAACAGGCCCATCGTCTTGTAATACTCGACCTTCGCGCCCTTGAACATGTCGTTGGCGCGGTCGAACTTCAGGCCCTCCTGCTCCTCGTTGGCGAAGGCCTTGGCCACGCGCACGCCGGAGATGCTGCTCTCGATGGCGGCGGTGATCTCGGCGGTCTTGCGCTTGACCTCGATGTTGGCGCGCTTCATCCGCAGGCGCTGGCTCAGCGTAAACCAGAGGCAGACCGGCAGCGCGATCGTCAGCACCAGGGCCAGCTCCCAGCGCAGGAAGAACATCACGATCAGCGCGCCGATGATCGTCAGCGTGCAGATGATGACGTTTTCCGGCCCGTGGTGGCTCAGCTCCGTGATGTCGAAGAGCTCGCTGGTGATGCGGCTCATCAGAACGCCGGTGCGGTTCTGGTCGTAGAAGCGGAAGGAGAGCTTCTGCATGTGCTCGAAGAGGTCGCGGCGCATCTCGGCCTCGACCAGCACGCCCATGCGGTGCCCGAGCACGGTAATGATGTAGTAGAGCAGGGCCTTGGCGAGATAGGCCAGGGCCATGACGCCCATGACCAGGAAAAAGACGGTGTAGAGTTTCTGCGGGAGGTAGCTCCGCATCGCGCTGCGTGACACGTAGGGGAACACGAGATCGATCACCGCTACCAGCAGCGCGCAGATCATGTCGATGGTAAAGAGCTTTCTTTGCCGGGCGATGTAGCCGAGAAAGATCTTCAGTGGGCTATTGTGATAATTCATGCGTAGGTTTCCCTTTCCGCCACAGCCATGGCGTCGCAGCGATTGTTGAACTCGTTCTCGGCGTGTCCCTTGACCCAGTGATAACGCATCTCATGCTGCCTGGTCAGGTCGAGCAGCATGGTCCATAGGTCGGGGTTCAGCGCGGGCTTTTTGTCGCTTTTGATCCAGCCCTTTTTGCGCCAGCCCCAGGCCCAGCCCTTCTCCAGCGCGTCGATGACGTACTTGGAGTCGGAATATAATTCGACGGCGCAGGGCTCTTTGAGCGCCAGCAGCGCCTGGATCACGGCGGTCAGCTCCATGCGGTTGTTGGTCGTCATGGCCTCGCCGCCGGACAGGCATTTTTCATGCCCGTTCCAGCGCAGGATCGCGCCCCAGCCGCCCGGACCGGGATTGCCGCTGCATGCCCCGTCGGTATAGATTTCCACAGTTTTCATAACAGGTTCCTTTTAAGCTCCCCTAACAGGGGAGCTGTCAGCGCAGCTGACTGAGGGGTTTCCCCTTTCAGGGCATTTTTGACAGCCTCATCAATATAATCGCAAACCGCTTCAAAATGCTCTTTCACTTCATTGTTTGGTATCCTTACTACCGAACACCCGAATTTCTTCAGAGTCTGCGTTCTTTGTTCATCTTTTTCCTTTTCGGCATCCTCGAAATGCTGTGAGCCGTCCAATTCTACGACCAGCTTTGCCGCCGAACAGTAAAAGTCTGCAATATAGCCGCCGATGATCTCCTGTCGTCTGAAACGAACCGGATACTGCCTTAAATACTGATACCAAAGGCGCTTCTCTTCTCTGGTCATTTCTTTTCTCAGGTTTCTGGCCAGCGGGAGCAACTTATCGTTTCTTGGATGGTACACAACTCGGCTCCTTCGTTAAACCCTTCCGCCCAGTGTGCGCACTGGGCACCTTCCCTGTTAGGGGAGGTTTTTCCTGTGCCGCCGGTTCGGGAGGTTCTTTCCGAATTCCCCTAAGGGGGGAGTTTTCCCCATAAAAGCAGCCCTTATTGGCCCAGGTATTTCTTCCGCAGCTCCCCGTATTCCTTTTCGTCTATCAGGCCGCTCTTTTTCCAGTCCTCCAGACGCTCCAGGCGCTGCTGCAGCGCGCGGACGCGGCTGTCTGCGGCGGCCTCGTGGTCGTAAGTCATGTTGACCATCGGCTGCGGATAAGCCGCGCGGTCCGTCTTCTCCTTTCCGCGCTTCACCAGGCGGATCAGCGCGAGGATCGCCAGCGCCAGCAGCCCCAGCGCGCAGAGCGCGATGATCCAATTCGCCCGGCTTCGGACCACGTCCTCCTCAAAATATGTGTAGGCCCCCGTTCCGATCAACAGCCCGGCCAGCACGAAGGCAAGCGCCTTCCTGCGAAAAACCGCGTCTTCATATACGCGCTCCGACCACAGGCGAAGCTGCACCGTCTGCATCGCACCGTTGGCGTCCATCGGAGGCTGAGAGGAAGGATCGACGAGCCGGCCGCGGGCGACGACGGGCGAGCTCGGCGCTTCCAGATCCGGGCCGAGAAAATACCAGCCGACGAGGAACAGGGAAATCATGAACATCATTCCCCAAAAGACGTCGTCGCTGCCGAACAGAAACTCAAAATACGCGGGCAGGAGAAAAATCAGCACCGGAAACGGAAGGATCTTTTTCCGCAGCCGGAAGCGCTTCTTTTCCTTCACGGGAGCCATCTTTCACTGATCCCTTTCGAAGCGGTATTTCAGCACGCGGTATTCCTCGCGGTCGATCAGGCCGTTTTTCAGCCACTCGTCGAGCTGCGCGATGCGGCGGTTCCGGTCGCGCACGAAATGATCCTCGCCGGTGTTCTCGCAGGTCACGCAGTAGGCGTCCGGCTGCGGGAAGCTGCGCTTGGCCGCCGTCACCGGCTCGCGGCGCTGCATCGAGGGCACCGGGCGCGAGGTCTGCACCGTGGGCGTCGGCCGTGCGCCGGCCGGCACCTCGCGCTGCTCATGCGCATGCTTCGCCGCCTCGCTCCGCTTCTTCGCCGAGCTGACGGCGATGGCGATCACCGTTCCGATCACGATGAGCACGATGATGGCGGGCGCCGCGTCCCGGTCGATCGAGCCGCTGCTGAGCCCCCGAATGAGGATAATGATCAGAATGGCGAGGATGCCCCAGCCTTTTCCGCCGCTTTTCTGCTTTTTGTTATTCACGGTTTGCCCCTTTCTCCGCTTCTTCCCTGAGTCTCTTGTATTCCGCCCGGTCGATCAGGCCGATCTCCAGCCATTCTTTGATCTGCCGGAGCCTTTTTTCCTCCGCGTTCTCTTCCCTCGGCGGCTCCTCCGGTTTTGGCAGATCCGTCCGGCGCGTCTGTTTTTCCGTTTCCGCGCGGAGGTCCCGTACGATCTCCATGGCCACCGCGAACAGCAGGCTCAGCAGCATGGCGGCGAGGACCAGCGTCCCCTCCAGATCCACGCCGTCCGAGAGTATTCTGAACGCGGCAAAGCCCACAAGAGCAGCGGGCGGCGCCAGCCGCGCCAAAAACAGAAGGCGCGTTCTCTTTTTGGGATCCTCCGTCCGGATCCAGTCTCCCCGCCACAGCGCGCCGAAGACGCCCGACGGCGCGGCCTGTCCTTTTTTCTCGGCCACCGCGCCCATCAGCAGCCAGATCGGCGTCAGAATGCCGCCGATCGCCAGGATCACCTTGACGGCCATCCACTTTTTGAAGCAGGCCTCAACGATCGCGACGGCCGGAAAGCACAGCGCGAGCCAGGGAAAGGGAACTTTTGATTTCTTCACACCAAAGCCTCCCCCTCAATTCGAACGGCTCACACCGGCGGGAGCTTGTTTTCCTCTTCCTTTTCCTTTTGCCTCTTCCTGACCAGGTTGATCACGATGCTCGCCGCAAAACCGCCGCCCAGTGCGACCAGCAGCTTCCAGCGATTGTTCATCTCCGGAGCCAGGAGGCTGACGATCAGATACGCCAGCAGCATTGCGCCGCCGGTGATCAGATTGTCCGTGAGACGCTTCTTTCCTCTCTGATTTGTCACGGCTTATTCCTCCCCGTCCTCCGGCAGCTCTTCCTCAGCTTCCGCCTCGGGCACGCGCTCGGTCTTTTCCACGTCGATCACGCGGCTGCCGGCCGCCAGGCGCATCATGCGCACGCCCTGCGTGGCGCGGCCGAGCAGGCTCACACCCTCGCCCGCCATGCGGATGATCGTGCCGTCGTCGGAGATGACGAGGATGTCGTCGCCCGGACGCAGCATCTTCACCGCCGCGACCTCGCCGGTCTTGTCGGTGACGTTGTAGTTCTTCATGCCCAGGCCGCCGCGGCCGTGGACGCTGTATTCCTCGACGGCGGTGCGCTTGCCGTAGCCCTTTTCGGTGACGCTCAGCAGGGTCTCGCCCTCGCCGGTGCTGGCCGCGCCGATCACGCAGTCGCCCTCGCGCAGACGGATGCCGCGCACGCCGACCGCGGTGCGGCCCATCGGGCGCACGTCGGTCTCGCTGAAGCAGACGGCCATGCCCAGGCGCGTGGCGATCAGGATCTTCTCGTCGCCCATCGTCGGGATGACGGCGATCAGCTCGTCGCCCTCGTCCAGGTTCAGCGCGCGGATGCCGCTGGAGCGGATGTTCTTGAGCGCGGACTGCGCCATGCGCTTGACCGTGCCCTTCTTCGTCACGAAGAATAGGTACTGATCCTCATAGAAGCCGCGGCCGCGGATCATCGCGCTGACCTTCTCGCCCGGGTCTATCTGCAGGATGTTCACCAGGTTCGTGCCGCGCGCGCTGCGCCCGGCCTCTGGGATCGTGTAGCCCTTCTTCACGTAGACGCGGCCGGTGTTCATGAAGAAGAGGATGTTGTCGTGGGTCGAGGCCGTGAAGAGCGTGCAGACATAGTCCTCGTCCTTCGTGGCCATCGCGCGCACGCCCTTGCCGCCGCGGCCCTGGGCGCGGTACTCGCTCACCGGCAGGCGCTTGATGTAGCCGCCGTGGGTGAGGGTATAGACGCAGGTCTCCTCCTCGATCAGATCCTCGATGTCGATCTCGTCCTCGACGTCCTGGATCTCGGTGCGGCGCTTGTCGCCGTATTTGTCGCGGATCTGGATCAGCTCGTCCTTCAGCACGCCCCTGATCTTCTCCGGATCGGCCAGCAGCTCGCGGTAGTAGGCGATCTTTCCCTCGATCTCCTTGTACTCCTGCTCCAGCTTCTCGCGGTTGAGGCCCTGGAGCTGGATCAGACGCATGTCGCAGATGGCCTGGGCCTGCACCTCGGAGAGCGAAAAGCGCTCCATCAGGTTCTGCTTGGCGTTGTCGTAGGAGCTGCGGATGATGCGAATGACCTCGTCGATGTTGTCCTGCGCGATCAGCAGGCCCTCGAGCAGGTGGGCGCGCTCCTCGGCTCTGCGCAGATCGAACTTCGTGCGGCGGGTGATCAGCTCCTCCTGGAAGCGGAGGTACTCGTCGAGGATGTGGCGCAGGGAGAGGATCTTCGGCTGGCTCTGGTTGTTGACCAGGGCGAGCATGTTGATCGAAAAGCTCGACTGCAGCGCGGTCTGCGCGTAGAGGCGGTTGAGCACCACCTGGGGGTTGGCGTCGCGCTTGAGCTCGATAACGATGCGCATGCCGTTGCGGTCGGTCTCGTCGCGCAGGTCGGACACACCCTCGAG
>JAFZQE010000069.1 GCA_017552325.1 Oscillospiraceae bacterium
ACGAGGTAAGCTGTCATCCTGAGCGCAGCGAAGGATCTTGATCTTCAACGGACAAACCCCTCAGTCAGCTTCGCTGACAGCTCCCCTTGCAGGGGAGCCAATACAGAAAGGAGATTGAAATGAAAGATATTCTGACCGCTCCCTTTATGGTGGAGATGATACGCACGACCACGAACATGTACGCCCACGGCTGGTCGTGTGGAGCCTGCACGGCATCTACGGCGCGGGCAGGGACCTCGACGAGACCTTCGGCCTGATCGAGACGGCCGAGAAAGCCGCCGAGATCTACATGAAGATCGCGCATCTGCCGCGCGTGAACACGATCACCGACGAGATGATGCACCGGCTCGAGGCGCGCTTCGGCGTCAAGGGCAGGGAAGGGTATCTGGACTGAACCGGGATTCGTTTCAAATCATTCGATATTTTTGAAAATGAACCTCCTTCATTTAAAAATGATTCATTGTATCAAAGTACATGTCCTTTGCCAAAACAGAAGACCACCCCAACGGGGTGGTCTTCTGTTTTGGTATCAAAGAGAAAGGGACTCGAAGGGAGCGGGAGTGAATGAGGCGCCGGGGGCTGTCTTTCAAAACGCAGATCGGAAGCCGGCTCCTCGCACGGACGCATCCCTTAGGGGCACACGGCGAAGCCCTGGCCCCAGAGGCAGCCGCCGCAGGTGGGGGCGAGAGATCCGATGCAGTCGGTCTTGTTCTCTTCCAGCAGCTCGCAGCCGCCGCAGAACAGACAGGGCGCAAAGTGAAACGCATGCACGCGATCGCGGAAGCCGCGGTAATCCTCGCTGTTCCAAATCTCGCCGAGGCTCTGCTCACATACGTTCCCGAAGGAATGATGCCGGATGCGGCGCTTGTGCTCGCCCAGATAAGTGTCCGCCGTATGCAGCAGCCCCATGCAGGGCGAGACGTCTCCGTCCCAGCGGATGAAGCAGTGTCCCTCCTCGATAAAGCGGCACCAGTTTTCGCGGCGTGTGGCGGGCTTTCCCTTCCAGGAAAAGAATTCCGCGTCCCGCAGGCTCTTCTCGTCCGGGAACAGAAGATCCCTGTAGCGCTGTGAGAACTTGAACATGGGGATCTCCGTGCCGAGGTCAAAGCCCTCAAAGCGCCAGCTGTAGTCGAGCGTATCGGTGACGGCCTTGATGGCGGCTACGTCGCACATGGGCCACAGCGCCTGCTCGATATCCTCGGATCGGTTGGGGATGATATGGCTCAGGTTCAGGTCGTCGGCCTCGAAGCGCTCTGCAAACTCACGGATGCGGCGCAGGCTGGCGATGTTGTCGCGCATGACGACGGCCGTCATGCCGAGGCGCACGTCCGTACCCCGGCGAAGGTCGTTGAAGGCCCTTAAATTGCCCAGAACCAGACCGAAATCGCTGCCGATCTGGATCTTGCCGTAGTTTTCATACAGTTCGTCGATGGAGACCCATATGCGCGTGACGCCCGCGTTCAGGAGCTCCCGGGCTTTTTCCTCGCTCAACAGCGTTCCGTTCGTAACGAGCTCGACCTTTTTCCCGCGGGCCGAGGCTAAAGCGGCCATCTCCGCAAGCGCGGGATGAACCAGCGGCTCGCCCATGCCGCCGAAGAACACGGTCTCGGTGCCGGACAGGGCAGGGTCATCCATCACCCGCACGAAGACCGCCGGATCGAGATCGCCGAAGCGCTCACCGATCCAGCTGTGGCGAAAGCACATCTTGCAGGCAAGATTGCAGCGGGAGGAGGCCTCCACATACAGTTTTCGGATCTGATCTTCCATCGCTTCTCCCGTCGTTTGCTTCAGAACAGGCTTGCCATCTCCATATCCAGCAGATCGGCCACATAGAGCTTTCCCGCTTCGATCCCGCGGCCGGTCAGGAGACGAACGCAGAGCGCCGTCTGCAGCGCGGCGCAGAAGGGCGGCGTGAAGGAGAGGGAGGCCTTGCTGCTCAGGGCGGCGCCCTCCGGGTAGATCGTCTCCAGCAGACCGTCCCCGGGCAGCAAGACCGCCGCCTGGGCGGTCCAGCCGCAGATCGCGCCGTGGATCATGGGGATCTGCGCATCACTGCAGGCCCTGGCCAGCATGCGGCGGGACGCGATATTGTCCAGAGCGTCCAGCACCGCGTCGCAGCCTTGGATCAGTTCTTTGACATTCTCCTCCGTCACGAAGGCAGGGACGGCGACGAAACGGACGTCCGGATTCACCAGCGCGGCTCTTTCGGCGGCGGCCTCGGCTTTCGATTTTCCGAGAAGCGCCGGCGCGGAGAGCAACTGCCGGTTCAGGTTGGAGGCCTCAAAGCGGTCGCCGTCCGCCGCGCGGATCTCTCCCACGCCGAGGCGGAGCAGCATCTCGATCAGATAGCCTCCGAGGCCGCCGCAGCCGGCGACCAGCACGGTCTTTTCCCGCAGCAGGGCGCACTCGGCCTCCGAGAGCGCGCCGAGATTCCGGATATAGCGTTCCTCCATCGTCTCAGCCGCCTCCCACCGGGGGGAAGAGCGAGACGACGTCGCCGTCCTTCACGGAATCCTCCGGCTTGGAATGAAAGCCGTTGATCAGCAGGATCGACACTTCCTCCGCGGGGATGTCGAAACGGCGGAAAATATCACTCGCAGCGGAGGCTTCCTCCGCGCCGATCTCGGCGATTTTGCCCCGGCCTTCGCGCAGCGTGGCGAAAAAGCGTACTTCGATCATGAAATCACGTCCTCTGAGATGAAAACAGGGGGAGGCGGGCGCCTCCCCCTGTTCGATATTATAATTACTTGCCGACGCACTCGTCAAGACCCAGCTTCTTGAGGGTCTCGTCGGTCGGGAAGGCGTTGACCCAGCCGCGGACCGCATAGTACTGCGGCAGCATCTCGGGCAGCTTGCTGACCATGCCCTTGGAGGGACCGTTGGAGACGGGCTCTTCGAGCAGACGCTTGGGCAGACGGTCGTCCTCGGGCTTCATGCCGGCGGCCTTGTTGAACATACGCTCGATGTTGAAGACGCGCTCGCCGACCTCGAGGAGCTCCTCGGGCGTGTAGTTCGTGCCGGTGGCGGCGTTGAGCAGGCTCGCGTACTCGGGCGCGCCGAGGGCGAAGGAGGTGAACAGGCAGGTGCCCATGGAGTCGATGGCGGCGGTCAGATCCTGGAAGATCTTGGCCCAGCCGGCCTTCTCGTCGATGACGGTGCGATCCAGCTGCGCGGGGATGCCGAG
>JAFZQE010000070.1 GCA_017552325.1 Oscillospiraceae bacterium
GAGCGGCGCAGGGCCGCGCCTCGAGGAAGTTCAGCACCGGGCCCTTTTTGCCGTAAGCGCGGTGGAACTTGAAGTTGATCCTGGCGGTCAGGACCATCCAGGTCTCGTCCTCGATGCTGTCGGCGTTTTTCCACTGACAGACCAGGCCCGCGAACTGGATGTCGTTGACGCAGCAGGTCATCAGATGGCGGCCGACGACGAAGCACTCGGCCGGCAGGCGCTTGCGCACCACGGCCTTGCACTTGAAGCGCACGGTCTTGCCCTCGTATTTCTGCGAATCCTCGGAGAGGTCGCGGTACCAGAGGGCATAGTCCTCGTCGGCGATCTCGATGACGGGGGCGTTCACGTCAAAGGGCAGCGGATCCTGGATATCGTCGTACTCCACCCTGCCGTCGGCGTACTCGTAGGCGATGTCCGCGCGGCGGGACGCGCCGCGCACGATCTTGTGCAGCTCCATCTTGTCGATGGCGGTGGCATAGCGGTTGAACACGACCAGCTCGCAGCTTTTCAGCTTGTCGTAGACCAGCTGACGCATATTGTTGTTGTAACTGACGAAGCTGCGCGCATCGGCGAACATGAACTCCTGATAGACGATCCAGTTTTCCGGCATCGCGTTGTAGAGCACGTCGAGCATCCACATGCCGTTGTACTCCACGACCACGCGCTCGGCCCGGACCTCGTCGAGCCATTTATTCAGATTTTCGCCGCTGAGGGCGCTCTCGTCCTCCACGACGCGCAGATAGACGCGCTTGTCCGCGAACTGGTCGGGCGCGTATTCCTCCTCGCCCTCCTCGCAGATCAGCAGCAGCGTGCGCTCCCCGTTGCAAAAGCGCTTATCCTCCAGGGTCTCCTGGATGAACTTCGTCTTGCCGGCCTCCAGAAAGCCGGTGAACAGATAAACGGGTACTTCCTTCAGCTTGCTCAAACCTGAAACAGCTCCTTCAGCGCCTGCTCGTTGATTTTGGATCCGATCACGCAGAAGCGGCCGGTGACCGCGGCGCCGCCGCGGCGGATATCCACCTCGCCGGGGACGTAGTCGAAGTAGATCCAGTCGCCCTCGCCGGAATCGACCAGGCCCTTCGCGCGCAGCACGGTGCCGAAGCGCGCCTCGTCCTGCAGGGCGGCCAGCGCAGCGCGAAGCTCCTCCTCGCTGAACTTGCGCGGCGTCTCCATGCCCCAGCTGGTGAAGATCTCGTCGGCGTGGTGGTGATGCTCGTGATCGTGGTGATGGTGGCACTCGCAGTCGGGATCGTCGCACTCGCCGTCCCCGTGCTCGTGATGGTGATGATGGTGCTCGTGCTCCTCGTCCTCGTCATGGTGATGGTGATGGCAGCATTCGTGCTCCTCGTCCTCGTCGTGGTGATGGTGATGGCAGCATTCGTGCTCCTCATCCTCATCGTGGTGATGGTGATGCCGGTGCTCATGCTCCATTTCATGCAGCTCGCGCTGCAGGACGTTTTCCTCCATCTGCTCGAGGATCTGCGCGCCGCTGAGCTGGTCCCAGGGCGTGGTGATCAGACGGGCCCCGGCGTTGATGCCCTTCAGGAGCTCAACGGCCGCGGCGGTCTTCGCGTCGGCCGCGGAATCGGTGCGGCTGAGCACGATCAGATCGGCGCTCGCCACCTGGTCGTTGAAGAATTCGCCGAAGTTGCGGGCGTACATTTTGCACTTGCCCGCGTCCACGACAGTGACCTTCGTGCCGATCTCCGCGCCTTCCACACGCTCCACGGCGTGCGCCACGTCAGAGAGCTTGCCGACGCCGGAGGGCTCGATCAGGATGCGGTCGGGCGCATAGTCGTTCATGACCTGCGCCAGGGCCTTCGTGAAGTCGCCCACCAGGGTGCAGCAGATGCAGCCGGAATTCATCTCGGTGATCTGGACGCCGGCGTCCTGCAGAAAGGCCCCGTCGACGGCGATCTCGCCGAACTCGTTTTCGATCAGGACAAGCTTTTCGTTCTGATAGCCCTCGGCGATGAGCTTGCGGATCAGGGTCGTCTTGCCAGCGCCGAGAAAACCGGAAAAAATATCGATCTTCGTCACAATGATTGCCTCCTGTGCAACAGTTTTTTCCGAAAGCTTATTATATCACCCGCCGTCGACTTTTACAAGTCATTTGCCGCGCTCTCCGCCGAATTGCCGCGAATCAGCTTGACGGCGGCTGTCCGCTATGCTATACTACTTTGTAATTTTAGTGAAAAAAGGAGTTGTTTATCCGATCATGGATGACGGCAGTCGATCGTCGATGGCACCCTGGATCATCGCGATCGTATTATTGCTGGCGGCGGCCTATTTCGCCGTGACCGAAACAGCCATTGCCTCTGTTTCACGCAGCAGGATCAAGGCAAAGCTCGAGCGGGGCGATCCGCGCGCCGAAAAGGCCCAGTATGTGCTGGATCATTTCGACCAGGCGGTCACGACCCTGCTCATCTGCACCAATATCGTTCATCTGGCTGCGGCGGCGATCGTCACCGTGGCCGTCACCGCCCGCTGGGGCCTCGGCGCCGTGTCGGTCAGCACGCTGATCACAACGGTCGCGGTCTTCTTTGCCGGCGAAATGCTCCCCAAGAGCATCGCCAAAAGCTACAGCGAGCGCTTTACGCTCTCCAACGCCGGGACGCTGAAGTTCCTGATGACCCTCTTCTCTCCTCTCTCCGCCGCCCTGACCGCGATCGGCCAGGCCGTGGCCGGGCTCACAAAGGGCGATCCCGAGATCAGCGTGACCGAGGATGAGCTCTACGACCTGATCGAGGACATGACTGAGGAAGGCACCCTGGACGAAGAACAGGGCGACCTGATCTCCTCCGCCCTTCAGTTCGGCGACGTGACCGTGGAGAGCATCCTCACCCCGCGCGTCGATCTCGTCGCGATCGACATCGACGACAGTCCGGATGAGATCCTTTCGCAGATCAAGGCGCAGAACCATAGCCGTCTGCCGGTCTACGAGGGCAGCATCGACAACATCATCGGC
>JAFZQE010000071.1 GCA_017552325.1 Oscillospiraceae bacterium
CATGGCTCATGCGCAGGTTGGAGCCGCGCAGACCCATGATGTTCTTGTCCATAAAGCCGTGGCAGCAGAAGTAGGAGATCATCCAGCGGTACCACAGCGCGCTGTTCATGGCGGGGATCAGGTCCTTGGAGAAGGTGCCGAGCAGCATGCCCCACATGTGGGCCCATTCCCAGAAGTCATAGGCGGTGTCCTTCACGCCGCGCCACTCGCGGCGGACGGTGGCCATCGCTCCCTTGCGGTACAGACGGCCGAGGCTGCGCTCGCCGTTGACCACACGGTCCCATTTCTCCTTGTTGTCGAGCGCCATGAAGTCGGCATACTCGCCCTTGATGCGCTCGCCGTCGGCCTTGAGCGTATCCACAAAGCGCTTGCCGAAGGCCTTCCAGTCGGTCTCCTTGAGCATATCGCCGAAGATGCCGACGACCTCCATCAGGTTCTCGCCCTGCTTCTTCCAGTTGATGTTGTCCTTGGCCTTCCAGAATTTCGGGTTGGGAAACTGAACCTTATTCTTTGCCATTATTTGATTCCCTCCTCTTTATGGATGCGTTTGATCTCCAGGGACTCGACGAAGGCCTGCACGCGGGTGCGCAGCTGGCCGGAGTTGCCGTTGTTGTACAGACGGTCGATGGAGAGGACGGGCCAGCCGTATTCGTCGTGCATGATGTGGCTGACCAGCGCGCGCTCGAAGCCCCAGTAGTCGCAGTACTTCATCTGCTCGTAGATGATGCCCTCGGCCTTGAACTCGCGGGCCAGACGGTCGGCCGTCTCGCGGCGCTGCATGACCTTCTCGTCGGAGATGTAGCGGGCGCACTCGGAGACCTCCATATAGTGGCGGCAGATCTGCCAGAGGACGTCCTCCTCATCGTTGAGCTCGATGACCTCGCGGCCGGGCGTGGAGCCGAAGCAGTAGCGGTCGGACACGACCAGCGCGCCGCAGCCCTCGATCAGCTTGGTCAGGCTGGGATCGTCGATCTCGGAGCCGACGATCGCCACGCGGGCGCGGAAGGGATTCTTCTTGTCGGGCTTTCTGTGTTTCAGCTCTTCCAGCGTCTCGCGCAGGAGCGGCAGGATGAGCGCCTTGGGGCAGGTGTAGGTGACGAGGTTGAGGACGTGGAACTCATAGCCGGTGATGATCGGGTTGAGCTCCTTGCGCATCTCGCTGATCTCGGTCATGATGCGGCAGACCTCGTTGTGCTCCTCGACGGCCTTGCGGATGGCCTCGTCCGACACGTCCACGCCGAAGGTCTCGTGGAGACGGTCGAGCACGTGCACGCGCATCTGCTTGACGTAGCCGTCGATGGTGTAGTCGGTGATCTTGAAGGGCATGTCGCAGTGGGTAACGTAGAACTTGGGATTCTCGTTGACCTTCAGGATCTCGAAGTGCTCCATCGAGCGGTTCATCATCGAGCAGGCGTCCACGCCGATCAGCGCGTCCAGATACCGGTAGCCGCCCTCGATGGCGCGCTCGAGCAGAGCGCGGGCGAACTCGCAGGTGTAGTTGGACATGTAGTAGGTGGCGATGTCGATGGAGCCGGTGTTGGGTGCGCGCAGTCTGGTGGAGAAGCAGGGGCCGATGTTGAGCAGGACTTCCGGGATGTGGAAGCAGGTATAGCCCAGGCAAATGCCGCCGTCGGCCTTGGCCTGTTCGATCAGCTCGTTGTCGGCGTTCTCAAGCAGACGCTCAAAGGTGATCAGATGCTTCAGATCTTTCAAATGTTACACCTCTTCTTCAAAAAAGTTTACAGGATCTCTATCTTTTGGAGTGCTTCCCTCACTCCTTTGAGTACGGCGGAATCTTCGGACAGCTCCAGCACGCTGCGGCCGCGGATCTCGTTGGCGGCGAAGACCGCGTCCGCCGGGATGGCGGCCAGGATCTCCACGCCGGGCACCTGCGTCAGGCCGACGAGCTCGGGATTGGTCACGCGGTTGATGATCGCGCCGATCTTCTCGTAGGAGATCAGCTCGTCCGCCACGCCCTTGATCGTCGCGACAACCTGCGCGCCCTTCTTGCTCTGATCGGTGATCAGCAGCAGGTGCGTGACCTTGTCCATCACGCGGCGCTGGATCTGTTCGATGCCGGCCTCGCCGTCGATGATGACGTAATCGAAGCTGTTGGCCAGCAGGCTGATGACCTCCTTCAGGTAAGAGTTGACCTTGCAGTAGCAGCCGGAGCTCTCCGGCCGGCCGATCGCCAGAAAAGCAAAGCCGGGCATCTCGACCAGCGC
This sequence comes from Oscillospiraceae bacterium, assembly GCA_017552325.1. Taxonomy (GTDB): domain Bacteria; phylum Bacillota; class Clostridia; order Oscillospirales; family Oscillospiraceae; genus Limivicinus. Next base: position 2,226 of record JAFZQE010000071.1, read on the forward strand.
GTCGAAAATGCGGAAGCGGGCCTCGCTGAGAAGCTCCATCGCCTCCCGGGTCTCCCCGTTTTCCACGCTGTCCACGATGCTCTGCCGGATGTCGTCCAGCGTCAGCTTCACATCCACGCCAAGAGCAACGGACAGGCCCACGGCAGGATCGGCGTCGATGGCGAGGATCTTCTTGTCGGGATACTTCTCCACCATCAGCCGGACGATCGAAGCGCAGATCGAGGTCTTTCCCACGCCGCCCTTGCCTGCAACCGTGATAATCTTGGCTTTGTTTGTCATATGCGTCCCCCCTTGTATATGCGCACGCTATGCGGGTATTATATCGTTCGTATTGTAACACATTGTCACTTCATTTGCAAGGAAAAGCCCGGGCATCCTGTACATTTTATCACAATAGACAAGCCGGAGCCCCGAAAATCGGCAAAATGCGAATAAGCCCGGACGGAATACTCCGTCCGGGCTCGGAAGGCAAGCTGTTTCAGTTAAGTATCACCGCGCCGAGGTTCAGGTACGCGGCGAAGAAGAGCCAGATCAGATAGGGCAGCAGCAGATCGCCCGCGCGCTTTTCGATGTGGCGGAACAGCAGCCGGCAGGCCAGCACGGCGGCGATCAGCAGCAGGAGCCAGAGGAAGGCGAAGAGCAGCCAGCCCAGCCGGAAGAAAAACAGCGGCCAGAGCAGGTTGATCCCGAGCTGCACGGCATAGACCGTCAGCGCCCGGCGCTTGCGCGGCTCCGAGGCCTCCGACATGAGCACGATCCAGCTCGCGTAGCCCATCAGCAGATACAGCGCCGTCCAGACGACCGGGAAGACCCAGCCCGGCGGCGAGAGCAGCGGTTTGTACATCGCGGCGTAGCTGTCGCCGAAGCCGCCGGAAAGCCAGGCGCCGAGTCCCCCGGCGGCGAGCGGGACCAGCAGACAGAGCAGAAGCTTCCAGTTTTTCTCCTTCATGACGATCACCCCGCTCTTACTATATGAAAAAGCCCGCCGATTATGCCCCGGGGCGAAGATGATTCAAAAATTGAAAGTTTTTCGTTGCGTTTTTCTTCCGCGGGTCGTATACTGTCCACGACAGGAGGCGAATCCCGTGGACGACAAACGAAAAGAACTGATCCGCGCCGTCAAGTTTACGCTCTTTTCCATCAGCGCCGGGCTGATCGAGATGGGCAGCTTTGCGCTGCTGACGGCAATTACCGACTGGAGCTACTGGCCGCGCTATCTGATTGCGCTGACGCTCTCGGTGCTGTGGAACTTCACGCTCAACCGCGAATTCACCTTCAAGTCCGCCTCGAACGTCCCGGTCGCGATGCTGAAGGTCGCGGCCTACTACGCGGTGTTCACGCCGCTGAGCACCTGGCTGGGCGACTACCTGGCCGACACGCTGGGCTGGAACGACTTCCTCGTCACGGCGATCAACATGGTCCTCAACTTCGTCACCGAATTTCTCTACCAGCGCTTCTTCGTCTTCGGCAAGAGCATCGACACGAAGCCCGGCGCGAAGTGAGCGCTTCGTGCGCAGTGCTTAGTGCTTGGAAATGAAAAAGAGCACCCTGTCGGGTGCTCTTTTTCGTTTTTGGGGATCAGGCATCGGCTTCCGCGGCGGCGGGAGCGGAGGCGGGGGCATCCTTGCGCGCCTCGAGATAACGCAGGACGAAGAGCGCCGCCACCGTCAGCGCCGCGCCGATCAGGAGGCTGACGAGCGCGTTCTGGATGAAGCCCGCGGCGATATAGGTCAGGAAGCTCAGCGCCGCGACCGTCATCGCGTAGGGCAGCTGGGTCGAGACGTGGCTGATGTGCTCGACCTGCGCGCCGGCGGAGGCCATGATCGTCGTGTCGGAGATCGGCGAGCAGTGATCGCCGCAGACGGCGCCCGCGCAGCAGGCGGAGATGCCGATGATCAGCAGCTCGCTGGAGGCCGGGAAGATCGCCGTGACGATTGGGATCAGGATGCCGAAGGTGCCCCAGGAGGTGCCGGAGGCGAAGGCCAGCACGCAGGCGACCAGGAAGATCACCGCCGGCAGCAGGCTGTAGAGCCCCTGCGCCGCGCCGAGCATCAGGTCGTGCACGTACTCGGCCGCGCCGAGCGAGGAGGTCATCGTCTTCAGCGAGACCGCCAGGGTCAGGATGATGATGGGCGGGACCATCGCGACGAAGCCCTGCGGGATGCACTCCGCGGCCTGCTTGATTGTCAGGATGCGGCGGCAGAGATAGTAGATGAAGCTGAGCACCAGGGCGATCAGCGCGCCCCAGGGCAGGGCGATGAAGGCGTCGGTGTTGCCGAAAGCGCCGATGAAGTCGCCGGCGCAGCCGGTGTCGCCCCAGGCGTCGACGCCGAAGAAGCCGCCGACGTAGATCATGCCGATCGTGCAGGTGATCATCAGCGCGATCACCGGGAACAGAAGGTCGATGACGCGGCCGCGCGGATTGGCCTCCTCGCCCTTTTCATCCCCCGCCGCGCCCAGCTCGCCGCTGCGCTGGGCGAGCAGCTCCTTGGCGCGCATCGGGCCGTAGTCGAACTTCATGAATACCAGCGCGATGATGAATACGAAGGTCAGCAGCGAGTAAAAGTTGTAGGGGATCGCCTGGATGAAGAGCTGGATGCCGGAGATGCCGGTGTCCAGGTCCTGCGCCACGCCGGAGACGGCGGCCGCCCAGGACGAGATCGGCGCGATCATGCAGATCGGCGCGGCGGTGGCGTCGATCAGATAGGCGAGCTTCGCGCGCGAGATGCGGTGGCTGTCGGTGACGGGGCGCATGACCGAGCCGACGGTCAGGCAGTTGAAGTAGTCGTCGATGAAGATCAGCACGCCCAGGACAAAGGCGGCCAGCTGCGCGCCGACGGCGGTCTTGATGTGGGTCTGCGCCCAGCGGCCGAAGGCCGCGCTGCCGCCGGAGCGGTTGACCATCGCGACCAGGACGCCCAGCAGCACCAGGAAAAGGAAGATGCCCGCATTGTCGCTGATGGCGGAGATCAGGCCGTCGTTGATGACGGCGTCGAGCGTCGCCACGGGCTGGAAGCCGGCGGAGAACAGCGCGCCGATCAGCAGGCCGAAGAAGAGCGAGGTGTAGGCCTCCTTGGTGATCAGCGCAAGGACGATGGCGAGGATCGGGGGGACCAGTGCCCAGAAGGTTCCGTACATATTCATACCTCCGAAAAAAATTGTGAACAGCAGCCGCTGTCCACATTCCTTCTCTCGGTATGCCGCGACAGCTCTCCGCGTCTTTCGACGCGACAGTCCGCCGGATCTTCTCCGGCGGCCCAGGCATATCGGCCCGGGACGGCCGATACCCTTCGGCGGCTTCCCCTTTCGCCCCGGCAGTTCCCCTGCCGTTTGCGGAGCTACTGATGGTCGCCGCGCCTCTATCCGCTCTGTTCAGTTGCCTCAAGTATAGCATCCCGCCCGGGAAAGTCAATCGCTTTTCCCATTTAATGCGGCATTTCATTAAAATAGCCAATTCTCCGCGCCAGCCGCCGCGCCGTTTCGTGAAAAAGGGACAGAGTTTTTTCGCCCCGCAAGCGCCGGAACGGGCTTTTCTCCGCGGACGATCTGTGTTATACTGGCTTCAGCGCCGCCTGCGCCTCATCCGAAGCGGGACGAAGCGCAAAACGCCGGAAGGGAGGATGGAACATGAAATCAACGATCATCACAGGGCTGATCGCCCTCTTCTGCTGGACCGTCTTTTTTATCATGCTGAGCCGGGACCGCAGCAGATACCGCAACTGCTACATGCTGTTCATCGCCCTGCTGTCCCTCTTCCCCTTTTTCTACTATCTGTCCGGCAGCTATGAATTCTATTACGTGGTCATCGTCGTCGACACGCTCCTGATCAGCCTTCTGATCGTTCCGTTTTTTCTGATCTTCAACGGGGTCAGCATGATCCGCAGGGAGGGCCGGCAGCTCAAGCATATGCTGTCCCTGGTCCTCGGGCTCGTCATCCTCTTGGGGGAAGCGGTGTTCTTCGTGATCGTCCTCTCGTTTTCCTTCGTCGGCGACCGCTTCACCTTCGAGGAGCTCATCCATTCCTGGCCGTTCATCGCGGGCGTCCTGTTCAGCGGGACGGTGATCTACGGCTCGATGGCCTTTCTCATTTTCATGATCTATATCCTCTTCCTCCAGATCATCCCCCGGCGGAAGGAATTCGACTACGTCATCATCCACGGGGCAGGGCTCCTGCAGGGAGACCGGGTCTCCCGGCTGCTGCAGGCGCGGCTCGACAAGGCGATCGCGGTCTACCGCAAGGATCCGACGCCGACGAAGCTGATCCCCTCCGGCGGACAGGGCGCGGACGAGACGGTGTCCGAGGCGGAGGCCATGAAGCGCTATCTGGTCGAACACGGCGTCCCGGAGAGCGACATCCTCCTGGAGGACAGGTCAAAAACCACGCTGGAAAACCTGACATACTCCAAACAGATCCTGGACGGCCGGGAGGGGAAAAAGTGCACGGCGCTGGTCACCAGCAACTACCACGTCTACCGGGCGCTGCGCTACAGCAAAAAAATCGGCCTCTCCTGTACCGGCATCGGCAGCCGGGTGGCCTTCTACTACTGGCCGAGCGCGCTGATCCGCGAGTTCATCGCGATCCATCTGGAGCCGAAGCACGCGGTCATGTTCTTCGGCGGATGGCTCGTCTGCGCCGCGGGCGTCCTGTACCTGCTGCTGTCCTGAGAAGGCCGGGCATTCCGCAGCTCACACATTCGAAGAAAACAAAAAGAAAAGGAGAATAAAAATATGGGCGTTTTTTCAAAAGTCCACCGCTTCCGCGAGGCCGGAGAGTCGGCCAACGTCAACAATGTCGAGCGCTTCGGCGAGCCGGTCCGCTCTCTGTTCACCAGCTCCAAGCTGATGACGCTGCACCACCGGATCGAGATCACGGACGGCGTGGAAGCCGTCGTCTACCGCGCGGAGACCAAGTTCCCCTCGCTGCACGACAAGACGGAGATCTACGACGCCGCAGGCAATCACGTGGCGCACATGGAAAAGAAGATCTTCACCCTCCACGAGCGGCACTTCGTCACGATGGAGGACGGGACCGCTTTCGAGCTGTCCAACGAGCTGTTCCACCTGGTCCGGGACGTCACCAACATTGAGGGCCTCGGCTGGCAGCTTCAGGGGAACATCCTCGGGTTGAATTTCGAGCTGTACGACGAAAACGGCGGCGTCATCGCCGTCATTTCCCAGAAGATGTTCTCCCTGCACGACAAGTACTGCGTGGACATCTACAGGCCGGCTTATGAGAAGACCGTCGTGGCGATCCTCATCACGCTCCAGCACATGATCCGCGACCGGGAGAACGCCGCTTCGGCCTCGTCCTCCTCCTCGAACAGCTGAACGGAACACGGGAAAAACGAAAAGAAGATGCAAAAGGCGCGTCCCCTGCGGGACGCGCCTTTGCTTATTGTTTTTTGCTGAGGCCGCTGGGACTTACTTGTCCTTGCGCTCCTCGCCGAAGGTCTTCTTGGCCTCTTCCCAGCCGGCCAGCAGGGACTTGAAGCCGGCGGAGAGAACGTCCTTGAGCTCGGCTCTCGCATCGGCGGTGGCGGCGGAGAGCTTGTCCGTGGCGTCCTTCAGCGCGACCTTGGCGGCGTCGACCTTCTTCTGGATGTCTTCCTTGTCGATGTCGATATCAAGATCGATCTTGATGCCGGCCTTCTTGGGCTCGGCTTCCTTCTCGGCCTCGTCCTTGATGGCGGCCTGCGCGGCGGCCAGGCGGGCGATGGGCACGCGGAAGGGGCTGCAGGACACGTAGTCCAGGCCGACCTTGTGGAAGAACTCGACGGAGCTCGGGTCGCCGCCGTGCTCGCCGCAGACGCCGAGGTGCAGCTCGGGACGCACGGAGCGGCCCAGCTCGGCGGCCATCTTGACCAGCTTGCCGACGCCGACCTGGTCGACGCGGGCGAAGGGATCGTTCTCGTAGATCTTCTTGTCGTAGTA
>JAFZQE010000072.1 GCA_017552325.1 Oscillospiraceae bacterium
ATGCTGTCCTCATAGACCGGCAGGCGCGAATAGGGCGCGTCCTCGATCTGCGTGAGGATGTCCGCCCAGTCGTCGTCGATGTCGATGGCCTGCACGTCCACGCGCGCGGTCATGACCTCGGAGGCGGAGATATCGGCAAAGCCGATGGCGGCCTGCACCAGCTCGGACTGATCCTCGTCGAGAACGTCCTCGTCCTCGGCGGTCTCGATGATGGACTGCAGTTCCTCAACGGCTTCGTCCGGGTCCTCGGTCTCCTCGGGCCGGATGCCGGAGGTGATGAGGCGTACAAGCAGCACGATCAGCCAGATCAGCGGGAAGAGCACGATCGTCAGCCCGCGGATCAGATAGGCGTTGCGCAGGGCGATGCGGTTGGCGTTTTTCTTGGCGGTGATCTTCGGGATCGTCTCGCCGAAGACGATGACCAGCAGCGTCAGGATCAGCGTCGCCAGCCAGGCGTAGCGGTCGGACGCGGTCAGCAGGATCACCAGCACGGAGGCCAGCGACGAGGCCGCGATATTGGCCAGGTTGTTGCCGATCAGGATCGCGCTGAGCGCCTTGTCGAAGCGCCCGGTGATCTTCAGCGCGATATCGGCCCGCTTCGAGCCGTCGTCGCGCAGGCTCTCCAGACGCAGCTCGCTGCAGGAGGAATAGGCCATTTCACAGGCCGAGAAAAAGGCGGAAAGCGCCAGGCACAGGACGATGCCGGCGATGACAAACGCTGTCGTCATGCGTCATCGCCCCCTTCCTGTTCCTCCGGAAGGATCCGGACGCGCAGCTTGAGGATGCGGTTGTGCTCGACCTCGGAGACGGTGACCTGCAGAGAATGATAGGAAAAGCTGTCGCCGGCCGCGGGGATCGCGGTGAACTGCTCATAGGCCCATTCGCCCATGCGCGTGTTGACCAGCTCCTCGTCCTCCTCGGGATCGTCGAAGCCGAGCTGCTCGAACACGTCGCTGACCGATTCCTCGGCGTCGACCTCAAAGCTGCCGTCGTCGAGCGCGACCACGGCCTCCTCGACCACATCGTCCTCGTCCCAGATCTCGCCGACCAGCTCCTCCAGGATGTCCTCGACCGTGACGATTCCCAGCGTGCCGCCGTAGTTGTCGGTGATCACGGCCAGGTTCTGCTTGCGCTTCGAGAGGATGGGCAGCAGCTCGTCGATCTTGGTACTCTGGTGGATGAACAGCGGTTCGTCGAGCAGGGGATGCAGGTCGATCGCGCTGCCGAGCTTCAGATAGGCCTTGATGTATTTGCGGATCTGCAGGATGCCGATGACGTTGTCGACACTGCCCTCGTAAACAGGCAGGCGGCTGTGGTTCTGCGCCTTGATCTGCGCGAGGATCTCCTCGGGGCTGTCCTCGATGTCTATGGCCTCCAGGTCGACGCGCGGGGTGAGGATGCTCTCGACCGTGACCTCGCCGAACTGCAGCGCGGAGGAGATCAGCTCGCCCTGCTCCTCGTCCAGCGTGCCCTCTTCGGTCATGTCCTCGATCAGATCGTAGAGCTCGTCCTCGGTGACGCTGATCTCCGGGTCGCCCCGGGTGAGATTGGCCGCGCCTTCTCCGATCGCGCTCAGCGCGGCGGCGAGCGGGCGGAAAACGGCCATCAGCAGCTTCAGCATGCCGGAATTGGCCAGGGTAAAGCGCTCGCTGTAGCTTTTGGCGATGCTCTTCGGGAGCATCTCGCCGGCGAAGAAGACCACGACCGTCGTGATCAGCGTGCTGACCGACACGGCGCTCAGGCCCCAGCGGGCGGTAACGGCCACGGTGACGATGGCCGCCGCGGCGATGTGAACGATATTGGTGCAGATCAGGAGCGTCGTCACGGCCTGGTCAAAATGATCCAGCACATACTGAGCCTTTTCGGCCCGCGGGTCTCCCTTGTCTGCCTTCGCCTTGATCCTGCTGCGCGAGACGGCGGCGATAGCCGTCTCCGTCACGGCGAACCAGGCCGCGAGCAGCAATAATACGACTGCGATGAGCCAGGGTGTCATCGGCAATCGACTGTCGCCATCCATGATCGGATAAACAACTCCTTTTTGAAATAAAATTACAAGGAAGTATAGCATAAGGCCGGGCTTCCGTCAATACGCATTCGCGAGATTCCGCGCGCTCACGGGAGAAACCCTTGTCAATGCCGAAAGAAAGTGATATAATAAACATTTAGAGAACAAATTACAAGGAGGCAAATACCTTGACAAGAATCGATATTTTCTCCGGCTTTCTCGGAGCCGGCAAGACGACCCTGATCCGCAAGCTGATCGCCGAGGGCTATCAGGGCGAGAAGCTCGTGCTGATCGAGAACGAGTTCGGCGAGATCGCCGTCGACGGCGCCTTTCTGCAGGACGCGGGCGTGCAGATCACCGAGATGAACTCCGGCTGCATCTGCTGCACCCTGGTGGGCGACTTTACGAAGGCCCTGGCGCAGGTCATGGCCGATTTTGCGCCCGACCGCATCCTGATCGAGCCCTCCGGCGTCGGCAAGCTGTCCGACGTCGCGGCCGCCGTGGAGCGCGTCGAGGGCGCGGAGATCGGCGCGAAGGTCACGGTCGTGGACGCGGGCAAGTGCAAGATGTACGCCCGCAACTTCGGCGAGTTCTTCAACGACCAGGTGGCCAGCGCCGACCTGATCGTCCTCAGCCGTACCGACTCCGCCGCCGACGCCAAGACCCTGGCCGCCGTCGAGCTGCTGCAGGGGATCAATCCCTCTTCCCGCCTGATCACCACCCCCTGGGACCAGATCAGCGGCGCGCAGATCCGCGAGGTCATGGAGGAGAACGTCCTCCAGCGCGAGCTGCAGGAGATGGAACACGAGCATCACCATCATCACCACCATGACGAGGATGAGGAGCACGAGTGCTGCCATCATCACCACCATGACGAGGATGAGGAGCACGAGTGCTGCCACCATCACCACCACGACGACGATGACGAGGAGCACGAGTGCTGCCATCATCACCACCATGACGATGATGACGAAGAGCACGAATGCTGCCATCATCACCACGACGACGATGACGAGGAGCACGAGTGCTGCCATCATCACCACCATGACGAGGACGAGGAGCATGAGCACCATCATCACCATCATCACCACGAGGACGGCGAGGAGTGCGACGATCCCGACTGCGAGTGCCACCATCACGACCACGGGGACGGGCATCATCACCATCACCACGCCGACGAGATCTTCACCAGCTGGGGCATGGAGACCCCGCGCAAGTTCACGGAGGAGGAGCTCCGCGCCGCGCTCGACGCCCTGCAGGACGAGGCGAAATACGGCGTCGTGCTGCGCGCGAAGGGCCTGGTCGACTCCGGCGAGGGCGACTGGATCTACTTTGACTACGTGCCCGGCGAGATCGACGTCCGCCGCGGCGGCGCCGCCGTCATCGGCCGCTTCTGCGTAATCGGGTCGAAGCTCAACGAGCAGGCGCTGAAGGAGCTGTTTCGGGTTTGAGTAAGCAAAAAGACGTTCCTGTCTATCTGTTCACCGGCTTTCTGGAGGCCGGCAAGACGAAGTTCATCCAGGAGACCCTGGAGGACAAGCGCTTCTGCAACGGCGAGCGCACGCTGCTTCTGGTCTGCGAGGAGGGCGAGGAGGAATACGCGCCCGACCAGTTCGCGGACAAGCGCGTCTATCTGCACGTGCTGGAGAGCGAAGCGGAGCTCACGGCCGAGAACATGAAAAAGTGGCTGGACGACGTGGACGCCGAGCGCGTGGTCGTCGAGTACAACGGCATGTGGATGCTCGACCTGCTCTACAACGCGATGCCGGAGAACTGGATGGTCTACCAGGAGTTCATGTTCGCCGACGCGCGCAGCTTCGTCAGCTACAACAACAACATGCGCCAGCTCGTCTACGACAAGCTGAAAAGCTGCGAGCTCGTCGTCTTTAACCGCTATTCCGCCGCCATCGACAAGATGGAGCTCCATAAGATCGTGCGCGGCGCCTCCCGCCGGGCGGACATCGCCTACGAGTACGCGGGCGGCCAGGTGGAATACGACGACATCCAGGATCCGCTGCCCTTCGACGTGAACGCCCCGATCATCGAGATCGCCGACGAGGACTACGCGCTCTGGTACCGCGACCTGTCCGAGGACCCGAAGAAGTACGAGGGCAAGACCGTGCGCTTCAAGGGCAAGGCCCTGGTGCGCCGCCGCCTTCCCGCGGAGTGCTTCGTGATCGGCCGCCATCTGATGACCTGCTGCGTCAACGACATCCAGTTCGCCGGCCTGGTCTGCCAGTGGAAAAACGCCGACAGCATCGTCGACGAGACCTGGATGATGCTGACCGCGAGGCTGAACTTCAAGTTCCACCGCGCCTACGGCAAAAAGGGCCCGGTGCTGAGCTTCGTCGAGGCCAATCCCTGCGCCGCCCCGACGCAGGAGGTCGCGACCTTCTATTAATCCGTACCGCGAGGTTTTTATGCGATACAAATGCCTGGTCTTTGACCACGACGACACGGTCGTCAACAGCACGGCGACCATCCACTGGCCCTGCTTTGTGGAATATCTGGCGCTGCGCCGTCCCGGGATGAGCTGCAGCCTGGAAAAATATTTTCTGAGGAACTTCGAGCCCGGCTTTATCCCGATGTGCCGGGAGGATTACGGCATGGACGACGAGGATCTCAAGGACGAGACCCTGTTCTGGCAGACCTACGTCCGCGACCACATCCCCGTCGCCTATCCCGGCGTGCGGGAGATCATGGAGCGGCAGAAGGCGGCCGGCGGTCTGGTCTGCGTCGTGTCGCATTCCTTCGACTTCAACATCTGCCGCGATTACCGGGAAAACGGCCTGCCCGAGCCGGACGCCGTGTTCGGCTGGGAACAGCCGCTCGACCGGCGAAAGCCCAGCCCCTGGCCGCTGGAGGAGATCATGCGGCGCTTTGATCTCCGTCCGGAGGAGCTGCTGATGATCGACGACCTCAAGCCCGGCTACGACATGGCCCGCGCCTGCGGCGTGGACTTCGCCGCGGTCGGCTGGTCGAACGACATCCCGCAGATCGAGCGTTTCATGCGCGGCAGCTGCCGCTGGTATTTCAAAACGGTTCCGGAGTTGGCCGCTTTTTTAGAGGAGGAATGAACATGGCCCCCGTTTTGTACATCGTCATTCCCTGCTACAACGAGCAGGAGGTCCTGCCGATCACCGCGCCGCTGTTTCTCGAAAAGCTCCGGCAGCTGACGGCGGCGGGCAAGATCGCCGAGGACAGCCGCGTCCTCTTCGTCAACGACGGCAGCAAGGACCGCACCTGGGAGATCATTTCGGAGCTCGCGAAGAGCGACCCGCACTACATCGGCATCAGCCAGAGCCGCAACCGCGGACATCAGAATGCGGTGCTCGCCGGACTGATGGAGGCGAAGGATCGCTGCGACATCACGATCTCCATCGACTGCGACGGCCAGGACGACATCAACGCCATGGACGCGATGGTCGACGAGTACCTCTCCGGCAGCGAGGTCGTCTACGGCGTGCGCGAGAGCCGCGAGACCGACACCTTCTTCAAGCGCACGACGGCGCAGGGCTTTTACAGGTTCCTGTCCGCGATGGGCGCGGAGGTCGTCTACAACCACGCCGACTACCGCCTGATCAGCGCCCGCGTGCTGAAGGAGTTCGCGCATTTTGAGGAGGTCAACCTTTTCCTGCGCGGCCTGGTGCCGCTGGTCGGCTTCAAGAGCAGCAGCGTCTACTACAAGCGCGCCGAGCGCCTGGCGGGGGAGAGCCACTACCCCCTGCGCAAGATGATCGGCCTCGCGGTCGACGGCATCACCAGTCTTTCGGTCAAGCCCCTGCATCTGATCACCGGCTTCGGCGTGTTTGTCGCGATCCTCAGCTTCATCGGCGTTCTCTGGGCGCTGATCGCGGCTCTCTGCGGCAGCACCGTGGCCGGCTGGGCCAGCACGACCTGCATCGTCTGCTTCGTCTCCGGCGTGCAGCTGATCTGCCTCGGCATCCTCGGCGAGTACATCGGCAAGATCTACATGGAGGTCAAGCGCCGCCCGCGCTACATCATCAGCGAGCGGACGTGGGAAGAATAATTCGGAATTACCCCCATTATGAAAAAATCGGCCGGGATCAAGAAAACACTTGATTCCGGCTTTTATTTGTGGTATGTTACCTGTGTTCATGCATTGAACTTTTGCGTTGAACGGGAAAATAGTGCGAGATCGCCGTCAGAGAGCAGGGGTCACCGGCTGAAAGCCCCCGCAGGCAGAGCGCGCTTGGTTCGCCCGGGAGCACCGGCCAATCACCGGCGGCTGAAAACCGTTATCCTTTCCTTCAAAGTGCGGCCCCTTTGCGGCCGAATTTGGGTGGTACCGCGGAAGCAGAGCTTTCGTCCCATGCCTTTGGGACGGAGGCTTTTTTGTTTGTCTACTATTTTATCATAGGAGCAGAGATATGAAAGAACTGATGCAGAAGCTGAGAGAGGCCTCGCTGAAGGCCGTTTCTCAGGCGCCTACCATGGAGACCCTGGAGGAAATGCGCGTCCGCTACCTCGGCAAGAAGGGCGAGCTGACGAGCATCCTCCGCCAGATGGGCAGGCTCTCCGCCGAGGAGCGCCCCGCGATGGGCCAACTGGCCAACCAGCTGCGCGGCGACATCGAAGCCGCCATCGAGGCCCGCCGCGAGCTGCTCGGCAAAGAGCTGCTGGAGCGGAAGCTGCAGGAGGAGGCCCTGGACGTCACGCTGCCCGGCGAGAGCGTCCGCCTCGGCCACAAGCACCCGATGTACAACGTCCTCGACCAGATCAAGGACATCTTCATCGGCATGGGCTTCGAGGTCATCGACGGCCCGGAGGTGGAGCTGTCGGAGTATAACTTCACCAAGCTGAACATCGACGAGGGCCACCCTTCCCGCGACTGGACGGACACCTTCTATTTCACCGAGGACGGAGCGATCTGTCTGCGTACGCAGACCTCCCCGATGCAGATCCACGCGATGGAAACGCGCTCGCTGCCGATCCGCGTGCTGGCTCCCGGCCGCGTCTACCGCAAGGACGAGGTGGACGCCACCCACAGCCCGATGTTCCACCAGATCGAGGGTCTGGTCGTGGACAAGGGCGTTACGATGGCCGACCTCAAGGCCACGCTGAACCTCGTCGTCGAGCAGATCTACGGCAAGGGCACCGTCACGCGCTTCCGCCCGCATCATTTCCCCTTCACCGAGCCGAGCTGCGAGCTGGACATCCAGTGCCACAAGTGCGGCGGCAAGGGCTGCCCCACCTGCAAGGGCGAGGGCTGGATCGAGGTGCTGGGCGCCGGCATGGTGCACCCGAAGGTGCTCGCCGGCTGCGGCATAGACCCGGACGTCTACTCCGGCTGGGCCTTCGGCATGGGCCTGGAGCGTCTCGCGATGGGCGAGTACAAGATCACCGACCTGCGCCTGATCTTCGAGAACGACGAGCGCTTCCTTGAACAATTCTGAGAAAGGAGACGGACAGAAATGAAACTTTCGAGAAAATGGCTGAATGAATTTGTCGATCTGCCGCTGAGCGAGATCGACGACCGCGCCTTCGACGAGGCGATGACCGTCTCCGGCTCCAAGGTGGAGGTCACCGAGGATCTCAGCGCGAAAATGAAAAATGTCAAAGTCGGGCGCATCCTCTCGCTGGAGAAGCACCCGAACTCCGACCACATGCTGGTCGCGCAGCTCGACGTCGGCGAGGCCGAGCCCGTGCAGATCTGCACCGGGGCCTGGAACGTCCACGTCGGCGACCTGGTGCCCGCGGCGCTGCACAACGCGCTGCTGCCCAACGGCACGAAGATCACGAAGGGCAAGCTGCGCGGCGTGCTCTCCAACGGCATGCTCTGCTCGCTGAAGGAGCTGGAGGTCACCGAGCACGACTTCCCCTACGCCGTCATCGAGGCGGCCGCCATCCTGAACGACTATCACCCGATCGACCCCGAAAAGCCCTCGATCTCCGCGGATATCAAGCCCGGCGACCGCATCTTCGGCAAGGTGATCGCGGCGAAGGTCACGGCGGTGGAAAACGCCGGCGTGAACCTCTGGAAGCTGCGTCTTGAGCCCGCGGCCGAGACCGTAACAAACTGCCAGAACGTCCACGAGGGAGACCTTGTCGCTTACGACACGGCGAAGGGCCGCGTGCTGACGCTTGAGGATCTGCGCGCCGAGCAGCGCGAGTTCCCGCACTGCATCCACGACGGCATCCTGATCCTGCACGAGGACCTGAAGCCCGGCGACGATATGGCCGCTTTCCTCGGCCTCGACGACCACATCGTCGAGTTCGAGATCACCCCCAACCGCCCGGACTGCCTGTGCGTGATCGGCCTTGCGCGCGAGGCGGCGGCGACCTTCGACAAGGAGCTGAAGCTGCACACGCCCGTCGTACAGGCCAAGGCAGGCGGCGACATCAACGAGCTGACGAAGATCGTCATCGAGGACGCCGATCTCTGCCCGCGCTACACCGCGCGCATGGTGAAAAATGTGAAGATCGCCCCGTCCCCGGCCTGGATGCGCGAGCGCATCCGCAGCGCCGGCATGCGCCCGATCAACAACATCGTCGACATCACGAACTACGTGATGCTCGAGTACGGCCAGCCGATGCACGCCTTCGACTTCTCCTGCGTCGAGGGGAAGGAAGTGCACATCCGCCGCGCGAGAGCGGGGGAGAGCATCACCACGCTCGACGGCACCGAACGGAAGCTGAGCGAAAACATGCTATGCATCTGCGACGTGAACCGCCCCATCTGCGTGGCCGGCGTCATGGGCGGCTCCAACAGCGAGATCGTCGGCGACACGGCGATGGTGCTCTTCGAGAGCGCCAACTTCAACGGCCCCTCCGTCCGCCGCACCGCGACCGCGCTCGGCATGCGCACCGACGCCTCCTCCCGCTATGAAAAGGGCCTCGATCCGCAGAACACGATGAAGGCCGTGCAGCGCGCCTGCGAGCTGATCGAGCTCTTGGGCGCGGGCGAGGTCGTGGAAGGGATCATCGACGTCGTGCCGAATCCGCTGCCCGAGACGACCGTGAAGCTCGAGCCGGAGAAGATCAACGCCCTGCTCGGCACCGACATCGACGAGCAGACGATGCGCGACATCCTGCTGAAGCTCGGCTTCACGCTCGAGGGCGACGTCATCCGCGTGCCCTCCTGGCGCGGCGACGTGTCGCACTACTCCGACATCGCCGAGGAGGTCGCCCGCTTCTACGGCTACAACGAGATCCCCATTGCCTTCAGCGGCGGCATCAGCACCGCCGGCGGCTTCTCGCCGGTGCAGCAGTACGAGCGCGAGCTCGGCCAGACCTGCCGCAGCATGGGCCTCGACGAGATCATCACCTACTCCTTCATCAGCCCGACCTATTACGACAAGATCGGCTGGCCGAAGGACGATCCGCGCCGCGAGAGCCTCCGCATCCTCAACCCCCTGGGCGAGGACACCTCGATCATGCGCACCAGCATCCTGCCCTCGATGCTCGAGATCCTGACCCGCAACTACAACTACCGCAACAGGGAGGCCCGTCTCTACGAGATCGGCCGCATCTACCTCAAGCGTCCCGACGGCACCGCGGACGAGCCGAAGATCCTCTCCCTCGGCGCCTACGGGCCGAAGATGGACTTCTTCACGCTCAAGGGCTGGGTAGAGAAGATCGTCGCCGGGCTGGGCGTGGGAGAAGCCCGCTTTGCCGCGGAAAAGGACAATCCCTCCTACCATCCCGGCCGCTGCGCCTCGGTATGGCTCGGTGATCGCCGCCTCGGGGTTCTGGGGCAGATCCACCCCTCCGTCGCCGCCAACTACGGCGTGGACGCGGAGCTGTACTGCGCCGAGCTCAGCTTCGACGCGCTCTTCGAGAACAAGGGCGGCATCCCGGTCTTCAAGCCGCTGCCGCGCTTCCCGGCGGTCACGCGCGACATCGCCGTCGTCTGCGACGCGGCGGTCCCGGCGGGCGAGCTGAGGGACTGCATCCTCGCCAGCGGCGGACAGTACCTGGTCGGCTGCACGCTCTTCGACGTCTACGCCGGCAGCCGCATCGCGGCGGGCAAAAAGTCCGTGGCCTTCTCGCTGAGCATGCGCGCCGAGGACCAGACCCTGACCGACGAGCACGCCGAGGAGACGGTTAAACGCGTCCTCGACGCCCTTTCGGAGCGTTTCGGAGCCGTAATCCGGTAAATTTCAGAAAAAAACTGAAAAAAATTTAAAATTTTTCTGGTCTTTCTCCAAATTTCTACTTTACATAACATATTTTTCTGTTATAATATGTAACGGAAATGAAATTTTTGGAGAGGGGGAGCATTCATGGAAGATGCCACCAGAAAATTTACCGCGCTGGACAGCAAGGCCGAGATGAAGGAGATCCTGTCGTCCGTGTATAACTCCCTGATGGTGAAGGGCTACAATCCCATCAACCAGATCGTGGGTTATATCCTGTCCGAGGATCCCACCTACATCACCAACTATAACAGCGCCCGCACGCTCATCACCCGCATCGACCGGGACGAGCTGCTGCAGGAACTGCTGCGGACCTATCTGGAAAAGAAATAAAGCGCGACAAGCAAAACCGTCACGGTATTTCTCCGTGACGGTTTTTTGTCATGTTTAAACGGGAGCCGGGGTCATACCCGGTTCCCGTTTTTTTAATCAGTCGATGTCGCCGAAGTACTTGGTGATCTCCTCCTGCGTCAGGTCGGAATGCGCGATGAAGGAGTTGACCATCGTTCTCGCGCGGCCGACCTTGCGCGTGACATAGTCGCGCAGGTAGTCGACCATCTGGAAGCCGTGCTCCCAGAACTCCACCGTGTCGCCGTCGCCGCCCTTGGCCCAGCGATCACGGTCGCGCTGGATCTCCGGCCGCAGCTGGTCGGCAAAGTCGTCGATCATCGCCAGCACGGCCTCGTTGCTCATGTCCCCGTGCAGGGCGGCGGAGAGCTGCTCGGCCATGCGCAGCTGATACTGCTTGTTCTCCATCAGCTTGTTGGCGAGGTTATTAAAGGCGTAGGCGTAGCGGTAACCGTCGACGACGGAGCCGTGCAGCGGCACGTCGAATACGTCGTACTCAAACATGCCGAGGTCGAGATCGACCAGCGCGAAGCGCAGCATGTCGTCCTCGGTCGAGTAGTAGAAGCGCGCGTTGGGCGGGTTGCAGTCGTGGTTGCTGCACCAGGCCTGCAGGATCGTCCATCCGATCACGCTGTCGACGTTGATGTGCTCGGCGACGTAGTTGTAGTTGTCGTCGTTGGACAGGTCGTGGTTGAGCGCGAAGCGGCAGACCTCGCCGATCGGGCTGGACTTGTCCCAGAGCTCTTTCCAGTGCGTCACCGTGTCGGGATCATAGCCGTAGTGGTAGGCGTAATGCTCCTCGGAGTGCGCCTCGCGAATGTTGTAGACGCCCCAGTACTCGCCGTTGATATATAGCACCGCATACTTGTAGTCCTGAGCGGGCAGCTCGGGGAAGCAGCGGATCGCGAGCTGATGGACGATGTTGTCGCGCATCAGCGTGGAGTAGGTGCTCTCCTGCGCGGCGCGCAGCAGGATGGAAGAGAAGTCGGTGACGCCGTTGTTGAACAGGTCGTAGTGCAGCTCGCCGTCGTAGCGGGAGCGGAAGTTCAGCTTGAAGGACTTTTTGGCCTGCGCGAGCTTCGAGGTCTCGCCGTGCAGCTTGATGCCGCACTCGATGCTGACGCTCTGCCCGTTCTCGAAGATTTTCACGGCGCCGGCGCGCTCGATGTCCTTGGACGGGTTCTTGTACAGACCGCCGGGACCGGTGATGTCGGCGGGATTGCCGACGAGGCTGACGACCGGCAGCGTGTGGCCCTCGTTGATGATGAAGGCCAGCTCCAGGATCTCGCTGACGAGCTTGCCGTTCTCGATGTTGATCGCCCGGATGACGCCGGTCTTCGTCAGGCGGATAGGCCCGGTATAGACCGGGGAATCGGCGCCCGGCGCGGAGCCGTCGGTCGTGTAGTGGATCGTTCCGGCCGCGGAGAGCACGGCCTCGACCTCGGTGACGCCGTCAAATACGCCGTCACGGCCGAGCAGCACCGGCTTTTCCGCGATCAGGCGGCAGCCGCCGGCGTTGGCATAGCCTGCCGTCGCGGAGGCGAAGTAAAAGTAGCCGTTTTCACCGTCCATGCGCCCGATCGAGCCGTGGTAGGGGATGTCGTGCAGGGACACGTAGTCCGCCAGCGTCCCGTCGGAGCGGCTGAGATAGAGCTGGTCGCGGTCGGCGCTCAGGGCGAAGGGCGCGCGGTTCCCGCCGCTGCGCTCCTCGTCGCCGGTGCAGTAGATCACCGCGATCTCCCCGGGATCGAGGCTGCGCTCGGGCAGGCGGAAGCGGGCGCGGTCGCCGCCCTTGTCGGAGAGGTAATAGTCGCTGAGCTCGATAACGCCGCCGGAGACGTTTTTCAGCTCCACCCAGTCGTAATAGCTGCCGTTCTGCGGCAGATCCCACTGGTTGTACACCGCGGCCTCGTAGATCACGAGATCGCTGCCGCAGCGGCGCTCGGCCTGCAGCTGCGCATAGCCTTCCGCGCTGTTTTCATAGCCCGGGGTCGGGAACTCGCTGATGAGCGCCGCGCCTTCAGCGTCGCGGTAAACGCTGCAGTCTGCGCCGCAGGCGGGCACGTCAAAGGCCTCGATCAGCCCGCCCTCGGTGGTCTCGAGGGACAGCGACACGCCGTCCTTGGACAGGGAAAAGCTCGCGTGCAGCTCGTCGCTGCCGCTGCCGTCGCAGAAGACGACGAGATAGCCGCCCGGCGCGAGCTGCTTGTTCGGCAGGGCCCAGGAATCGCCGCCTTTTTTCAGCACCAGCCCGTCCAGCGGCAGCATCTCGCTGCCGTAGTTGTAAAGCTCCACCCAGTCGGGGAAGAGGCCGCTGTCGTCGGCCAGCGTCGCCTTGTTCGAGAGCATCACCTCGTTGATGCTCAGCGGCAGGAACACCGTCGGCTGCGGCGTCACGGCCGGCTCGCCCGGTTCGGCGCCGGCAGGCTCGCCATCGCCCCCGGTCCCGGACGTTTTCGACGGGCGGGCCGTGGAGGCGCTCGAAGCAGAGCCGCCTTCCGACGTGCCGCTGCCGGACAGATCCGTCACGGTACAGGCGGAAAGCGCGGCCAGCATGGCGGCCATGAGAAGAAGGGCCAGGGCCCTCTGCAGTTTATGTTTCATCGCAAGGTCTCCGTTCGCGGATAATCATACATCTTATATCATAACACAGTTCGATCTCTTTCGCCATCCTTATTTCTTCGAATTTCATGAAAAAATGGAATTGAAGGAGGGGCGCAAAGGGTGTATGATGGAGAAAAAGAGAAAAGCTGTGCAAAAGGAGGAATCCCCGATGACAATCACCTTTCTGGGCGCCGCCCACGAGGTCACCGGAAGCTGCACCCTGATCGAGGTCGGCGACAAAAAAGGCGTCGTCGACTACGGCATGGAGCAGGGGAAGGATCTGTTCGAAAACGAGCCGCTGCCCGTCTCTCCCGCCGCGCTCGACTTCGCGCTGCTGACCCACGCGCACATCGACCACGCGGGTCTGCTGCCGCTGCTGTACAAACAAGGCTTCCGCGGCACGGTCTACGCCACGGCCGCCACGGTCTCGCTCTGCGACATCATGCTTCGCGACAGCGCGAACATCCAGATCTCCGAGGCCGAGTGGCAGAACCGCAAGAATCAGCGCAAGGGCGGGGCGGAGGTCGAGCCGCTCTACGATCTCGAGGACGTGGCGGGTCTGATGGGCCTGATGCGTCCCTGCGGCTACGGCACGATGATCCAGGTGAACGAGGCGGTCAGCATCCGCTTCACCGATATGGGGCATCTGCTCGGCTCCGCGGCGATCGAGGTATGGCTCCTCGAGGGGGGGGAGACGAGGAAGATCACCTTCTCGGGCGACGTCGGCAACTGCGATCAGCCGATCCTCCGCGATCCCACGCCGGTGCGCGACACGGAGTATCTCGTCATCGAGTCGACCTACGGCGACCGCCTGCACAATACGGAGCGGCCGGACTATGTGGCGGAGCTCGCCAAGAGGATCCAGACGACCCTCGACCGCGGCGGCAACCTCATCATCCCGTCCTTTGCCGTCGGCCGCACGCAGGAGATGCTCTACTTCATCCGCGAGATCAAGGAGCGCGGCCTCGTCACGGGGCACGGCGAGTTCCCGGTCTATGTGGACAGCCCGCTCGCCATCGAGGCGACGAGCGTCTTCCTCCAGTGCGACACCGAATTCCTGGACGAGGACATGCAGCGTCTGATCCGCTCCGGGGTCAACCCCATCGTCTTCCCGGGGCTGAAGCTGGCCGTCTCGCAGGAGGAATCGAAGGCGATCAACGACGACAAGACGCCGAAGCTGATCATCTCCGCCAGCGGCATGTGCGACGGCGGCCGCGTGCGGCACCACCTCAAGCACAATCTCTGGCGGCCGGAGTGCACGATCCTCTTCGTCGGCTTCCAGTCGCCCGGCACGCTGGGCCGTACCCTGGCTGACGGGGTCAAGGAGGTCAAGCTCTTCAACGAGGAGATCGAGGTCTGCGCCGAGATCGCCGCGCTGGGCGGCGTCAGCGGGCACGCCGACAAGAACGGCCTGATCGCCTGGCTGCGCGGCTTTGAGCAGTCCCCGCGCCTGACCTTCGTCAACCACGGCGACCCCGAGGCCTCCGAAGCCTTTACCGCCTGCCTCAACCAGGAGCTGCATATCCCCGCCTTCGCGCCTTACAGCGGCACCTGCTTCGACCTGCTGAGCGGGGACTTCGTCCGCGTCACCGAGGCGAAGCCCATCAAAAAGCAGACGAAGGAGCGGACGGTCAGCCCGGCCTTCACGCGCCTGCTGCAGGCGG
Source organism: Oscillospiraceae bacterium (assembly GCA_017552325.1). Lineage (GTDB taxonomy): Bacteria > Bacillota > Clostridia > Oscillospirales > Oscillospiraceae > Limivicinus. The sequence continues at coordinate 14,781 of JAFZQE010000072.1, forward strand.
TCGAGCGGCTGCAGCTCGCGGCAAAGGCCTGCGAGGGCCGCGCCAACAAGGAGCTGGGGCATTATGCCGACCAGATCACCCGCCTCGCGGAAAAAATGGAGAAGTGAAATCTTAAACCAGTTCTTAAACCAGAGAGAATCGCTTGACGTTTTCGACGTAATGTGTTAACATAATATTGTTAACTTGGGCATTTCTGTGCAGTGAGACAGGAGGTGCTGCTGTGGAAAACGTCAACGAATCGAATGACAGACGAGCTCTGGGAGAAGGGATCGCCGATCTTGACCGCCGCGAGCTCTGCGATCTGCTCGTCCGGCTCTGCGATCTGATCCAGGGCGAAGTCGGCACCGGCGGATACCGCGGCGGAGTCTTTCCAGACAACGTCTTTCGTGAGGAGGACGGCTCGGTCCGTCTCGGCCCGGCGGCGGAGGGCGACTGGAGCGGCCAGGAGCGCGAATTCCTGGCGCCGGAGCTCTTCTGGCACGGGCAGAAAAGCCCGGCCGCGGACGTCTATTCGCTGGGGCTGCTGCTTTATTACGCGGTCAACAGCGCGCGCCTGCCTTTCTATAAAAGCGGGGAGGACGGCGCAAGGCAGCGCCGCATGAGCGGAGAGACGATCGTCCCGCCGAAAGCGGCCGGCCGCCGTCTGTCGGAGATCATCGCCAAAGCGACCGCCTTCCAGGCAGGCGAGCGGTATCAGAGCGTGGAAGAGCTGAAGGCCGCGCTGCAGAGCTGCGTCAACAACATTTATCTCTCGGGCCCGGTCAGCGCGGAGACGCTGTATCATAAAAGCGACGAAGAATTGAGCCGAGTGGAACAGATGATGCTCGAAATTCTTCGCAGGGAGGAGAATCCGGAAATCGTGAAGACAGACAACGAGGAAGAACAGGTCCCGCAGGAGCCGATCGTCGGCCCTCTGATGGAGGAAACGAAGCCCGAAGAGGCACAGGATTCCGAGCCGCAGGAAGAGCCGGCCCCGCAGCCGGAAGCGGTGGACGAACCGGTCATCATCCTCGAGGAGGACAAGAATCCCGAGCTTGAGCCGGTCGTCATCGGCCGCTCGACGCCGCCGCAGTATCAGAACAGCACGGAGCGGGAGCGCAAGATCGCGGGGAAGGTACGTCGGCGCCGCATGCGCCCGGTCGTGATCATCGTGCTTCTCTGCATCATCCTGCTGTCCGCGGCCTATCTGAAGGAATACTTTGAAAACCGCGAGCTGAAAACGAGGACCGACACGAGCGTCAACGCCGTCGACATCCTCAGCACCGAGCTGCCCCCGGCTGAGACCGCGCCCCCGACCGTCATCGAGGTGACGCCCGAGCCGAGCTATCTGCCGCTGGAGACGCCGAAGCCGCCCGAGACGAAAGAGACGAGCTACGAGATCGTCGTCGGAGACTACAGCTGGGCCGACGCCAAGGAAAACGCCGCTCACAGGGGCGGGCACCTGGTCATCATCAACAACGACGAGGAGTTCAAAAAGGTGGTCGAGCTGGCCGAACAGAGCGGGGCCAGATATATCTGGCTCGGCGCGCGCCGCGTTGACGGCGCCATGACCTGGCTTGACGGTTCCTCGCTGAGCAGGGCCGACCCGCACTGGAAAGACGGAGAGCCCTCCGGCATCGACACCTACTCCGGCGTGGCGGAGGACTACCTGATGCTGAGCCTGCAGAACGGCAGCTGGCTTTACAACGACATCAGCGGCGATCCCGCGCATGATTACCGGGATTACTACGGCGGCCTCGTCGCCTATATCATCGAGATCGAAGCCTGACAATACCGGGAAATAAAACGATCCCGCCGGATATCCGGCGGGATCGTTTATACTGTCATTTTACTGGTTCGTGACGTCGTGCTTCTGCAGATAATTCAGCAGAGCCTTCAGACCCTCGCTGTTGAGCGCCCGGCCGCTGCTGTCGGCGTATTCGTCGAGCAGATAGCCGTCCTTGCACAGGGCCTCGCTCAGGTCGCCGTAATAGGCGCCGGTGTCGATGCAGACCGCCTGGATCCAGCTGTTGATCTTGGCGGCGGTCTCCGCGGTCATGCCGTCGCTGCCCTCGTAGGATTCGGTCACGGAGCAGAGGGAGAGGCAGACGATCTTCGCCTCGGGATTCGCCTTGGCGAGGTTATTTACCAGAGCGGTATAATTCTTCGTGAAGCTCTTTTTCTTCATGCCTGCCGAGGCGTCGCTGCCGACGGCGATCACGAGGATCTTCGGCTTGGCGTCGAGCGCCGCGTTGGACGGGCTGATCAGAGAGGAATCGGCGGGGTAGAGGATTTTCCAGTCGCTGACGGAGTCCATCGGCAGAACTCCCGTCTCGCTGCTCCAGACGGCCGCGCTGTTGAGCTCGGAGCCGCGGAGCGCGACAAAGCTGCTGTCGCAGAGGATGGTCAGCTTTTTGAGATAGGCCTTCTTGGCCTTGCTCGTCTCCGCCAGGGGATGCAGCGTACCGTCCGCCTTCAGTCCGGTGGATGTGCTGCCGCTGTCGTCGGCTGCCGCTTCGGACGTTTCCTTTTCCGTTCTCCCGCTGCGCAGATCCATGACCGGCCGCGCTCTGTCCCCGTAGTAGGAGGTGAAGTTCGCGGCGACGAGGCCGACCAGCAGGCACATCAGCGCGACGCCGATCCCTGCGGCCCAGAGGAGATCCTTCAGCGGCTTCAGTTTTTTGAACATACAGATCGTCCCTTTTGTATCAAGTCAGGGCGGCGGGGAAACCGCCGCCCTGAAAAAGCGTTCTGTGGGGGATTACTCCTGCTCGGCCAGCGCCTTGGCCTCTTCGATGACCTTCTGCTGGACGTTGCCGGGGGCTTCCTCGTAGCGGATGAACTTGCAGCTGAAGGAACCGCGGCCCTGCGTCATCGAACGCAGGTCGATGGTGTAGCTGCTCATTTCGGCCATGGGGACCTCGGCCTCGACGGTCTGCATGCCGTCCTCGGCGGTCATGCCGAGCACGGTGCCGCGGCGCTTGGAGCTGATGTCGCTCATGATATCGCCGAGGTTGGCGTCGGGGATGGTGACCTGCAGCAGGCCGATGGGCTCGAGGATGGTGGGACGGGCCTTGGGGATGCCGTCCTGGTAGGCGAGACGGGCGGCCGTCTGGAAGGCCATATCGTTGGAGTCGACGGGGTGGTAGGAGCCGTCATACAGCGTCGCCTTCAGGCCGACCAGCGGGTAGCCGGCAAGAACGCCCTTCTGCACGGCGTTGCGCAGGCCCTTTTCGACGGAGGGGAAGAAGTTTTTCGGGACGGAGCCGCCGAAGACTTCCTCGGCGAAGATCATCTCGTCCTGCTCTTCCTGCGGCTCGAAGCGGATCCACACGTCGCCGAACTGGCCGGAACCGCCGGACTGCTTCTTGTGACGGCCGTGGGC